>NZ_JANEWJ010000001.1:0-361343 GCF_028069755.1 Citrobacter sp. Igbk 16 | reverse complement strand
GGGTTGTCATGCCAATGGCATTGCCCGGTAGCTAAATGCGGAAGAGATAAGTGCTGAAAGCATCTAAGCACGAAACTTGCCCCGAGATGAGTTCTCCCTGAGACTATAAGTCTCCTGAAGGAACGTTAAAGACGATGACGTTGATAGGTCGGGTGTGTAAGTGTAGCGATACATTGAGCTAACCGATACTAATGAACCGTGAGGCTTAACCTTACAACGCCGAAGATGTTTTGGCGAAAGACAGACACAAGATTCAGCTTGATTACAGATTACATCGACATGCTAAAAGTGTGTTGATAAACAGAATTTGCCTGGCGGCTGTAGCGCGGTGGTCCCACCTGACCCCATGCCGAACTCAGAAGTGAAACGCCGTAGCGCCGATGGTAGTGTGGGGTCTCCCCATGCGAGAGTAGGGAACTGCCAGGCATCAAATAAGTGAAGAAGCCCATCCTGCCGGATGGGCTTTTTTGCGTCTGTGCGGGGTGAAAACCGCCGGATGCACCGGACTGAATGTATGTTGTAGGCCTGATAAGCGCAGTGCATCAGGCACTCCCGATGGCATTTTGCCGGATGCGGCGTATCGCCTTATCCGGCCTACAACTGTCTGGACCATCAGACATTCCCGGTGGCACATCGCCAGGTGCGACGTGAACGCTTTATCCGGCCAACAAAGGCCTGTGCTATTTCTGACAGCCAACCAGGTTCTCTTCCCCCGAACATTTCTTAATCCTTTCCCTGCTAATTAAAATCGTGATCTATCTCTCATAATAAATTATAACAATTATATAACATTTAATTTACTAAAACAGACGCAAAACATCATTGATAGATTCATAAGATCCTGGCAGGGGTACAATTCTAATGGCTGATAGCAGTGTAACTGAGAACGGGGCGCTGGCAGATGGCGACACCCGTCGTCGTATATGGGCAATTGTTGGTGCATCGTCAGGGAATCTGGTCGAATGGTTTGATTTCTATATCTACTCTTTCTGTTCCCTTTATTTTGCCCACATTTTTTTTCCTTCCGGAAATACCACCACTCAATTGTTACAAACCGCCGGAGTTTTCGCTGCAGGGTTTCTGATGCGGCCAATCGGGGGATGGCTTTTTGGTCGTATTGCAGATAAACACGGACGTAAAAAGTCCATGCTGTTATCTGTTTGCATGATGTGCATGGGATCGCTGGTGATCGCCTGTCTGCCTGGATATGAGACGATTGGCACCTGGGCTCCCGCACTATTACTGCTGGCCAGATTATTCCAGGGGCTGTCCGTTGGTGGAGAATACGGTACTAGCGCGACTTACATGAGTGAAGTAGCCGTTGAAGGTAAGAAAGGTTTTTATGCTTCATTCCAGTACGTGACATTAATCGGCGGGCAGTTACTGGCATTGCTGGTTGTGGTCATATTACAGCAAACCCTGGAAGACTCAGCGCTAAGAGCATGGGGTTGGCGTATTCCATTCGCACTGGGAGCTGTGTTAGCTATTGTGGCATTGTGGCTGCGTCGTCAACTGGATGAAACATCAAAACAGGATGTCCGTGCGTTGAAAGAAGCGGGGTCTCTGAAAGGGTTGTGGCGTAATCGCAAAGCCTTTGTCATGGTACTTGGCTTTACCGCTGCTGGTTCTCTGTGTTTTTATACGTTTACGACCTACATGCAGAAATATCTGGTTAATACGGCGGGTATGCATGCCAACGTGGCCAGCGGCATTATGACGGCCGCATTGTGCGTGTTTATGTTGGTACAACCGCTGTTCGGTGCGTTGTCAGATAAAATAGGCCGACGGACTTCAATGCTATGTTTTGGTGCGCTGGCGACGATTTTCACTGTACCTATTCTGTCTGCGCTGCAAAATGTGAGTTCTCCGTTTGTGGCATTTGTCCTTGTGATGTGCGCCTTGTTGATCGTCAGTTTCTATACCTCCATCAGCGGGATACTGAAGGCAGAGATGTTTCCAGCGCAGGTCCGTGCGTTGGGGGTGGGATTATCGTATGCGGTAGCCAATGCCCTGTTTGGGGGTTCGGCTGAATATGTCGCGTTATCCCTAAAATCTGTCGGCATGGAAACGTCATTCTTCTGGTATGTCACTGCTATGGCGGTGGTCGCATTCCTGGTTTCGCTGATGTTACACAGTAAGGGAAAAGGCTTACGCCTCTAATGATGTGCCAGTTGCCAAACGGCATAGCCGGTTGATGCGCCCGCCACATCCCAGGCAAAGTCTTTCCAGCTCCAGCCGCTCCCAGCGGGGCGGCTGTCCCACAGCTCTTTTGATGCCCCAAGGCTGACAGAGAACATCAAACCGATAGCTGCGCTACGATCGCGGCTGTTTCCCTGATGCTGTGCATACTCGTTCCCCGCTGCGGCAAGCATGGCCGAGGCGATAAAGTGTTGAGCTTTGTCTTGCCCACTCCAGCTGTCGTTAGCCATGTGACTACAACCGGAAAGAAGCAAAACACTGGCAAGAATACACAGGCGCACCGTTACCTCCATAGGAAAAACCCCGTCACTGGACGGGGTTTTGATTACAGAATACGGCTGATTAATCTGTCGATTCGAATACGGCGTAATCGACGGATAAGCTTACGCACTTTCACCGGATAGTCAGCAATACTTTGCAAGTCGCGATAGTGTTTCACGACGGTGGTGTGCGTGCGGATAAGCTCCAGCTCTTTATCACGCTGGGGAGTCAGTTCCTGCTGGGGATCATGGATAAGAATGGCATTTTCCAAATCCAGCCGCCAGGCGCGGGGGTTAAGATTATTGCCGGTGAGCAGCATCCATTTATCATCAACCCACATACCTTTCAGATGATAGGTGTTGTCATCGTCTTTCCATAAGCGTACGACGAGCTGATCGGTATTCACGTAATACTGTAGCCGGCTCAGGAAACGGCGCAGATTAATTTCATATAAATAGGGCAGCGCGCCGATGATCTTAAAGGGTTCATCTTCCGGAATGAAAAAGTCGTTAGCCGTTTTATCGCCGACAATGATCTCGACCTTTTTGCCTTCGCGCAGCAGTTGAATGATATTGCGTACCAGGATGGCTGGCAGGTTGAAATAAGGCGTACAAATGGTGAGTTTGTGCTCCGCACAGGGCATGAGGTGGAAAATAGTCTTATTTAACAGACTGGATTTACCGAGCCCAACCAGCGGCGTGACTGACAGTTGCTCATTATCCGCATCTCCCTGGAAATGGAAGGAGGCATCGCGCAATTCCTGACGGTACAGGCGGATATCGTTTTTAATTTCCGGACTTTTAGGACGATGGATATCATCAAGACGATTAACGCCGCGCCCATTCATCAGGTTCTGCGTAACCCACTCGTACATGATATCGGCCATCTTCACGTTGCGAATCAGCTGATAGCGGTCATAGCGATATTTATCATGTTGGTGTAAGTAAACATCGTTCAGACTGGCCCCGCTATACAGGACGCTATCATCAATGATAAAGCCTTTAAAATGCAGAACACCAAGCGCTTCGCGGGTGTTAATTGGCACGCCGTAGACAGGGATATCGATACCAGGGTTTTCTTGCGCCATGCGGCAATACCAGTCAGCGTTGGTATTGGATGCCGCAACACCAATGCGTCCACGCTGGGCTCGATGCCAGTCGACAAGCACCCGAATATCCAGTTCAGGACGCTGCCGCTTTGCCGCATAGAGCGCGTCGAGTATGCCTTTACCGCCGTCATCCTGTTCCAGGTACAGCGCAATAATGCAGATCCGTCGCGTCGCGCTGGCTATTTTCTCCAGCAGAGTCTCCCTGAAATTTGCGGGAGCATAAAAGAAATCTACATCATCAACTGACTGAGAAATCTTAGGTAGTTGGGCAAGGTGTTGTTGATGTTTATTACGCTTAAATTTTGACAACATCACAGTGCATTTCTTCTCTGTTCATTGAAGGGTCCTCTGTGCTTTGCAGACGACATAAGCGGGCAATGATACCACCAGTACCCATGAATGTGGTCAACATTTCCAGTACCTTACTCACGATTCCTCATATTGGGCCAGATTCAGCGTTAGCCCAACAATTCCCTCTTCGAGCTGGACGTGGACATCAAACCCGAGTTTTCGGGCCAGGGCGACCATCCCACGATTGTTTGGCATCGTAATACCATTTAAACGTCTAAGTCCGTGATCTCGCGTGTATGCAATCAACTTTTCCATCAACCGACGACCTAAACCCAGCCCTTTGAGATCTGAACGAACCAGTACGGCAAATTCCGCATCGATATTATCCGGATCGGAGATAGCCCGTGTCACGCCGAGGATCTCTTCGTGGTTATCACGACAACGCACGGCCACAAAGGCCATTTCCCGATCGTAGTCGATCTGCGTCATGTTAGCTAAATCTTCATGGGTGAATTCGTTGATCTCACTGAAGTAGCGATAGTAAAGATCTTCTTTCGTCACCTGTGAAATGAACTGCTGCAGATAGGGTTCATCTTCCGGAAGAATAGGGCGGAACAGACAGCGCTCGCCGTTTTTCATCTCGACCCACTCTTCAAGCTGATGGGGATAAGGGCGTACCGCCAGCCTGCTTTCGTTATCGCCCGTGAAAGGGGCAATATCCAGTGTGACGTCCAGGGCAGTAAATTCCCCAGCAGAGGCCAGCAGAGGATGGATATCCAGGCGCTGAATTTCCGGACAATCGACGATCAGGTTGGAGACCTGCACCAGAAGCTGGCTTAACCCGGCGATATCCAGTGGACGTAGTGCGCTGCGAGCGCGGATCTTTTTGTTTTTGATCCCCTGGATCACCAGATAACGCGCCAGGTTCATGTTGAGTGGCGGCAATGCGACAACAGCTTGCTCTTCAGGACGCCACTCAACTCCGCCTTCACCCAACATAATCAGCGGGCCAAACACAGGGTCATGTTCGACGACGACGCGCAGCTCCTGAGCACCGGCGCGGTTAGCCATACTTTGTACTAACAAACCGTGGATACGTGCCTGTGGCCAGGCCATTTTTACCCGATCAAAAATCGCATTCGCAGCCTGCTGCACTTCTGTTGCCGTACGCAGGTACAACATAACCCCCTGAACTTCTGATTTATGTGGGATATCAGGAGAGCGAAGCTTCAGTGCTACCGGGTAACCGATTTGTTCTGCGATGTGTACGGCTTCCGCACTGTCGCTGGCGATCCAGGTTGGTAGAGTGTGTAAACCATAGGCTTGCAAAATCGGCTGTACTTCATGGGTATCCAGCGATGTCGCGCCCTCAGCAATCGCCTGCTGTAACAGATTATGTGCCTCGGCGGTGTTGGCGGTCAGGCTATCGGGTAGGGCTGGTGTTTCTCGCAGTTGCTTCTGGTTACGCCGATATTCGACCATGTGCATGAAGGCCGTAATGGTACCTTCCGGCGTACGATAGGTGGGTAATCCGGCTTCACTAAACAACCTGCGAGCTTCCTGGGATGAAAACTCGCCGCACCAGTTGGTCAGCAAGGAGACGAACTTACCTCGCGGATGGTGTTTGACGGCTTCAATTAGCGCCTGTGCGCTCTCGGTTCCGGGGGCTGCCGCACTGGGTGAGTGAATGACCATCAGTGCGTCAAAATCTTGACTGGCGAGTAAAATATCCAGTGTCTTAACGTAGTGTTCGCTGCTGGCATCGTCACGCAGATCCAGTGGGTTGGCGATATCCACGTGAGCAGGTAAGGCATCGCGTAATTTCTGGCAGGTTTCCTCACTCAGCGCGGCCAGCTTACCGTTTCGCGACCACAGTTCATCTAATGCCAGCGCCGCGGGAGCGGCCCCATTGCTGATGATCATCAGTCTGTCGCCACGTAGTGGGCGCATGTGGCTCAGGGTTTCGACCGCCGAGAAAAGCTCATGAGTGTCCTGTACGCGCAATAAACCAGCACGTTGAATCGCCGCATCCCAGGCTGGGTCCATTCCGGCACTGGTATGCAGTAAACGCTGTGCTGCGGGGCTACGGCCACTTTTAATCACCAGAATAGGTTTGTTACGCGATGCGCTGCGCGCAGCGGAGACAAAACGCCGGGCATCGCTTAAATGTTCGAGGTAGAGCAATATCGCGCTGGTTTTGCTGTCGCGCGCCAGGTAGTCGAGTAGTTCATCAACATCAATATCCAGGCTGTCGCCCAGTGCGATAAAGTAAGAAAAGCCCATTTCTCTCTGCTGTGCCCAGTCGAGTATGGTATTGGATACGGCGGCGGATTGAGAGATAAAAGCCAGCTTACCGCGCTTAATCGGAACGGGGGAGAAGCTGGCGTTAAGTCCCTGCCAGGGGGCCAGAAGCCCGAGACTGTTAGGGCCCAGTAGACGAATTTTATAACGTGATGCGCAGGCCAGCAGCTCAGCATGCTGCGCCGCGGGAGCCGAGAGAATAATGCAGGTTTTGCAGCCTTTCTCGCCCAGTGCTTCCAGTAACGCCAGATTACGGCTGGCATTGGTACACAAAATGGCCAGGTCAGGAGAAAAAGGCAGGCTGTCAATATTGGGCCAGGCCAGTACGCCCAACACGGCTTTCCAGGCGGGGGTCACTGGTAAAACGGGGCCGTTGAACCCGCCTGCCAGCAGGTTACGCATCATCAGGTATCCTGCTCGATTGGGCTTCATTGATGCCCCAATCACGGCAATGGATTTCGGTCGCAGTAGCGCTTCCAGACCACGTTGACTCATATCGGCTTCCTTAATGACTCCAGTGACCGAATGATTTTAAACGCTTTCTGTTGAGTCTGCTGTGACGCTTCCCTGATGTTGAGTTTTTCCTGCCAGGTAGCGTGTTTTAAAGCGCGTGAAGTGAGCGCTTAAGCCTTCAGCCGCTTGCGTATCCCCTGCCAAATCCAGTAAGGCAATGGCGACTTCGGCAGTGCAGTACTGTCCCTCGGCGTGCACCCCGCGCAGGTGGTATGCGGAAAGGCGCGATAGATCGACGGAGATCACCGGCAGGTTGTCGAGGTAGGGACTTTTACGGAACATTTTACGTGCTTCCGGCCAGGTGCCATCAAGCATGATAAACAACGGTGGTTTACCGGCTGGCGGTGTGAAAATGACTTTACGTTCTTCACCGGCATAAGACGCGGGGAAAACGACCATTGGCTGATAATCAGGATGTTGCACCAGATCAAGCAGCTCCTGCGGTGGTTCGGTACGAGACCACTGAAAAGCCGCAGTATTGGGTAAAATATCGGCAATCAAACGTCCTGTGTTACTGGGCTTCATCGGTTCGGTATCGAACATCATCAGACAAAAACGGCTTTTGGCCTGAGAAGGCACCCATGTTGCGCACAGGCAGAGTTTCAGCGGTAGCAGACAACGCTGGCAGCGACGAATGCGGTTGCCTCGGGCAAGAAAAGGACGTGTGGCGTGCGCGAGGCGCTCAGCGCGTAACTGAAGAACAGCGTTATCGGTCATGGGGAAACACGTTGAAAAACGCTATTGTCGCAGAGGTGAAAACGGGGCACAAGATGCGCCCCGCAGAGATTACAACGATTCGTTAAGCCAGCTATCAAACGGGGCTTTGGGCACTGCGCCATTCAGCATATCGACGACTTCACCTTTTCTGAAGATCATGATGGTCGGAATGCTGCGGATACCGAAACGTGCGCTGAGTTCGCGTTCGGCTTCCGTATTCACTTTAACAAAGCGCACTTTACCGCTACGCTCTTCCGCGACATCTTCAAAAATAGGTGCGAAGTTACGGCACGGGCCACACCATGGCGCCCAAAAATCAACTACCACCGGAAGATCGTCTTTTAGCAGCTTATCCAGCGTTTCACCGGTCGCATTGATCACCTCCCCGTCAAACAGGTCGTGACCACAGCGTCCGCATTTGGCCGCTTCCTGAACACGATCGTCGGGAATGCGGTTGATAGCCTGGCAGCTGGTACAAACGGTATTCATAACTAACCTCTGGATGAGTAGGGTGGACTTCGCGGCAATGACGCCAGTATGTTTCTATTATGTTACATATTATCGGAGAGACTGTTTTAAACAACAATGCGTTTTATTCAATGAGTACAATAGTCATTAGCTTTTAAATGAAATAATGGCTAACGACGTGCACATCGGGTAATCTGCGCGCTTCGCGCAGAGCAGGTGGAGAAAAACATGAGCGACGAACTGAAGAACAAAAACGGCAAGGTCAAAGTGATGTACGTCCGCAGTGACGATGACTCGGATAAACGCACCCAAAATCCACGTACTGGCAAAGGCGGCGGTCGCCCCGGTACTTCCCGAGCCGAAGGCGGTCGTCGCCCTGCCCGTGATGACAGAAAGGGGCCGAACAGTGAACGCGGTCGTGAACGTGGTCGTGACCGTGATGTAGAACGCGATCGCAGACGTGAAGATTCACCGTGGCGTACCGTATCCCGCGCACCGAATGATGACACTGCGGATAAAGCCGATCATGGTGGCATCAGCGGTAAGAGCTTTATCGATCCTGAAGTACTGCGTCGTCAGCGCGCGGAAGAAACCCGTGTTTATGGCGAAAATGCGTGTCAGGCGCTTTTCCAGAGCCGCCCGGACGCCATCGTCCGCGCCTGGTTTATTCAGAGCGTCACCCCGCGATTCAAAGAAGCATTGCGCTGGATGGCTGCAAACCGCAAAGCCTATCACGTGGTTGATGAGGCCGAACTGGCGAAAGCGTCTGGTACTGAGCACCATGGCGGTGTTTGCTTCCTGATCAAAAAACGTAACGGCACTACCGTTAAGCAGTGGGTTGCTCAGGCCGGAGCGCAGGATTGTGTGCTGGCGCTGGAAGATATCGCAAACCCGCATAACCTGGGCGGTATGATGCGTAGCTGTGCGCACTTCGGCGTAAAAGGCGTAGTAGTACAGGACGCAGCATTACTGGAATCAGGTGCGGCTATCCGTACCGCTGAAGGGGGGGCTGAGCACGTACAACCCATTACTGGCGACAGTATTGTGGATGTACTGGATGATTTCCGCCAGGCGGGTTACACCGTCGTCATGACCTCAAGCGACAAAGGTAAGCCGCTATTTAACACCACGCTGCCAGAAAAAATGGTGCTGGTGTTAGGTCGCGAACGTGAAGCTCTGCCTGAAGCAGCTTGCTCAGCAGACGATCTGTGCGTTGCAATTGATGGTACTGGCAACGTAGAAACGCTTAACGTCTCCGTTGCGACAGGTGTGCTGCTCGCGGAGTGGTGGCGTCAGAACAAAGCCTGATAATAGAAATGCCAGCGATTCGCTGGCATTTTTTTACTCGCTCTCCGCCGGCAATACCGGCATCCAGTCGATCGGCTTTTCTCCCCGTTGTTCCAGCCATTCATTTGCCAGTACAAAGTGATTACAGCCAAAGAAACCGCGATGGGCAGAAAGGGGGGACGGGTGCGGCGCTTTCAGCACATGGTGGCGCTGTGCATCAATAATGGCCCCTTTCTTCTGGGCGTGAGAGCCCCAAAGCAGGAAAACAACGCCTTCACGATGTTCGTTAATCAGGCTAATGACTTTATCGGTAAAGGTTTCCCAACCCAGGCTGGCATGCGAATGTGCCTGACCCGCCCGAACGGTGAGAACGGTGTTCAGTAGCAGCACCCCCTGACGAGCCCAACTCTCCAGGTATCCATGTGTCGGACGGGTAAATCCCGGGATGGTGGCTTCCAGCTCTTTATACATGTTCAGTAATGACGGCGGAGTGGCGATGCCTGGACGTACAGAGAAAGCCAGACCATGGGCCTGCCCTGGACCGTGGTATGGATCTTGTCCCAGAATGACAACTTTAACGTCGCCAAGCTCAGTAAAGCGAAAAGCGTTAAACACATCTTTTTGTGGCGGATAAATTGTCATACCTGACTGGCGTTCGCCGGCAACGGTATGCAGCGTGTTCACAAAATAGGGCTGCTGTTTCTCTTCAGCCAGCACATCGTGCCAGGTTAATTCGGTGGCCATCTCGCTCTCCTGCGATTTTTTCAATCCCCATAGCTTAACTGCTTCTTTCAACGGCGCAAAATTCTGCACGCTTCTCAACGTGCTACCCCTTAAAGATAGTTGAAAATTTATGTAAAAAGTTTACCTGCGCATATGGTGTAAGTTGATGTAAAACAATAAAATCCACCTATCACCACTTTTCATGTGTGGTTTTTGTTGATTTAAATCAAAGATTCAAGGGTGTGTGAGGGGTATATATACACTCAAGCAACAATGGTTTTACCAATTGGCCGGATGAGGCCAACCGAAATCAAATAATTTTGCCGGGGAGGCATCAACATGATTACAGGTATCCAGATTACTAAAGCTGCAAACGACGACCTGCTGAACTCTTTCTGGCTGCTGGACAGCGAAAAAGGCGAAGCACGCTGCATCGTTGCGAAAGCAGGTTTCAATGCTGATGAAGTCGTTGCCGTCAGCAAACTGGGTGAAATCGAATACCGTGAAGTACCGGTAGATGTACAGCCAGAAGTTCGTGTAGAAGGTGGTCAGCACCTGAACGTTAACGTTCTGCGTCGTGAAACACTGGAAGATGCAGTTAAGCACCCGGAAAAATATCCGCAGCTGACCATCCGTGTTTCTGGTTATGCAGTACGTTTTAACTCGCTGACTCCAGAACAGCAGCGCGACGTTATTGCTCGTACCTTTACTGAGAGCCTGTAAGGCTCGCGGGGAGTAACCCCGATTAGCAGAAAATCAGAAGGCGGAAGATGTTAGTGCATCTTCCGCCTTTTCACATCCGTTAGTAAAAAATCCTCACCGCACAATAAACCAACAGTAGTGCCAGAACGATATTCAGCTGCCGTCCATAGTGGCGGAAGATACGCTGAAAAAGATGACCCGCCAGCGCCCAGCAGGCATTGCCAAATGTTCCAATCAGCGCCAGCAGAATACTGACACCAATCAACCAGTAAGCATCCTGGGTATATGGCAACACAAACGTGGATAACGCAGTAATGCCATACAAAATGATTTTGACGTTCACAAACTGCAAACCAAAACTCGCCCAAAAGCTAATCGGTTCCGCCTGTAGACTATCGTTTGAGGCTGGGCTGGTGGCGATTTTCATGGCCAGCCATAAAATGTAGGCTGCCCCTGCCCAACTCAGCCAATGAATGATAGCCGGATCCAGGACGGCCAGCGAAAACGAGATCCCGGCACACAACAGCATGACGATTAAAAAGCCCAGACTCATTCCGGCCAGAACACGTGTGCTCTGACGTAAGCCATGTGATGTCGCCGCACTCAGCGCGAGAATATTATTCGGGCCGGGCGTTAGCGCAGTAATCAATGTATAGGTCCAGAATGCACTTAAAAGCATGGGTGTCACTTGTTATCTCCTCTGTTTTAGCAGACAGTACCCGAGACACAACATTTAAAAAAATGAATGTTTTTGCATCTTGAATTCGATAATTTCGATAGGTTGGTGAGGATGGATTTACGTCGGTTTATTACGCTAAAAACGGTAGTGGAAGAGGGCTCATTCCTTCGGGCTTCACAAAAGCTTTGCTGTACGCAATCAACCGTAACGTTTCATATTCAACAGCTTGAACAAGAACTCTCAATACAGTTATTCGAAAAAATTGGCCGGCGGATGTGCCTCACCAGTGAGGGGAAACGGCTGATGCCACATATACATGACCTGACTCGCGTGATGGCATCGATACGTCAGACGGCGCAACAAGATGCACAGCCGAGCGGCGATCTCCGCGTCGCAACCGGAGAAACGCTGCTGGCCTATAAAATGCCGCAGGTTTTACAGCGCTTTAAACAACGCGCTCCTGATGTTCGGTTGTCCCTACAATCGCTCAATTGTTATGTCATTCGTGATGCTCTGCTGGGTGATGAGGTAGATCTGGGGGTGTTTTATCGGGTGGGAAATGATGATGTGCTTGAGATGCTGTCACTGGGTGAACAGTCACTGGCACTGGTCGCCTCTCCGGCTCTTCAGGACGTTGATTTCACTCAGTATAATCAGCATATTCCCTGCAGTTTTATTATTAATGAACCACAATGTATTTTTAGACAGCGTTTTGAAAGTCTGCTGCGTAAGCGACAGATTACGCTGGAGAATACTATTGAGCTATGGAGTATCGAAAGCATCAAGCAGTGTGTCTCTGCGAATCTTGGTGTCAGTTTTTTACCGCGGTTTACCGTTGAGAAGGAATTACACTCGGGAGAATTAATCGAGTTGCCGTTCAGTGAAAAGCCTGAACTGATTACCGCATTGTGCGCACATCATGCCGGAAAAGTCGTTAGCCCGGCGATGCGGGTTTTTATGGAATGTATTACAGAGAGCTTTGCTGTACATGAAAAAATGCCGGGCTGACTGGCCCGGCATTCTGCTTACTCTTTGTCGGACTGCTGGGTAGCAGCTCCGCTCGGTTTACGACGTTTGCCGATATTCTTGGCGTCGCGGTGACGTTTTTTCACCCGCGGCTTCTCTTTCTCTTTTGCTTTTTTCTCTGCGCGTTTCGCCAGCACTTTCTTGGATGGCTTGCCGTTAGACTTCTCACTTGGCGCACGCGTGGTTGGACGCAGTTCATCAATGACGCGTGCCTTCAATGGCTCGTCAATATAACGACTCGCTTTGCCGAGTAACAGGTGGTCATGCGCTTCAACCAGTGAAATCGCGGTACCTTTCCGCCCGGCACGACCAGTACGGCCAATGCGGTGCAGATAGGCATCGCCGCTGCGCGGCATGTCGAAGTTAAACACGTGGCTGACGTCAGGAATATCGATCCCGCGTGCGGCAACGTCAGTTGCTACCAGCACGTTCACGCGACCATCGGTCAGGCGTTTGATCGCTTCGTTACGCTTAATCTGCACCATCTCGCCTTCGAGATAGCAGTTATTAATGCCAGCCTGGCGCAGCCAACCTGCCAGCTCGTGCACACGTTCGCGTTTGCGTACAAAGACAATTGAGCGGGTCGCTTCCGGCTGTTTTAGCAGATGGATCAGCATGGCAGTTTTGTGCTCGATATCATCGGCACGGTAGTAAAACTGATGGATCTTCTTGCGTTCGCGGGTGGACGGATCCGCTGAGACTTCGACCGGATCTTCCAGCAGACGCTCGGCAAAATCTTTGATCGCGTCGCCTTCCAGCGTGGCGGAGAACAGCATAGTTTGCTTACGCCAGCGGGTTTCACCGGCGATATGTTCGATGTCCTGGGCAAAGCCCATGTCCAGCATGCGGTCTGCTTCATCGAGGATCAGTGTCTCAACCGCATGACAGTCGAAGTTTTCTTCTTTAATGTACTGCAGCAGGCGACCCGTGGTGGCGACCACGATGTCCTGGTTTTCGCTAAAGACTTCCATGTGGTTCATGTAAGCCACGCCGCCGGTAATGGTAGCAATATCCAGATGCGTATTCTTTGCCAGCTCACGGGCGTGTTCGGCAACCTGCATCGCCAGTTCGCGCGTCGGTGTCAGGATTAAAATGCGCGGCGGACCGGATTTCTTGCGCGGGAAGTCGAGCAGGTGCTGCAACGCTGGCAGCAAATATGCCGCCGTTTTACCGGTGCCTGTCGGCGCAGAACCGAGTACATCACGGCCATCGAGCGCAGGCGGAATGGCGGCAGCCTGAATGGCGGTCGGGCGAGTGAAACCTTTTTCCTGGAGGGCTTCCAGCAGGCTTTCATCGAGTTCAAGTTCGGAAAAAGTCGTTACAGTCATGTTCTACCTCTGAGTGGGGCGCTGATTATAGACGTTACGGCTGCAATCTTCATCTGTTTGTATGGATATACCTTCTCAGGTATTGTTTTTATCCTATGTTATCGTTTTTTTCCCAGGAAGGTTGTTCTTCATGCCTCAGTCTACATCCGTACTTCGGCGTAATGGGTTTACTTTTAAGCAGTTTTTTGTGGCACACGATCGTTGTGCAATGAAAGTCGGAACGGACGGTATTTTATTGGGTGCCTGGGCTCCTGTGGCCGGCGTAAAACGGATCCTTGATATTGGTACCGGGAGTGGCTTGCTGGCGCTGATGCTGGCCCAACGTACAGACGAAAACGTCATCATAGATGCTGTTGAGCTTGATGTTGATGCTGCGCAGCAGGCGCAGGAAAACATTGCGCAATCTCCTTGGATGCATCGTGTGGCGGTGCATTCAGAGGATGCTCAGCAATGGGTACCGCGTCAGACCGTACGTTTTGACCTGATTATCAGCAATCCACCCTATTATGAACAGGGTGTGGAATGCGCCACGCCGCAGCGCGAGCAGGCACGCTACACGACTACGCTCGATCACGAAGCATTGCTCACGCTGGCGGCTGACAGCATTACCGAAGAAGGTTTTTTTTGTGTGGTGCTGCCGGAGCAAATTGGCAACGCGTTTACCCAACAGGCATTAAGTATGGGCTGGCATTTGCGTTTGCGTACGGATGTCGCCGAAACTGAAGCCCGGTTACCGCATCGGGTTTTGCTGGCATTCTCCCCGCAGACCGGGGAGTGCTTTAGCGACAGGCTGGTTATCCGTGGGTCAGACCAGCGTTATTCTGAAGGCTACACGGCGCTGACCCAGGCATTTTATCTGTTTATGTGATGGTTTAACGGCGAGAGAATGGACGGGCCTGATTCAGGAAGCTGCTCTGGATAATCCAGCGTGTAGTGCAGGCCCCGACTTTCTTTGCGCATCATCGCACAGCGTACAATTAACTCGGCTACCTGCACCAGATTGCGCAGTTCCAGCAAATTATTCGACACGCGGAAATGGGCGTAATATTCGTCGATTTCCTGCTGTAGCATCGTGATACGGCGCAGGGCGCGCTCCAGACGTTTAGTTGTGCGCACGATGCCGACGTAATCCCACATAAATAGCCGTAACTCATGCCAGTTATGCTGGATAACAACCAATTCATCCGGGTTTTCTACCCGACTTTCATCCCAACTTGGGAGGGCGTTAACGCCGCGGGCGTAGGGCATTCTGCGGTCAATATCTTCCGCTGCAGACCAGCCATACACCAGACACTCCAGCAGCGAGTTCGACGCCATGCGATTGGCACCATGCAGACCGGTATAGCTCACCTCACCGATTGCATATAAACCGTCGACATCTGTGCGGCCAAAGTCATCAACCATTACACCGCCGCAGGTATAGTGTGCAGCAGGGACGATGGGGACCGGCTCTTTGGTCAGATCAATACCCAGGCCTAACAGTTTTTCATAAATCATCGGGAAATGCTGACGGACAAATTCTTCGGGTTTATGGCTGATGTCGAGGAACATGCAGTCAGCACCCAAACGCTTCATTTCATGGTCGATGGCACGGGCGACAATATCACGCGGAGCCAGCTCGCCGCGCTTGTCAAAGTCGGGCATAAAGCGTGAGCCATCCGGGCGTTTCAGGTGCGCGCCTTCCCCGCGTAGCGCTTCTGTCAGCAGAAAATTGCGCGCTTGTGGATGATACAGCGCGGTTGGGTGAAACTGGTTAAATTCGAGATTGGCAACGCGGCAACCCGCACGCCAGGCCATGGCTATCCCATCACCGGAGGAAATATCCGGGTTGGTGGTGTATTGATACACTTTAGAAGCACCGCCGGTAGCCAGCACGACTGACTTCGCATGACAGGTTTCAACAGCCTCTTTATTCCGGTTCCAAATCCATGCTCCAACAACCCGGCGTGTCCCCGGTAGACCAATTTTATCTGAGATGATCAGGTCCACAGCGTTACTGCGTTCCAGCACCCGAATATTCGGATGATTTTGCGCCTGGCTGACCAACGTGGTTTCGACCTCTTTACCGGTGGCATCTGCCGCATGCAGGATCCGCCGATGGCTATGGCCGCCTTCTCGGGTCAGGTGATAGCTTTCTTCGCCGTTGGGCTGAACCTGAGTATCAAATAAGACGCCTTGATCAATCAGCCACTGGACACACGAACGGGCGTTGCTGGCAACAAACTCAACGGCATGACGATCGCAAAGACCGGCTCCTGCAATCAGCGTGTCTTCAACGTGGGAGTCAATGCTGTCGGTTTCATCAAAAACGGCGGCGATGCCACCCTGAGCATAAAATGTCGAGCCTTCGCTAACCGGCCCTTTGCTCAGGACAATGACCTGATGTTTTTCAGCCAGGCGTAGCGCCAGTGAGAGTCCGGCAGCCCCGCTGCCAATGATCAGCACGTCACAGGATAATTCAGGAGTCGTATTCATGATTTTTGTTTAATTTACTAAACAGTGTTTGGTCACCATAGCACCACATTGCGCGATACTGCACGTTTTATTTTTAACTGTGTTGCAACGGCTAAACATAGAGGAAAGGCATGGGGAGGAGTGAAAGAGCAAAAATATTTTGTGAAGCAGGCCGTTAGCATCAGATTATGAGGTGAAATAAAGTGGCTGTTGGGTTACTCTGCAAGCGGTGAAATGGGCATTTCTATACAGATAGTGCGTTGATCGGGTTATGTAGACTTATAATGAGAGATAAGACCTGTCTACAACATGACAAACAAAAACAAATGCGTAACGGAACTTTACGAAACTTGAGCACTCTAAGCTTTTGCTTGCTCATAGTGAAGCTTATGGAGTGGCGTTTCGAAAGCGCGTGGAAATTTGGTTTGGGGAGACTTTACCTCGGATGAGCGAGCAGTTAACGGACCAGGTCCTGGTTGAACGGGTCCAGAAGGGAGATCAGAAAGCCTTTAACTTACTGGTGGTTCGCTACCAGCATAAAGTGGCGAGTCTGGTTTCCCGCTATGTACCTTCGGGCGATGTTCCCGATGTTGTACAAGAAGCATTTATCAAGGCCTATCGTGCGCTGGATTCGTTCCGGGGAGATAGTGCGTTTTATACCTGGCTGTATCGTATTGCAGTCAATACAGCGAAGAATTACCTGGTCGCTCAGGGGCGTCGTCCACCTTCCAGTGATATAGATGCGATTGAAGCAGAAAATTACGAAAGTGGCGGCGCACTGAAAGAAATTTCGAACCCTGAGAACTTAATGTTGTCAGAAGAACTGAGACAGATAGTTTTCCGAACTATTGAGTCCCTCCCGGAAGATTTACGCATGGCAATAACCTTGCGGGAGCTGGATGGCCTGAGCTATGAAGAGATAGCCGCTATCATGGATTGTCCGGTGGGTACGGTGCGTTCACGTATCTTCCGAGCGAGGGAAGCTATTGATAATAAAGTTCAACCGCTTATCAGGCGTTGACGATAGCGGGATACTGGAAAAGGTATTAGGCATGCAGAAAGAAAAACTTTCCGCTTTAATGGATGGCGAAACGCTGGACACTGAGTTACTCAAAGAGCTGACTCATGACCCGGAAATGCAAAAAACCTGGGAGAGTTATCACCTGATTCGCGATTCTATGCGAGGTGATACCGCCGACGTTCTCCATTTCGATATTTCCGACCGCGTAATGGCTGCCATCGCAGATGAGCCAGTACGTCAGGCGGCGCCATTGATCCCTGAGGCCCAGCCAGCACCGCATCAGTGGCAGAAAATGCCATTCTGGAAGAAAATGCGTCCGTGGGCCGCGCAGCTTACCCAAATGGGTGTGGCCGCGTGTGTATCACTTGCAGTTATTGTTGGCGTCCAGCACTATAATGGACAATCTGAAACGTCCCAGCAGCCCGAAACGCCGGTATTTAATACATTACCGATGATGGGTAAAGCCAGTCCGGTGAGCCTGGGTGTACCTTCTGACGCGACAGCCAGTGGCGGTCAGCAACAGCAGGTACAGGAGCAGCGTCGTCGAATTAATGCCATGTTGCAAGATTACGAACTGCAACGTCGACTGCACTCCGAACAGCTTCAGTTTGAGCAGGCGCAAACACAGCAAGCCGCTGTCCAGGTGCCAGGAATTCAAACTTTAGGAACGCAATCGCAGTAATGAAGCAACTTTGGTTTGCCATGTCACTTGTGGCTGGTAGCCTGTTCTTCTCTGTAAACGCCTCGGCCAATCCTGCGTCCGGGGCGTTGTTGCAGCAGATGAATCTGGCCAGCCAGTCGCTCACCTATGAGCTGTCATTTGTCAGCATCAATAAGCAGGGCGTTGAATCCCTACGTTATCGCCATGCCCGCCAGGACAACCGTCCTCTTGCACAGTTGTTGCAAATGGATGGACCGCGCCGGGAAGTGGTGCAACGTGGCAACGAAATTAGTTACTTTGAGCCAGGACTCGAACCATTCACGCTGAATGGCGACTATATCGTTGATTCTCTGCCATCCCTGATTTACACCGACTTTAAACGTCTTGCTCCCTACTATGATTTTATCGCGGTAGGCCGCACGCGTATTGCAGACCGACTCTGTGAAGTTATCCGCGTGGTCGCGCGTGACGGTACACGTTACAGCTACATCGTCTGGATGGACACCGAAACCAAGCTGCCAATGCGTGTCGATCTCCTCGATCGGGATGGCGAAACGCTTGAACAATTCCGCGTTATCGCCTTTACCGTCAATAACGGGGTTAGCGACAGCATGCAGACGCTGGCGAAAGCAAATCTTCCGCCGTTACTGTCTGTTCCAGCGGGGGAGAAAACTAACTTCAACTGGAGTCCATCGTGGTTACCACAAGGATTCAGTGAAGTCTCCAGCAGCCGACGTCCACTGCCGACAATGGATAACATGCCGATTGAATCGCGCCTGTATTCTGATGGCCTGTTCAGTTTTTCTGTGAACGTGAACCGCGCGTCGCAAAACAGCGCCGATCAACTGCTGCGCACCGGACGCCGAACGGTCAGTACTACCGTGCGGGATAACGCCGAAATCACCATTGTGGGCGAGCTCCCGCCACAAACGGCAAAGCGTATCGCGGACAATATTAAGTTCAGGGCCGCGCAATGATTAAAGAATGGGCAACGGTTGTTTCCTGGCAAAATGGCCTGGCGACGGTCAGCTGCGATGTTAAAGCATCGTGTAGCAGCTGCGCGTCGCGGGCTGGATGCGGCAGTCGTGTGCTGAACAAACTGGGGCCGCAAACAACGCATACTATCGTGGTACCCAGCGATGAACCGCTGACGCCAGGGCAAAAAGTTGAACTGGGTATTGCCGAAGGGAGTCTGTTAGGCTCGGCGATGTTGGTGTATATGTCTCCGCTGGCGGGACTCTTTATTTTTGCTGCGCTGTTTCAGGTGCTGTTTGGCAGCGATATCGCCGCACTCAGCGGGGCGATACTGGGCGGCGTGGGGGGATTCCTGATTGCGCGAGGATATTCCCGTAAGCTTGCTGAGCGCGAAGCTTGGCAACCGGTTATTCTCAACGTTGCTCTCCCGCCCGATCTTATTCGCGTCGAAACCCAGCAGTGATATCCTTGCCTGATGGCGCTGCGCTTATCAGGCCTACAGCGTCCTCAGATGCAGAAGTAGGCCGGATAAGGCGTTTATGCCGCCATCCGGCAAAAGTTTCACTGACTTTGCAAAGTTGTTTCCAGTTCCCGCTATCCTTGCTCTATGAACATTTCCTCGCCTCGGCGATGTAGTGTAGAATGCGGCGTTTCACTAAAACAGACGTTAAGCTCAGAACAGCGACTTCTCAGAGCCTGCCCAGGCAGGCGTAAGGCACAATAATTACACTATATGAAGAACATACGTAACTTTTCAATCATAGCTCACATCGACCACGGTAAATCGACGCTGTCTGACCGTATTATCCAGATCTGCGGTGGCCTGTCTGACCGTGAAATGGAAGCGCAGGTTCTCGACTCGATGGATCTTGAGCGTGAGCGCGGTATTACTATCAAAGCGCAGAGCGTGACGCTCGATTTCAAAGCATCTGATGGTGAAACCTACCAGCTTAACTTTATCGACACCCCGGGCCACGTTGACTTCTCTTATGAAGTTTCTCGCTCGCTTGCTGCCTGTGAAGGCGCACTGCTGGTCGTTGATGCCGGGCAGGGTGTTGAAGCGCAAACACTGGCTAACTGCTATACCGCCATGGAAATGGATCTGGAAGTGGTGCCGGTACTGAACAAAATTGACCTGCCAGCCGCCGATCCAGAGCGTGTGGCGGAAGAGATTGAAGATATCGTCGGTATCGATGCGGCTGACGCTGTCCGTTGCTCGGCGAAAACCGGTGTTGGCGTGACCGACGTTCTTGAACGTCTGGTACGTGATATTCCGCCGCCGGAAGGTGACCCGGAAGGCCCGTTACAGGCGTTGATCATCGACTCCTGGTTCGATAACTATCTCGGTGTGGTCTCGCTGGTCCGTATTAAAAACGGTACCATGCGTAAAGGCGACAAAATCAAAGTGATGAGTACCGGTCAGGTCTACAACGCCGACCGCCTGGGTATCTTTACGCCGAAACAGGTTGACCGTACCGAACTGAAGTGTGGCGAGGTAGGTTGGTTAGTTTGCGCCATTAAAGACATCCTCGGTGCACCGGTAGGCGATACCCTGACACTGGCGCGCAACCCGGCGGATAAACCCCTGCCTGGCTTTAAAAAAGTGAAGCCGCAGGTATACGCGGGTCTGTTCCCGGTCAGCTCCGACGACTACGAAAACTTCCGTGATGCGCTTGGTAAGCTGAGCCTGAACGATGCTTCCCTGTTCTACGAACCGGAAAGTTCTACCGCGCTGGGCTTCGGCTTCCGCTGTGGCTTCCTGGGGCTGCTGCACATGGAGATCATTCAGGAGCGTTTGGAACGTGAATACGATCTTGATCTGATCACCACCGCGCCGACCGTAGTTTACGAAGTGGAAACCACCGCGAAAGAGACTATCTACGTCGATAGCCCGTCCAAGCTGCCACCACTGAACAACATCTACGAACTGCGCGAGCCGATTGCTGAATGTCATATGCTGCTGCCGCAGGCATACCTCGGCAACGTTATTACGCTGTGTATCGAGAAGCGTGGTGTACAGACCAACATGGTTTACCACGGTAACCAGGTTGCGCTGACCTATGAAATTCCAATGGCAGAAGTGGTCCTCGACTTCTTCGATCGTCTGAAGTCGACCTCTCGTGGCTACGCGTCGCTGGATTATAACTTCAAACGTTTCCAGGCCTCCGACATGGTACGTGTTGATGTTCTCATCAACAACGAACGCGTCGATGCACTGGCGCTGATTACTCACCGCGATAACTCCCAGAGCCGCGGCCGTGAACTGGTCGAGAAGATGAAAGATCTGATCCCACGTCAGCAGTTTGATATCGCAATTCAGGCGGCCATTGGTACGCACATCATTGCGCGTTCAACAGTTAAACAGCTGCGTAAAAACGTTCTGGCTAAGTGCTACGGTGGTGATATCAGCCGTAAGAAAAAGCTGCTGCAAAAACAGAAAGAGGGTAAAAAGCGAATGAAGCAGATCGGTAACGTCGAACTGCCGCAGGAAGCCTTCCTCGCTATTCTGCATGTCGGTAAAGACAGCAAATAATCTTAAGGAGTTGGCATGGCGAACATGTTTGCCCTTATTCTGGTGATTGCCACACTGGTGACGGGCATTTTATGGTGCGTAGATAAGTTTGTCTTCGCGCCAAAACGCCGGGAGCGCCAGGCTGCGGCACAGGCCGCTGCAGGCGATTCACTGGATAAAGCGACGCTGAAAAAAGTGGCCCCTAAGCCGGGCTGGCTGGAAACCGGTGCATCCGTTTTCCCGGTACTGGCTATTGTGCTGGTGGTGCGCTCATTTATTTATGAACCATTCCAGATCCCGTCGGGTTCGATGATGCCAACACTGTTGATTGGTGATTTTATTCTGGTAGAGAAATTTGCCTACGGAATTAAAGATCCTATTTATCAGAAAACGCTAATCGAAACAGGCCACCCGAAACGCGGTGACATCGTGGTATTTAAATACCCGGAAGATCCACGTCTGGACTACATCAAACGTGCTGTCGGTTTACCGGGAGACAAAGTGACGTACGATCCGGTGGCGAAAGAGGTCACTATTCAGCCAGGATGCAGTTCTGGTCAGGCTTGTGAGAACGCGCTGCCGGTAACCTATTCCGATGTTCAGCCAAGCGATTTTGTGCAGACGTTTGCTCGTCGTAACGGCGGGGAAGCGACCAGCGGTTTCTTTGAAGTTCCGCTGAACGAAACGAAAGACAACGGCATTCGCCTGACCGAGCGTAAAGAAACGCTGGGTGAGGTAACACACCGCATTCTGATGGTGCCAATCGCGCAGGATCAGGTGGGGATGTATTACCGTCAGCCGGGTCAGCAGTTAGCCACCTGGATCGTTCCACCGGGGCATTACTTCATGATGGGCGATAACCGTGACAACAGTGCGGACAGCCGTTATTGGGGATTTGTACCGGAAGCGAATCTGGTAGGTAAAGCGACCGCAATCTGGATGAGTTTCGACAAACAAGAAGGTGAGTGGCCAACCGGCGTTCGTTTGAGCCGCATTGGTGGTATCCACTAATTGCTGATAATTGTTCACGCTGTCGTCTTAATAACGACAGCGTGAATTATTTCTTGGATTAATTCCCTCAGACTAACGACATCCCTTGTCGTTGTGTATAGAATATTCCCCCGAAGTTTTAGGTTGGCACCGTCAGGTTGCCACGGCACACGAAACAGCATTGGTCTCTCTAATGACGGGTGTATATCAGGTCTGTTTCGTGTGCTGAATTGTTGACGCATTCATTTATTGGTATCGCATGAATCCCATCGTAATTAATCGGCTTCAACGGAAGCTGGGCTACACTTTTAATCATCAGGAGCTGTTGCAGCAGGCATTAACTCACCGTAGTGCCAGCAGCAAACATAACGAGCGTTTAGAATTTTTAGGCGACTCTATTTTGAGCTTTGTTATTGCGAATGCGCTGTATCACCGTTTCCCACGTGTGGATGAAGGTGACATGAGCCGCATGCGCGCCACGCTGGTGCGTGGAAATACGCTGGCTGAATTAGCCCGTGAATTTGACCTCGGTGAATGTTTACGCCTGGGGCCGGGTGAATTGAAAAGCGGCGGTTTTCGTCGCGAGTCAATTTTGGCGGATACCGTCGAAGCGTTGATCGGTGGGGTCTTCCTCGACAGCGATATTCAGACGGTTGAACAGCTGATCCTGAACTGGTATCAAACGCGTCTGGACGAAATTAGTCCGGGCGACAAACAAAAAGATCCGAAAACGCGCTTGCAGGAATATTTGCAGGGTCGCCACCTGCCGCTGCCGTCTTATCTGGTGGTGCAGGTCCGTGGCGAAGCGCACGATCAAGAATTTACAATCCACTGCCAGGTCAGCGGCCTGAGTGAACCGGTGGTTGGCACAGGTTCGAGCCGTCGTAAGGCTGAGCAGGCTGCCGCCGAACAGGCGTTGAAAAAACTGGAGCTGGAATGAGCGAAGAGAAAACTTACTGCGGATTTATTGCCATCGTCGGTCGCCCGAACGTCGGCAAATCCACCCTGTTGAATAATCTGCTTGGGCAGAAGATTTCTATTACCTCACGTAAGGCACAGACAACTCGTCACCGTATTGTTGGCATCCATACCGAAGGCGCGTATCAGGCAATTTATGTTGATACCCCTGGTCTGCATATGGAAGAGAAACGTGCCATCAACCGTCTGATGAACAAAGCGGCAAGCAGTTCTATCGGTGACGTTGAGCTGGTCATTTTTGTCGTGGAAGGCACGCGCTGGACGCCGGACGACGAGATGGTGCTCAACAAACTGCGTGACGGTAAGGTGCCGGTTATTCTGGCTGTGAATAAAGTCGACAACGTTCAGGAAAAAGCCGATCTGTTGCCACACCTGCAGTTCCTGGCAAGCCAGATGAATTTCCTCGATATCGTCCCGATGTCAGCCGAAACTGGACTGAATGTCGATACTATCGCGGGCATCGTGCGTAAACATCTGCCGGAAGCGATTCATCACTTCCCGGAAGATTACATCACCGATCGCTCTCAGCGTTTTATGGCCTCTGAGATCATCCGCGAAAAACTGATGCGTTTCCTGGGTGCTGAGCTGCCTTATTCTGTCACCGTCGAAATTGAGCGTTTTATTTCTAATGAGCGCGGCGGTTACGACATCAACGGTCTGATCCTCGTTGAGCGTGAGGGGCAGAAGAAGATGGTGATTGGTAATAAAGGTGCCAAAATCAAAACCATCGGCATTGAAGCCCGTAAAGACATGCAGGAGATGTTCGAAGCGCCTGTTCACCTCGAACTGTGGGTGAAAGTGAAATCCGGCTGGGCCGATGACGAACGCGCGCTGCGCAGCCTCGGTTACGGCGACGACCAGTAGTTTTAATACTCTATGGCTTTCGAGGTGCAGGAAGGCGGCAAGTCCGCGAATCCCCGGGAGCTTACTCTCGTAAGTGACTGGGGTGAACGGGCGCAGCCAACGCACCTGCAACTTGAAAGACGACGAGTATTATGATGGAAGGATGGCAACGCGCCTTTGTCTTACATAGCCGCCCGTGGAGCGAAACCAGTCTCGTGCTGGATGTCTTCACGGAAGAGTCTGGCCGCGTGCGCCTTGTCGCTAAAGGCGCACGTTCTAAACGTTCCAACCTGAAAGGCGCACTCCAGCCTTTTACCCCGCTGTTACTTCGCTTTGGCGGCCGTGGTGAGGTGAAAACCTTGCGCAGTGCGGAAGCCGTATCTCTGGCACTCCCCCTTAGCGGTATCACGTTGTACAGCGGCCTGTACATCAATGAACTCATCTCGCGTGTGCTTGAGTATGAAACCCGTTTTTCTGAACTCTTTTTCGACTACCTGAACTGCATTCAGGCACTGGCTGGCGCGACAGGTTCGCCAGAGCCGGCGCTGCGTCGCTTTGAACTGGCCTTACTTGGCCACCTGGGCTACGGCGTGGATTTCACCCACTGTGCGGGCAGCGGCGAGCCGGTAGATGACACCATGACCTACCGCTATCGGGAAGAAAAAGGATTTATCGCCAGTGTTGTTATCGATAACAGCACCTTTACCGGACGCCATCTGAAAGCACTTGAATCGCGTGAATTTCCTGATGCTGACACGCTGCGTGCTGCGAAACGCTTTACCCGTATGGCCTTAAAGCCGTATCTTGGTGGTAAGCCCTTAAAGAGCCGCGAATTATTCCGGCAGTTTCTGCCGAAGCGAAAATAAAATAACGAGGATTGTCATGGCTGAATTACTGTTAGGCGTCAACATTGACCACATTGCCACTTTACGTAATGCTCGTGGTACCGCATACCCGGACCCGGTTCAGGCAGCGTTTATCGTTGAACAGGCTGGCGCGGATGGCATCACCGTACACCTGCGTGAAGACCGTCGCCATATCACCGACCGCGACGTACGTATTCTGCGCCAGACGCTGGATACGCGCATGAATCTGGAAATGGCGGTAACCGAAGAAATGCTGGCTATCGCCGTAGAGACGAAGCCGCATTTTTGCTGCCTGGTGCCGGAAAAACGTCAGGAAGTCACGACGGAAGGGGGGCTGGACGTTGCGGGGCAGCGCGACAAAATGCGCGATGCCTGCAAGCGACTGGCTGATGCCGGAATTCTGGTCTCGTTGTTTATCGATGCGGATGAAGAACAAATTAAAGCGGCTGCCGACGTGGGCGCTCCGTTCATTGAGATTCATACCGGTTGCTATGCTGATGCGAAAACCGATGCTGAACAGGCGAGTGAACTGGCGCGTATTGCTAAAGCGGCGACTTTTGCTGCCAGTCTGGGCCTGAAGGTGAATGCCGGTCACGGTTTGACGTACCATAACGTTAAAGCCATTGCGCGGATCCCGGAAATGCACGAACTAAACATTGGGCATGCCATTATCGGACGTGCGGTGATGAGCGGGCTGAAGGACGCGGTAGTGGAAATGAAACGTCTGATGCTGGAAGCGCGTGGCTAATGGCGATTCTGGGTTTAGGCACGGATATCGTGGAGATTGCGCGGATCGAGGCGGTGATCTCCCGCTCCGGTGAACGCCTGGCCAGACGGGTCCTGAGTGACAACGAATGGGCCATCTGGGAAACGCATCAGCAACCGGTGCGTTTTCTGGCAAAGCGCTTTGCGGTAAAAGAGGCGGCAGCAAAAGCCTTCGGTACCGGCATTCGCAATGGGCTGGCGTTTAATCAGTTTGAAGTCTTCAACGATGAACTCGGTAAACCGCGTCTGCGGTTATGGGGGGAGGCGTTAAAACTGGCGGAAAAACTGGGTGTCGCGCATATGCATGTAACGCTGGCCGATGAACGGCACTACGCTTGTGCCACGGTGATTATCGAAAGCTAGTTTCAGGACGTTGCCGGATGGCGAGGCGTCTTATCCGGCCTACGGGTTATGCGTTTTTTACAGGTGCTGGGTAGGCCTGATAAGCGTTAGCGCCATCAGGCTTCATCGCCGGATGGCGACGCGGCTATAGTTTATCCGCGTGATGCATCAATACAAACTTATCCCACAGCTGTTCTTCGGTTTCGCTATGTGCCGGGTCTTTCAAAATTGTGTTGGGGATCGGACACACTTTCTGACAGGTTGGTGTGTCGTAATGGCCTACGCATTCTGTACATTTGTCGCTGTTAATCTCGTAGATGCTCTCACCCATCGAAATCGCCTCATTCGGGCATTCGGGTTCGCACATATCGCAATTGATACACTTTTTAGTGATTAACAGGGCCATCAGGAAACTCTCAAAACATCACAAATCGGGCGGGCATTATACGCGCATTCTTTGTTCAGACCAGTTTTTTTACCAGCGCTTCACTGTGGCGAATTCGTTCCGGAGCATGTTCTAAATCTTGCTGAACCAGCGCCATAAACAATAAATCTGTAAGCATCATCTGTGCGTGCGTCGATGAAATTGCCGCGCTGCGCGTCGCTTGTTCTTCGGCAATCGTATACAGGCAATGGTTTGCTCGCTGTTGCAGGGCATTGGGTGTAAATCCGGTGATGGCAAGGATTTTGGCACCGGTACGCAATGTTTCATCCGCAGCCAGGTTGAGTTCACGACGTTCCCCGGTATAGGAAATCGCCAACAGGAGATCGCCCGGCGAAAGCGCCTGTACCGTTGCCAGCAGTGCGTGCATATCGCGTTCCACTACCGCGTTAAAACCAATTTTCAGCAGTTTCCAGGCAAAATTCTGTGCAACCAGCCCAGAGGCACCAATTCCGGTCAGGACAATGCGTCGGGCTGAGCGTAACAAGGCAACGCTTTCCATCAGCTTTTCTTCGCTGTTGATATCCAGTGTGGCGTGCATGGCCGCAACGTTCTCCTGAATCAGTTTTTCACCAACCAGACGCATTGGGTCGTCGCCGCGGATCTGATTATGCACTGGGATAGAATGGGGATTGGGATTACTGGCCAGTGCTTCGCTGATCGCCAGTTTCAGTGCGGGAAACCCTTTAAACCCCATTTTTTGTGCGAACTTCACGACGCTGGACTGGCTGACGCCCGCTTCAAAAGCGAGTTGCTGTGAACTGAGATGACGCGCAGTATCCGGCTGTGCGAGGAGGTAATCCGCAAGTTTTTTATCACTTTGCGCGAGGTCCGGGTAACGCTGACGAATGCGAATCAAACAGTTCATGCTGTCTCCTGGCGAAAACGTGATGGCGATTACAAAACAAAATTTCACTCGCCTGGGTGAATATTATATTCCATTATAACGGATTAATATGAATTAAAAATTCCTAAGGAACAAAAAATGAATCTCGGTGCGTTAGTGTCAGAAAGCCGCAATCCTCAGACTATGGATCTTGATGCGTTATCCACGCTTGAGTTGGTTCATCGTTTTAATCAACAGGATACGCTGGTAGCCGCTGCTGTAAAAGCAACTCTGACTGAAGTTGCGCTTGCGGTCGATGCGGCGGCTGACGCGTTAAAAGCGGGTGGACGGATTATCTACATGGGGGCGGGCACCAGCGGGCGTCTTGGTGTACTGGATGCGTCTGAGTGCCCACCGACTTTTGGTGTACCACATGGACGGGTTGTTGGCCTGATTGCCGGCGGTCCGGGGGCATTGCTGAAGGCCGTTGAAGGTGCAGAAGATAACCCGCAGCTGGGTGAAGATGATCTTCGTTCGCTCAACCTTACGGCACAGGATTTAGTGGTTGGTCTGGCGGCATCCGGGCGTACACCGTATGTGATTGGCGGCTTGCAATATGCTCGTTCCGTAGGCTGCACCACGGTGGCGATTTCCTGTAATCCGGATTCCCCCATCGCGCGTGAAGCGGACATCGCCATATCACCGGTTGTTGGCCCGGAGGCCCTGACAGGGTCAACGCGACTGAAGTCCGGTACTGCGCAAAAACTGGTGCTCAATATGATTTCTACCGGTGCAATGGTGAAATTTGGCAAGGTGTATCAGAACCTGATGGTGGATATGAAAGCGACCAACGTTAAGCTGGTAGACCGGGCGTGTCGCATGGTCGTGGAAGCCACCGGTATTGCGTATGACCAGGCGCAAGCTCTGCTGAAACAGACCGATTTTGATGTTAAGCCCGCCATTTTGATGGCTCTAACTGGTCTCGATGCTACTTCAGCCCGGGAAAAACTGGCTGCACATCAGGGTTTTTTACGCGCGGCGTTAGAACACTAAGAGGCTGATATGGATAAAACGGCGGTGCTTGCCAGCGATATTCTGCTGGGTGTGGGCGGAGAGAAAAATATTCTGCGCCTGGAAAACTGTATGACGCGCGTCAGAGTGGAAGTACAGGATGACGCTCAGCTCGATATTTCCCGACTCAAGCAACTGCCGGGCGTTAGCGGCTACGTGAAGCAGGGGGCGCAGCACCAGATTATTGTTGGTCCGGGCAAAGCCGCGAAAGTGGTCGATGCCATGCGTTCCCTGATTGCCGATGGCGGCGAACGTTCCAATGTGGGGGATATTGAGCGGACAAAATCAGAGGCCAAAGCGAAGTACAAAGCGCCGATGAGTGACGCGCTGCGTAAACTGGCTAACGTTTTTATCCCGCTTATTCCGGCGTTTATCGCCTCCGGTTTGATTACCGGTATCATTAACATCCTCAAACGTCCGGACATCGTGGGGGACTTGGCTACCCACTATCCGAATATGTTGGGACTGTTAGGCATTTTCGGTAGCGCCGTGTTTGCCATTATGAACATCCTTGTCGGGGTGAATACTGCCAAAGTATTTGGTGGTTCGCTGGCGATGGGGGGCGTGATGGCCGGCATTCTCTCCAGCCCGCAACTGGCGCAAATTACCTTGTTTGGCGAGGCCTTGCAGCCGGGACGCGGTGGGGTGATCGCGGTGCTGCTGGTGGTAGCGCTAATGTGCTGGATTGAGCGTAAATTCCGCGAAGTGCTGCCGGAGTCTCTTGAACTGATCCTTAATCCACTACTGACCACTCTTATTACCGGGACCATCGCCATTGTGGCGCTGCAACCGCTTGGTGGCTGGATAGCCGAATCCATTGCCCATGGCGCTTCCTGGGCTATCGATCGCGGTGGCTTCCTGGTGGGTGCGGTGCTGGCAGGCACCTTTCTGCCACTGGTTCTTACCGGACTCCATCAGGGATTGGTCCCTATCCATGTAGAGCTGGTACAGGCGCACGGGTATAACGCACTCTTTCCTATTCTGGCGATGGCGGGAGTGGGGCAAATCGGTGCGGCTATTGCGGTACTGATAAAAACCCGTAACGCACGGCTGAAAAAAGTGATTAAAAGCGCGCTGCCGGTCGGATTGCTGGGTATTGGCGAACCGCTGATTTTTGGTGTGACATTGCCATTAGGCAAGCCGTTTATCGGTGCCTGTCTCGGTGGTGCAGTTGGTGGGGCGCTGATCAGCTACTGGAAGGTGGCGACGGTCATCACCTTTGGCATCTCGGGATTGCCGCTGGCACTGACGATTGTTGCCGGAAAAGTGATGTTCTATCTGTTAGGCTATCTGGTAGCGGTAATTGCCGGGTTCCTGTTTACCTGGCTATTGGGGTTCAACGATCCAGAGGAATAAGGTTTGACCAGTCACCAGCGTCGCGTTGTTTTTTTTGATTTGGATGGCACGTTACACCAGCAGGATATGTTCGGCAGTTTCTTACGTTTTCTGTTGCGTCGCCAACCGCTAAATGCGTTGCTGGTGCTGCCTCTGTTGCCGATTATTGCGCTGGCAATGTTAATTAAAGGGCGCGCTGCTCGCTGGCCCATGAGCCTGCTCTTGTGGGGCTGTACTTTTGGTCGCAGTGAAACGCGCCTGAAGGCACATCAGGCCGATTTTGTGCGCTGGTTTCGCGGTCATGTGACGGCATTTCCTGTCGTGCAGCAGCGTCTGACGACGTACTTGTTAAGCTCCGATGCTGATATTTGGCTTATCACCGGTTCCCCGCAGTCGCTGGTAGAGCAGGTTTACTTCGATACGCCGTGGCTGCCGCGTGTCAATCTGATCGCCAGTCAAATGGCGCGTGGATACGGTGGCTGGGTATTGCCGCTACGCTGTCTGGGACATGAAAAAGTGGCGCAACTGGAACAGCAGATTGGCGCGCCGTTGCATCTATACAGCGGTTACAGCGACAGTAAGCAGGACAATCCACTACTCTCTTTTTGCCAGCATCGCTGGCGCGTCACGCCGCGCGGGGAACTGCAACAACTCGAATAGCGAACGCGCATGCAATTTGGAGTATGACGGGTATAATGCGTCCGCTTTTTATTACTGGAGTTACCCCTTTGTCTGATGTTGAATTTAGCCACGAATACTGGATGCGCCACGCTTTAACGTTAGCTAAGCGCGCCTGGGATGAGCGTGAAGTCCCGGTGGGTGCAGTATTGGTACTCAACAACCGCGTTATTGGCGAAGGCTGGAATCGGCCGATTGGCCATCATGATCCTACTGCCCACGCTGAAATCATGGCGTTGCGTCAGGGCGGTCTGGTGCTACAAAACTACCGTCTGCTGGATGCAACGTTGTATGTCACACTGGAACCGTGCGTCATGTGTGCTGGTGCGATGGTGCACAGCCGTATTGGCCGGGTAGTTTTTGGTGCGCGCGATGCGAAAACGGGGGCGGCGGGTTCGTTAATGGACGTACTGCATCATCCAGGCATGAACCATCGGGTTGACGTGACTGAAGGCGTGTTACGCGATGAATGCGCCACGTTGCTCAGCGATTTTTTCCGTATGCGTCGTCAGGAAATTAAAGCCCTGAAAAAATCCTCCAACGTGTGAATACCGATCTGATTGCCTGAGGGCGTTGCGCTAATTCCCTTCAAAGACTACTTCTGCTCTTTTTTCTGCGTCGAAAATAGCAGAGAAGGGGAGTGCGACAGATAGCTTGATGAGGTCTGAGACAGGAATGCCGCCAGCGGAAACTTCTCCTCGCCTAACAGTTCTGTGGGTGATACCGCCGGGTAATCCTGCGCCAGTCGCTGTGTTTCAATCGCCTGCTTTTCTTTCTCTTGCAGGTATCCCACCAGACTTATCTGGTACTTACGGATATTTTCCACATAGGCGTAGGCTTCGTGACCGCGTGCATAGCCATAGGTCAGCTTGTTGTAATACGGCTTTTGACTGAGCAGCGGCAGACGTTGTTTTACATCGGACCAACTGTTCGGGTTGCCTTTGGTTTTTACCGTCAGCGCCCGCGCATCCAGCATATGTGCGTAGCCCATATTGTAAGCGGCGAGTGCAAACCAGATACGTTCTCCTTCGGGGACGGTATCCGGCACTTTACTCATCATATCCTGTAAGTAGCGTGCGCCACCGCTGATGCTCTGTTCGGCATCGGTACGGTCAGTGAGTCCAAGGCTCTGGGCAGTATTTTTGGTCAGCATCATCAGCCCACGTACGCCGGTCGGGGAGGTGGCCTGCGCGTCCCAGTGTGATTCCTGGTAAGAGATTGCCGCGAGCAGTCGCCAGTCTATTTCCTGCGCATATTTTTCAAAAAGTGGCTTCAGATCCGGCAATACGCTATCAACCGCACGCAGGAAGGTGCGGGTATCAACATAGTCAAAATCATCGCCATGCCCAAGGTACTTTTCTTCCAGCCGCGCAAGCGAGCCGTCTTCATTCATGGTATTGAAGAAATCCAGCAGGGCAGCGGACAACGTATTGTCATCGTCCAGACGGCTGAACCAGGTCACCGGCTGTTCGTCGGAGACATCCAGCGCGATGGCCAGCTCAGGGTGTACACGCTGGTACAGGCTGATGGCGACGGAATCGGCAATGGTATAGTCCAGCTTACCGGCGATGACATCATCAAGCAGTTCAGTGGTGCCCTTTTTCTCATCAACTTTCCAGCTCAGGTCCGGGAATCTTTTTTCTTTTAACTGCTGGAGGTCGTTTATCACCACGTGTCCCGGGGCGATGGTCAGCTGATTTTCGGTCACACTGGCAAGGCTACGAGGGCGATATTGCCCAACCCGATACACCAGTTGTTGCGATACGGAATAGTAGGTCGGACCCGGCTGATAATTTTTAACGCGCTCGCTGTTATACACCAGACCGGCGGCTAACAGATCGGCATTCCCGTTATCCAGGTCGTCAAAAAGCTGGCTGATGTTCTGGCGTACGGTGATTTTCAGCTTCACACCCAGGTAGTTGGCGAAGGCTTTGGTCAGTTCGTAATCCAGTCCAAACTTTTTCCCATTAAGCGTGGCGTAAGTGAGCGGCGAGTCGATGGTACTGACGCGCAGCTCTCCCCGCGACTGAATGGCGGCGATACGATTGTCGGCTTTACCGAACCAGGGGATGGATGGCCAGAGGGCCGCTGCCAACAACAGCGTCAAAATACCGATGAACAGATAATTAATCTTTAATTTTTTCAATTAGTTAATTCTCTGAACCGTACGTTGTCTCTGTGTGCTGTGGTATTGATTAAGAAGTGAATTAGTCATTAATGAGCGGCATTTTGCTTAAACTTGCGTCAGTTGGCAACTTATTCAGAAAACAGACCGCATTTGATGATAAGACAAGGTCGTGATTTTATTTCGACGCAAACGGTTTCGTCGGCGCGGTAGATTCTTTATAATGACGCCCGTTTCCCCCACTTGGGCACACCGAAAGCTTAGAAGACGAGAGACTTATGATGGAAATTCTGCGTGGTTCACCTGCACTGTCTGCATTCCGTATTAACAAACTGCTGGCACGTTTTCAGGCTGCCAACCTCCAGGTCCACAATATTTACGCCGAGTACGTCCATTTTGCCGATCTGAATGCACCATTGAATGAGGACGAGCGCGCGCAACTTGCACGTCTGCTGAAATATGGTCCTGCTCTTCACAGTCATGCCCCTGAAGGCAAACTGCTGCTGGTCACGCCTCGCCCGGGTACCATCTCCCCGTGGTCTTCTAAAGCGACTGATATTGCCCATAACTGCGGCCTGCAACAGATTAGCCGCCTGGAACGTGGCATTGCCTGGTATGTTGAGGCCTCCACGCTGACTGCTGAGCAGTGGCTGACGGTTGCCAATATTCTGCATGACCGCATGATGGAAACGGTTTTCTCTGCGCTGAGCGATGCTGAAAAACTGTTTGTTCATCACCAGCCTGCGCCGGTTTCCAGCGTTGACCTGCTGGGTGAAGGACGCCAGGCGTTGATTGACGCTAACCTGCGTTTGGGTCTTGCGCTGGCAGAGGATGAAATCGACTATCTGCAAGATGCGTTCACCAAACTGGGACGCAACCCGAATGATATCGAACTGTACATGTTTGCGCAGGCCAACTCCGAGCACTGCCGCCATAAGATTTTTAATGCCGACTGGGTGATCGACGGTAAGCAGCAGCCGAAATCGCTGTTCAAGATGATCAAAAACACCTTCGAAACCACGCCGGATCACGTCCTGTCTGCCTATAAAGATAACGCGGCGGTGATGGAAGGTTCTGAAGTAGGTCGCTACTTTGCTGACCACCAGACCGGTCGCTACGATTTCCATCAGGAGCCTGCTCATATCCTGATGAAGGTTGAAACCCATAACCACCCGACGGCGATCTCGCCGTGGCCAGGTGCCGCAACGGGCTCTGGTGGTGAAATTCGCGATGAAGGCGCAACCGGGCGCGGTGCGAAACCGAAAGCTGGCCTGGTGGGTTTCTCCGTTTCCAACCTGCGTATCCCGGGCTTTGAACAGCCGTGGGAAGAAGATTTTGGCAAGCCGGACCGTATTGTCACCGCACTGGATATTATGACCGAAGGTCCACTGGGTGGTGCTGCGTTTAACAACGAGTTTGGTCGTCCTGCGCTGACGGGCTACTTCCGCACCTATGAAGAGAAAGTGAACAGCCATAACGGTGAAGAGCTGCGCGGTTACCACAAACCGATCATGCTGGCGGGTGGGATCGGCAATATCCGTGAAGATCACGTGCAGAAAGGCGAGATCGTGGTGGGTGCTAAGCTGATCGTCCTCGGCGGTCCGGCGATGAACATCGGCCTGGGCGGTGGTGCGGCATCATCTATGGCTTCCGGCCAGTCTGATGCCGATCTTGATTTCGCTTCTGTACAGCGCGACAACCCGGAAATGGAGCGTCGCTGCCAGGAAGTTATCGACCGTTGCTGGCAGATGGGGGACGCTAACCCGATCCTGTTCATCCACGATGTTGGTGCGGGTGGCCTGTCTAATGCCATGCCGGAGCTGGTCAGTGACGGCGGACGCGGCGGCAAATTCCAGTTGCGCGATATCCTGAGTGATGAACCGGGTATGAGCCCGCTGGAAATCTGGTGTAACGAATCTCAGGAGCGCTATGTGCTGGCGGTGGCCGCCGATCAACTGCCGCTGTTTGATGAACTGTGTAAGCGCGAGCGTGCCCCCTATGCGGTGATTGGTGAAGCCATCGAAGAACAACACCTGACGTTGAGCGATAGCCACTTCGACAACCAGCCGATTGACATGCCGCTGGACGTTCTGCTGGGTAAAACGCCGAAAATGACCCGCGACGTACAAACGCTGAAAGCCAAAGGCGAGCAGCTTGCACGTGAGCATATTACGATTGCTGACGCGGTAAACCGTGTGCTGCACCTGCCGACCGTAGCAGAGAAAACCTTCCTCGTTACCATCGGCGACCGTACTGTCACCGGGATGGTGGCGCGTGACCAAATGGTTGGTCCGTGGCAGATTCCGGTAGCGAACTGTGCGGTCACTACCGCCAGTCTGGATAGCTACTATGGCGAAGCGATGTCTATCGGTGAACGTGCACCTGTCGCGCTGCTGGACTTTTCCGCCTCTGCGCGTCTGGCCGTCGGTGAAGCGCTAACCAATATTGCGGCCACGCAGATTGGCGATATCAAACGTATCAAATTGTCAGCAAACTGGATGGCGGCTGCTGGCCATCCCGGTGAAGATGCCGGGCTGTACGAAGCGGTAAAAGCTGTCGGGGAAGAGTTATGTCCGGCGCTTGGCCTGACTATCCCGGTGGGTAAAGACTCCATGTCGATGAAAACCCGCTGGCAGGAAGGTAACGAGCAGCGTGAAATGACCTCCCCGCTGTCACTGGTGATCACCGCCTTTGCTCGCGTGGAAGACGTGCGCCATACAATCACGCCGCAACTGTCTACTGAAGACAATGCGCTGCTGCTGATTGATCTTGGCCTTGGTCACAATGCGCTGGGTGCGACATCGCTGGCACAGGTATACCGTCAACTGGGCGACAAACCTGCCGATGTGCGCGATGTAACGCAGTTGAAAGGCTTCTACGACGCCATTCAGGCGTTGGTCGCACAACGTAAGCTGCTGGCTTACCATGATCGCTCCGACGGCGGTCTGCTGGTTACGCTGGCAGAAATGGCCTTTACCGGTCACTGCGGCGTTGAAGCAGATATCGGTACTCTGGGCGATGATCATCTGGCGGCGCTGTTTAATGAAGAGCTGGGGGCTGTCATTCAGGTTCGCGCTGCTGACCGTGACGCGGTAGAAGCAATTCTGGCGGCGAACGGTCTGGCTGATTGCGTACATTATCTCGGTCAGGCGGTAGCCGGCGATCGTTTCACCCTGACCGCCCAAGGTCAGCCGGTGTTTAGCGAAAGCCGTACTACCCTGCGTATGTGGTGGGCGGAAACAACCTGGCAGATGCAGCGTCTACGCGACAACCCGGAATGTGCCGATCAGGAACACAATGCTAAAACCAACGATGCCGATCCTGGTCTCAACGTTAAACTGTCGTTTGATATCAACGAAGATATTGCGGCTCCGTATATTGCTACCGGTGCGCGTCCAAAAGTAGCCGTGCTGCGCGAACAGGGCGTTAACTCCCACGTAGAAATGGCGGCAGCTTTCCACCGTGCGGGTTTTGACGCTATCGACGTGCATATGAGCGATCTGCTGGGCGGTCGTATTGGTCTGGGTAACTTCCAGGCGCTGGTGGCCTGTGGTGGCTTCTCTTACGGTGATGTGCTTGGGGCAGGGGAAGGTTGGGCGAAGTCGATTCTGTTCAACAATCGGGTACGTGATGAGTTCGAAACCTTCTTCCATCGCCCGCAAACGCTGGCACTCGGCGTGTGTAACGGTTGTCAGATGATGTCTAACCTGCGCGAGCTGATCCCTGGAAGCGACCTGTGGCCGCGCTTTGTGCGTAACCACTCCGATCGCTTTGAAGCGCGTTTCAGCCTGGTCGAAGTGACACAAAGCCCGTCTCTGCTGCTGCAGGGTATGGTGGGGTCACAGATGCCAATTGCGGTTTCTCACGGCGAAGGTCGTGTGGAAGTGCGTGACGATGCGCATTTGGCTGGGCTGGAGAGTAAAGGGCTGGTGGCGCTGCGCTACGTTGATAACTACGGTAAGGTGACCGAAACCTATCCGGCTAACCCGAACGGTTCTCCAAACGGTATCACTGCTGTTACCACTGAAAATGGTCGCGTAACTATTATGATGCCACACCCGGAACGTGTATTCCGTACCGTGAGCAACTCCTGGCACCCGGAAAACTGGGGCGAGGACAGCCCGTGGATGCGCATCTTCCGTAATGCGCGTAAACAGCTCGGTTAATCTGGTCGAACATCATGAAGCCCCTCTCGAGGGGCTTTTTTGTAGCCAGATACAGAGCGCCTGATGGCACTGCGCTTATCAGGCCTACGGGGAAGGGCACTTGTAGGCCGGATAAGGCATTTACGCCGCCATCCGACTGCCTGATGGCACTGCGTTTATCAGGCCTACGGGGAAGGGCACTTGTAGGCCGGATAAGGCATTTACGCCGCCATCCGACTGCCTGATGGCACTGCGCTTATCAGGCCTACGGGGAAGAGCGCTTGTAGACCGGATAAGGCATTTACGCCGCCATCCGACTGCCTGATGACACTGCGCTTATCAGGCCTACGGGGAAGAGCGTTTGTAGGCCGGATAAGGCATTTACTTCGCCATCCGACTGCCTGATGGCACTGCGCTTATCAGGCCTACGGGGAAGGGCACTTGTAGGCCGGATAAGGCGTTTACGCCGCCATCCGGCAATAAACTCAGCGCTTATGCCGCAAAATTAAAGTGTCGGGAAATCCCGACATTGTCAGGGTTGGCTTGTCGCCAAAAAGAGACACTTAATAACTTGATCTATAATGATTTTATTTTTAAGTGCAGCGAGTGTTGCTTATTAGCGACAGAGTGCACAAAAAACACTCAATCCTTATTTTTACACAATTATTCATATTTCTTATATTTATCATTGTGTTAACAAAGTGTTTTGAATATTGGCACAGATGCTGCATAATATTAACCAGTGGCTCATTCACCTTCTTATGTCAGCCCCTTCGGGACGTGCTACATAAACTTCGAATGACGCACAACAAGGTGCCTGCCGTCCAACATCTGATATTAGCGAAGCTCATATCAACCTTCGGGCGAAACGTCGAGTTAGGCACCGCCTTATTCCATAACAAAGCCGGGTTAATCCCGGCTTTGTTGTATCTGACGTTCCCCTCAGTTAGCATCGTCTTATTCCCGTCCATTGAGAGTAACGCCTTGAAGCGCTGGTCTGTTTTCCCTCGATCCTTACGTCAGCTGGTGACGCTGGCATTTTTGCTGATCCTGCTCCCTTTGCTCGTACTGGCCTGGCAAGCGTGGCAGAGTCTGAACGCCCTGAGCGCTCAGGCGGCGCTGACTAACAGAACCACGCTCATTGATGCCCGACGCAGCGAGGCGATGACCAATGCCGCGCTGGAGATGGAGCGTAGCTACCGACAGTATTGTGTGCTGGATGATCCGACGCTGGCAAAGGTTTACCAGAGCCAGCGTAAGCGTTATAGCGACATGCTGGACGCGCATGCGGGCGTTTTACCGGACAACAAGCTCTACCAAGCGTTACGGCAGGATCTCAACGATCTCGCCCAACTGCAGTGTAATAACAGCGGTCCTGACAGCCAGGCGGCAGCCCGACTGGAAGCCTTCGCTAATGCGAATACCGACATGGTGCAGGCCACCCGTACCGTGGTCTTCTCGCGCGGTCAGCAGTTACAACAAGAAATTGCCGAACGTGGTCAGTTCTTTGGCTGGCAGGCGCTGGTACTGTTTCTCGTGAGTCTGGCGATGGTACTGCTGTTTACCCGTATGATTATCGGCCCGGTGAAGGGTATTGAACGGATGATTAATCGTCTGGGGGAAGGTCGCTCACTGGGCGATAGCGTATTGTTTACAGGCCCCCGGGAACTGCGTTCCGTTGGCCAGCGCATAATCTGGTTGAGCGAGCGCCTTTCCTGGCTTGAGTCACAGCGACATCAGTTTTTACGCCATCTCTCACATGAACTGAAAACGCCGCTGGCCAGCATGCGTGAAGGCACGGAGTTGCTGGCCGATCAGGTAGTTGGGCCGCTCACTCCCGAGCAAAAAGAGGTGGTCGGTATTCTCGATGACAGTAGCCGTAATCTACAAAAGCTGATTGAGCAATTGCTAGATTACAACCGCAAGCTGGCGGATGACGAAGTAGAACTTGAGCGCGTAGAAATCGCGCCGTTGGTGGAAAGTGTTGTTTCAGCACATAGCCTGCCCGCTCGCGCCAAAATGATACATACTGATGTTGCGCTGGCGGCGAACGCTTGTCTGGCCGAGCCCATGCTGTTAATGAGCGTGCTGGACAATCTTTATTCCAATGCGGTGCACTATGGCGCTGAATCCGGTAACATTTGGATCCGCAGCAGTTTGCATGGCTCGACGGTATACATTGATGTCATAAATACCGGCACACCGATTCCAGAAGCAGAACAGGCGATGATCTTCGAACCTTTTTTCCAGGGTAGCCATCAGCGAAAAGGGGCAGTCAAAGGAAGCGGGTTGGGACTGAGTATCGCCAGAGACTGTATCCGCCGTATGCGGGGAAAACTGTATCTGGTTGATGAGCATGCGCAAAGCGTTTGTTTCCGCATAGAACTGCCGCTATCTGCATCGAAAAACCACTAAAATGAACCTAAGTCTGGTGAGTATGCCACACGTTGTTGCCCGAATGCTTAAACGAGATTTTATTCGCCGCGTCTTACTCGCAAGTCTGCCATGCCTGGCGCTGGTCGGCTGCGTTCCCAACGCGGTGAATCACATTATCGGCGATCCTTCGCAGGAGAAAATCCCGCCGCATCAACTCGCTGATTACCTTGCCACCGAATGTACGGATATCTGGTCGCTGTCGGGCCAGTCCACAGATACCAACCCGCTCTACTGGTTGCGAACCATGGATTGTGCCGATCGCCTGATGCCTGTTCAGGCACGCAGTGAAGCCAGTACCCAACTCACGGATACCTGGCAGGGTGCTTTTAAGCGTGGGATCCTGCTTGATGGCGCCCACATTACACCGCCTGAAAGGCGTGAAATAATGACCCGTCTGGATGCGCTAAGCCCGCAAATTCCGGCCCAGGTACGTCCGCTTTATCAGGTCTGGCGCAGTAGTCAAACGCTGCAGTTACAGCTTGCAGAAGAACGTATGCGCTACAGTAAACTTCAGCAGTCATCTGACAGCGATCTTGATGCGCTGCGCCAACAGCAACAGAATTTGCAGAGCCAGCTTGATCTCACCACCCGTAAGCTGGAAAACCTGACCGATATTGAACGACAACTGTCCACCCGTAAACCTGCCGGCAGCTACAATCCCGATGCGTTGCACGGTACTGATAAGCTCACGACGCCTGATGATGGGGAGGTCTCGCCATGATAAGCCGCAAGCCCGCGCATCTGCTGCTCGTCGATGACGATCCGGGGCTGTTGAAATTGCTCGGTATGCGGCTGACCAGTGAAGGTTACAGCGTCGTAACTGCAGAAAGTGGGCAGGAAGGATTACGGGTACTGAATCGTGAAAAAGTGGATCTGGTCATTAGCGACCTGCGCATGGATGAAATGGACGGCATGCAGCTGTTCACTGAAATCCAGAAAGTGCAGCCGGGGATGCCGGTCATTATCCTGACTGCGCACGGCTCTATTCCCGATGCTGTCGCGGCAACGCAGCAGGGCGTTTTCAGCTTTCTCACCAAGCCGGTCGATAAAGACGCGCTATACAAAGCGATTGACGGTGCGCTGGAACAGTCCGCGCCTGCTACTGATGATAGCTGGCGCGAATCAATTGTTACCCGTAGCCCGTTAATGCTGCGTTTGTTAGAACAGGCGCGGATGGTCGCGCAATCGGATGTCAGCGTATTGATCAACGGGCAGAGCGGCACCGGGAAAGAGGTGTTTGCCCAGGCGATTCACAACGCCAGTCCGCGCAGCCACAAGCCCTTTATCGCCATAAACTGCGGGGCGTTGCCGGAACAACTGCTGGAATCAGAGCTTTTTGGTCATGCGCGCGGTGCCTTTACCGGAGCGGTGAGTAATCGTGAAGGTCTGTTTCAGGCCGCAGAAGGTGGGACGTTATTTCTCGACGAAATAGGCGATATGCCCGCGCCGTTACAGGTTAAATTGCTGCGCGTATTGCAGGAGCGTAAAGTTCGTCCGCTCGGTAGCAATCGTGATATCGACATTGATGTGCGGATTGTTTCTGCAACGCACCGCGACCTGCCCAAAGCCATGGCGCGGGGCGAATTTCGTGAGGATCTCTATTACCGTCTCAACGTGGTAAGTCTGAAGATCCCGGCGCTGGCCGAGCGTACAGAAGATATACCACTGCTGGCAAACCATCTGCTGCGTCAGTCAGCCGAACGGCACAAACCGTTTGTCCGTGCTTTTTCGACTGATGCGATGAAACGTTTAATGACCGCCAGTTGGCCGGGCAACGTGCGTCAGTTGGTCAACGTGATTGAACAGTGCGTGGCGTTAACCTCTTCGCCGGTGATCAGTGACGCGCTGGTAGAGCAGGCGCTGGAAGGTGAAAATACGGCGCTGCCAACCTTTGTTGAAGCGCGCAATCAGTTTGAGCTCAACTACTTGCGTAAGCTACTGCAAATCACCAAAGGCAATGTTACCCATGCTGCACGAATGGCGGGACGCAATCGCACAGAATTCTACAAGTTGCTCTCTCGTCATGAACTTGATGCAAACGATTTCAAAGAATAAATCTGCGGATTATGTTAGCTTTATTTGATCAAAAGACAGGCGACCTTTTCAAGGAATAGCATGAAAAAGATTGATGCGATTATTAAACCCTTCAAGCTGGACGATGTCCGCGAAGCGCTGGCAGAAGTCGGCATTACCGGTATGACGGTGACAGAAGTGAAGGGGTTTGGCCGTCAGAAAGGCCACACCGAGTTGTACCGTGGCGCGGAATATATGGTGGATTTTCTGCCGAAGGTAAAAATTGAAATCGTGGTTACCGACGATATTGTTGATACCTGTGTCGACACGATTATTCGTACTGCCCAGACCGGCAAAATCGGCGACGGTAAGATTTTTGTCTTCGATGTGGCGCGTGTTATTCGTATCCGTACTGGCGAAGAAGACGACGCGGCAATCTAAGCCGCGCCGTTAATTTGTAGGCCTGATAAGCGTAGTGCATCAGGCAGAGTGATTGCCGGATGACGGCGTATACGCCTTATCCGGCCTACTCGCTGACTTAATTACAAGACTTTATGTGGGCCGAAGCATTCGTAATGAATGTTTTCGTTTTTCACACCCAGACCGACCAGTTGCTTTGCAGCAAATTGCATAAAGCCAACCGGGCCGCACAGGTAGAACTGCATCGCCGGGTCACTGATAGCGCCTTCCAGTTTGTTCAGATCCATCAGCCCAACACTGTCAAACGTACCTTTCGCACGATCGGCTTCGGTTGGCTCACGATACCAGGTGTGTGCGCTAAAGCGTGGCAGCGTTTTGCCTAGTTCATTCACTTCATCGGCAAAGGCATGCACGTCGCCGTTTTCAGCCGCGTGGAACCAGTTAACCTGCGCGGTATGATTCGCTTTTGCCAGCGTGTCCAGCATGGCCAGCATTGGGGTCTGACCGACGCCTGCGGAAATCAGAGACACAGGAGTATCGGTGGCGACATCCATAAAGAAATCGCCAGCAGGTGCAGCTAAATGAACAACGTCACCCACATTTGCGTGGTTGTGCAACCAGGTTGAGACCTGACCACCTTCTTCACGCTTAACGGCAATACGGTAGCCTTTGCCGTTCGGTTTACGAGTCAGTGAGTACTGACGAATCTCCTGATGTGGGAAGCCTTCTGGCTTCAGCCAAACGCCCAGATACTGCCCCGGATGGTATTCCGCGACCGCACCGCCGTCGACCGGTTCAAACTCAAAGCTGGTGATTAACGCGCTACGCGGGGTTTTGGCCACGATGCGGAAAGGACGGGTGCCTTCCCAGCCGCCATTTTTGCTGGCATTTTCGCTGTAGATTTGCGCCTCACGGTTGATAAAGACGTTAGCCAGCACCCCATACGCTTTGCCCCACGCATCCAGCACTTCCTGGCCTGGGCTGAACATTTCATCCAGCGTTGCCAACAGATGACCACCCACGATGTTGTACTGCTCGGGTTTAATCTGGAAGCTGGTATGCTTCTGGGCGATTTTCTCGACCGCTGGCAGTAGCGCTGGCAGGTTTTCGATATTGCTGGCATACGCGGCAATGGCGTTAAACAACGCTTCGCGCTGATCGCCATTACGCTGGTTACTCATGTTGAAAATTTCTTTCAGCTCTGGGTTATGCGTAAACATGCGATCGTAGAAATGAGCGGTCAGTTTCGGACCTGTTTCAACCAGCAAGGGAATGGTGGCTTTCACTGTAGCGATGGTTTGTGCGTCAAGCATACGGTCTTCCTTTATCTGAGACTTTAATGATGTATGTCAAATACATCTTATAAAAAATACCCCTGCATTGTAAATGGTTCTTTGTAACTTTGCGTTGTAAAGGTTACAACGTGAAAAATCTGCATCACAAACCTGAAAAGAAATCCGTTGAAATTCAGCAGAGCTTTGTTCCAAAAAGCCTTGTGTACCGCGAAGGTAATCGTTTGCGTAAAATCCTTTGTCAAGACCTGTTATCGAAGAATGATTCGGTTATACTGTTGGCCGAAGTCCTAGGGACAACCTTTTTAGGCCGAAATTCTATTGTTAGCTGAGTCAGGAGATGCGGATGTTAAAGCGTGAAATGAACATTGCCGATTATGATGCCGAACTGTGGCAGGCTATGGAGCAGGAAAAAGTACGTCAGGAAGAGCACATCGAACTGATCGCCTCCGAAAACTACACCAGCCCGCGCGTGATGCAGGCACAGGGTTCTCAGCTGACCAACAAATACGCTGAAGGTTATCCGGGCAAGCGCTATTACGGCGGTTGCGAATACGTTGATATCGTTGAGCAACTGGCGATCGACCGCGCGAAAGAGCTGTTTGGTGCTGATTACGCTAACGTCCAACCGCACTCAGGTTCTCAGGCTAACTTCGCTGTTTATACCGCACTGCTGCAACCGGGTGATACCGTTCTGGGTATGAACCTGGCGCAAGGCGGCCACCTGACTCACGGCTCCCCGGTAAACTTCTCCGGCAAACTGTACAACATCATTCCTTACGGTATTGATGAGTCCGGTAAAATTGACTACGAAGACATGGCTAAGCAGGCTAAAGAGCACAAACCGAAGATGATCATCGGTGGCTTCTCTGCTTATTCCGGTGTGGTTGACTGGGCAAAAATGCGTGAAATCGCTGACAGCATCGGCGCGTACCTGTTTGTTGACATGGCGCACGTTGCGGGTCTGATTGCCGCAGGCGTTTATCCGAACCCGGTTCCACACGCACACGTTGTGACCACCACCACCCACAAAACCCTGGCGGGTCCGCGTGGCGGCCTGATCCTGGCGAAAGGCGGTGACGAAGAGCTGTACAAAAAGCTGAACTCCGCGGTGTTCCCAAGTGCGCAGGGCGGCCCGCTGATGCATGTTATCGCGGCAAAAGCGGTAGCGCTGAAAGAAGCGATGGAGCCAGAGTTCAAAGTTTACCAGCAGCAGGTTGCTAAAAACGCCAAAGCGATGGTGGAAGTGTTCCTGAACCGTGGTTACAAAGTGGTTTCTGGCGGTACTGAAAACCACCTGTTCCTGCTGGATCTGGTTGATAAAAACCTGACTGGTAAAGAAGCTGACGCCGCGTTGGGCCGTGCTAACATCACCGTTAACAAAAACAGCGTGCCGAACGATCCGAAGAGCCCGTTTGTGACTTCTGGTATCCGCATTGGTTCTCCGGCTGTGACTCGTCGTGGCTTTAAAGAAGCAGAAGTGAAAGAACTGGCTGGCTGGATGTGTGACGTTCTGGACAACATCAATGACGAAGCTGTTATTGAGCGTGTGAAAGGTAAAGTGCTGGATATCTGTGCACGCTTCCCGGTTTACGCGTAAGTAATACGGATTGCCGGATGGCGGTGTAAACACCTTATCCGGCCTACATACGAGTGATTTGTAGGCCGGATAAACGCAGCATCCTCCAGCCGTTATATCGACTTAAGCACGATTGCTTCATCGACTAAAGCCGCCATTGGCGGCTTTTTCCTGCCCTGAATCCATTTCCGCAATAAACGTATTTCTCGGCCCTGATTCAACGTTACTGCGCCGACAATTACACCATCCTGCAGGTTAAACCATATCGCTTTCTGCGCATCAGTATCGCCGCGTACAAGCCAGCTATCTCCCTGCATTTCGCCAATAAACTGCACGTTATCCTGGTATTGGTCAGTCCAGAACCAGCCGGGCGTCTTCTCCGGCAACGGCAAATTGAGCATTGCGGCAGCGGCAATTTGTGCCTGGATATTGGCATTTTCCCAGCTTTCGACACGCGCCAGCGAACCGTCGGGCTGATGCGTCAGCGCCACGTCGCCGGCAGCAAAAATCGCCGGATCGGAGGTGGTACAAGCGGTATCAACGATAACGCCGTTAGCCGTCTCCAGGCCTGCATCGCGGGCCAGTGCGTCATTCGCCACGATGCCAATGCCGTAGATCACCGCATCGGCAGTGACGCTTTCACCATTTTGCAGCGCCAGGGTAAATAACTCTCCGCTTTCGACGTGCTCGATAGTGCTGTTGAGCCGTACCTGCACACCCGCCTGTTGGTGGCGTGCTAGCAGATAGTCACGCACCGGGGCAGGCGCATTGCGGCCCATCACCGTTGGAGCCTGCTCCACTACCGTTACCCGGCAACCGCGCTGGGTCGCACTGGCCGCCAGTTCCAGACCAATGGTGCCCGCCCCGATAATCACAATCGATTTACCGGGGAGTAATGCATCTCGCAGACGAGTCGCGTCGTCCGCGTGGCGCAGGGTAAAGCAGCGATCGCCCAGTTTATCCAGCAGTGGAAGAGGGCGAGCAGCCGCTCCCGTGGCAATCAGCAGCTGATCCCACGGATAAACCTGGCCGTCAGCCAGCTCGAGCTGATGTGTCTGGCGACCGAGCGTCTGGATAGTCACGTTCAGATGCAGATGAACATTATTTTCCTGCCACCAGGCCGCGTTGAGTACCGGCTGTAGCTGCGGGGTGTCGTCCAGTAGCATGGCTTTGGACAATGGAGGGCGTTCGTACGGCAGATGCGGCTCATTGGAGAACAGATGTATCTCGCCGTCAAACCCTTGCTGGCGCAGTGCTACCGCTGCCATCGCTGCGGCCTGTCCACCGCCGACGATAGCAATAATTTTGTTGTGCATAACGCCTCCTCAGAGATCCAGTCCGGCGGCAACGTGGCGAATACCGCGAATACCCAGGCCAGCATCGGCATTGATCATCACGCCGCTCAACGTACGGTTGTTGCGCTTTGATGCCAGCATCACGTATGGACCGGTAAAATCTGCCGGATCAGGGAAAAACTGCAGCGGCAGGATAGCGGCGATTTTTTCCGGCGTCAGTGATTGCATAATTGATGTATCGTTCTGACCCAACGCCTGCGGCCCGCGTAGGTCGGTTGCCATACCGCACGGCCCTACGCCGTTGACACGAACTTTCGGTGCTAATTCGTAGGCTAACTGACGAATGAGTCCAGTTGCGGCGTGCTTGCTTGCGGTATACAACGGGCCGCCGCCGCCGGGATACCATGCGGCATTGGAAAGGGTAAAAATGATACTGCCTTCGCTGGCAATAAGCGCAGCGGCACAGGCTTTCGCACCCAGCAGATAGCCCAGCACGTTAACGTTGAACAACTCATGAAAGCCGCTTTCCAGCGCCTCGGCGGAGGTACTGATCAGCGAAGCATTATGATCCCAAATCCCGGCATTACCGATAAAGCAGTCCAGCTTGCCGAACGTCGTGAGGATCTGATCCACCGCCCGCTGATAGTCGGCATAACAGGTGACATTCCCTTCTACCGCCAGCACGTGTTCGCCAAAGCGCTGGCGCAAGCTGGCGACCTTGGCTGTCGACAGTTCCAGCGTGGCAACTTTTGCACCTTCTTCGATAAAGCGTTCGACCAGAGCCAGACCGAGGCCAGAACCACCGCCAGTAATAAAGATGATGTTGTCGCGTAAATCGCTCATCAGGCCCCTCCGGGAATATCAACAAACACATCACTACCTTCCACATACACGGCATAGGTAGTCAGCGGATCGGTGGCGGGCAGGCATAGCGCTTTGCCGGTTTTCAGACAAAAACTGGCCGCATGCAGCGGGCATTCCACGGTGGCATCGTCTTCCAGATAACCTTCCGACATCGAGGCATTGCCGTGGCTGCAGCGATCGTTAATGGCATAAAACTCGCCGCCGACGTTAAACAGCGCGATGACGGGCGACGTGTCGAGCCGGAGAGCTTCACCCTCCGGCAAATCCCCTACGGGGCAGGCATAAATACGGCTCATCAGAACAGGACACTCAGGTTATGGGAGGTGATCACCGCCTGATCCAGCACGATCTCACGCTCCAGTAAACGCCACTCATCACCCGGCAGACGACGGACTTTGTCTACGCGCATGCCAACGTAAAAGGTTTCATCTCGCTCTTTTTGCGCGCGGTACAGCAGGTAGTTAAGGCGCACCGCGAACACGTCGGGTTGGCCCGTTTCGCTGATCTGCAGGTTGCTGATCAGATGACGAGTGCGCGATGGCGGCTCTTCCGCCCAGGCCATACCGGTTTCGAGGCGGGCGATCCGGCGCTCAAGCTGATCTTTGTTGTCATTGAAAATCCACGTCGTCGGCGGCTGCACGCCTTTGCGACGATCGCGGGTCTGGGCATTGACTGTGGTACGCATGGTGTAGCGAATGTCGTCGTCCAGTTGTGCCAGCCAGTCGCGAAACTTCCAGTCATCCAGCAGGCTGGCCTCATGGTAGAGAAACTGCGCAATGCGATGATGAAGCTCCAGGGAGACTAAGGTACTCATTTCATCACCTCCTGCTGGTAAGCGGCGGTTTTCTCATGCACTTCCTGCCAGCTTTCGCTACTGAGCAGATCGGCCCAACGCTGGTACATGCCGCGCGCGGCGGTTTCTGAGAAGATGTAGTTGGTGATCCCCGGAATACCGTCTTCACGGCGTTTTTCCTGGCCCAATCCCATCTCCAGACACAGTTTGGTATTGCGCGCCCGGTGGCCTTTCAGCAGCTTTTGAATTTCACACCAGTTTTCTGAATCATCCTGCTCAAGGAACCCAGCCGGGCCGAAGGCACGGGTAGCGCTGTTTTCAAATGCCGCTTTGACGTCATCTGACGCGGCCTTATCGGTAATACAAAATGCCCACACTTCTACCTGATCGGGTCCACGTGGATGCCAGACACGCAGCGTGGCAGTACCGTTTAGCCATGACAGCGTTGGGAAGATATTGTTATGGCCCGCCAGTCGCAGAGCGCGAACTTTGCCCAGCCGCTGTTCGGCCTCTGCATAGGTATCGCGGTAATAGCTGGAGACTTCACCGTCGACCCAGACGTTGGCATCGGGTTTCTCGGTAAAGAAAAATCCGCTGCCGTGACCGTCCTGACCGAATTGCAGCGCATCTTTGGCGGTTTCCCACACCGGACGGGCGGTTTGTCCGTCCCCCAGGCGTTTATCACTGCCGTCATCTTTCGCGCCCAGTACCTGGACGGCAGATGCATGGCTAAACAGGGCGTGATATTGATCGCTGGCAAACTGCTCGGCGGGGAATTTCCAGTTACAGTCAATAGTCCACTTTTGTACACCACCGACGATTTCAGTGCCGCCTTCGCGACGATCAAGCACGCCGTCCAGATACCAGGCGATGTCGCCGAGATAATCGCGTAGCGCAGGTGCACTGGTGTCCCAGTTGCCGAAGATCAGCCCCTTGTAGCTCTCAACGCCGGGTACTTCGTTCAGGCCCCAGTGAGATTTGCACAACCCTTGTGGGTAAGCGCGTGGCTCCAGCGGGACATCGATGAGCTCGCCGTTAATACCGTATGACCAGCCGTGATATGGGCAGGTAAAGGCACGGGTGTTACCGCAGTCGGCGTAACTGACCCGCATTGCGCGGTGGCGGCATTGGTTGAGAAAGGCTTTGATGCTGCCGTCTTTCTGACGCACCACCACGACCGCATCCTCGCCCATGTAGGTGTTAAAAAAGTCACCCGGTTTTGGAATTTGGCTTTCGTGCGCGAGGAATAACCAGCAGCGTCCGAAGATCCGTTCCAGCTCCAGTTGGTAAATTTCAGGGTCGGTATAAATCCGTGGCGTTACGCGACCGTTTTGGGTATCAATCAGTTGGTAGATGTCTAAATTTGAGGGTGTGGTCATATTTTTTAATCCTGAAAGCTAAGATGTATTGACCTTCTTTTTTTGTGCCATAAGGATGTTGCTGGTTAGTTATCAATCTGTGAAATAGTAAATTTCTACCAGTTGAGACATTTTTTCGATAACAAGGAGAAGGGCATGGAACTGAGGCACTTACGCTATTTTGTCGCGGTGGCTCAGGCGCTGAATTTCACCCGTGCGGCAGAAAAGCTGCATACCTCTCAGCCGTCGTTGAGCAGCCAGATCCGCGATCTGGAGGCCTGTGTGGGTGTTCCGTTACTGGTACGCGATAAGCGAAAAGTGGCTCTGACAGCGGCGGGAGAGTGCTTTTTACAGGATGCGCTGGCTATCCTCGAACAGGCGGAGAGCGCGAAAATTCGCGCCCGTAAAACGGTGCAGGAAGATAAGCATTTTACAATTGGTTTTGTTCCTTCAGCAGAGGTAAATCTGCTGCCTAAGGTGCTGCCTTTGTTTCGTTTAAAACAACCGGATACACACATTGAATTGGTGAGTCTGATAACTACGGAACAGGAAGAGAAGATCCTGCGTGGGGAGCTGGATGTGGGCTTAATGCGCCATCCGGTTTACAGCCCGGAACTGGACTATCTGGAACTTTTCCATGAGCCGCTGGTGGTGGTGCTACCGGCTAACCATCCGTTAGCCAGTGAAAAGGCAATATCGGCACAGCAACTGAACGGTGTAAATTTTGTCAGCACCGATCCTGCTTATTCCGGTGCGTTAGCGATGATTGTCAAAAACTGGTTCCAGCAGCAAAAAAGCCAGCCCAATATTGTACAGATGGCTACCAATATTCTGGTGACCATGAACCTGGTCGGTATGGGACTGGGGGTAACTTTGATACCCGGTTATATGAATAATTTTAATACCGGTCAGGTGGTTTTCCGGCCAATTGTCGGCGATATCCCGACCATTTCACTGCTGATGGCGTGGAAAAAGGGGACGATAAAACCCGCGCTTGCTGATTTTATCGCCACGGTACAGGAACGTTTAGAGGTGAGTCTGACGGAGTAATCGTTACTGTTCGCTCAGTTGTGATTCCACATACAGATAGCCAATCCCCATCAGCGGCTCAACGTTGGCTATTCGGGCTGGAGTGGGCGGGCCGTCATTCAATGCGATGTGATAAAGGTCACGATTTTAGCGCAAACTCCATGGTTGATTCTGTTCAGAATGTCGGGTGAGTCGTTCTTGTGTCTTGAGCCGCAGACGCATCCGGTAAAAGCCCACCACATGCAGGGACAGCCGGGATTGCAGGTTCTGGCTCAGGGGGAACGTTGCCATTTTTCGCTGCAAATTTGTATCGAATAGGGCGAAAATCATGTTATTTGTCTGTTAATGCTCTCTTGCGCCAGCCTGCGTTTGTCGCCAGACTATCGCCTCCAAACGGGAGGGATTCATGGCTCTGCATTCCACGCGCTGGCTGGCGCTCAGTTATTTCACCTATTTCTTTAGCTACGGTATTTTTCTGCCTTTCTGGAGCGTCTGGCTCGAAGGGTTGGGGCTAACGCCGGAAACCATTGGTGTGCTGCTGGGCGCTGGGCTGATTGCTCGTTTTCTGGGGAGTTTGCTGATTGCGCCGCGCGTGAGCGATCCCTCTCACCTGATCTCTGCTTTGCGTATCCTGGCGCTCCTGACGCTGGTCTTTGCGCTGGCTTTCTGGGCGGGCACTAACGTGGCGTGGCTGATGGTGGTGATGGTCGGTTTTAACCTGTTTTTCTCACCGCTGGTGCCGCTGACCGACGCGTTGGCCAACACCTGGCAAAAACAAATAACCATGGATTATGGTCGGGTGCGCCTGTGGGGGTCCGTGGCATTTGTCATCGGCTCCGCGCTAACCGGTAAACTGGTGAGCCTGTTTGATTACCGGATGATCCTTGTACTGTTGTCGCTTGGGGTCGCGTCGATGCTGCTGGGGATGATGATCCGCCCGAGCGTTCAGCCTGCGGGGGAAAACCGTCAGCAGGAGAGTGCGGGATGGCCGGCCTGGCGCACGTTGATAGCCCAAAGCTGGCGTTTTCTCGCCTGCGTAAGCCTGCTGCAAGGGGCTCATGCGGCCTATTACGGTTTTAGCGCCCTCTACTGGCAGTCGGCTGGATATTCTGCCTCGGCGGTAGGGTACTTATGGTCGCTCGGCGTGGTGGCGGAAGTGATTATTTTTGCGCTCAGCCACAAGCTATTCCGCCGCTTTAGCGCTCGCGATCTGCTGCTGCTCTCTGCCGTTTGCGGCGTGGTGCGTTGGGGATTGATGGGCTGGAGTACCGAACTGCCGTGGCTGATTGTGGTGCAGATCCTGCATTGCGGAACCTTTACCGTCTGTCACCTGGCGGCGATGCGCTATATCGCGACGCGGCAGGGCAGCGAAGTCATTCGTTTGCAGGCGGTTTATTCCGCGGTGGCGATGGGGGGGAGTATCGCCATCATGACCGTGTTCGCCGGCTACCTGTATCAAAATCTGGGCAGTGGCGTATTCTGGGTGATGGCGCTGGTGGCGCTTCCTGCGATTGTCTTGCGACCAAAAGTGGTGGCGCAACCAGCGGCATCATGATTCGAGGATTTTGCGGATCTGTTGCTGCTGATGTTGCGTAAGCGCCAGGTCCGCATGAATCAACGGTGGTGAAAACAGCGGTAGCGGCGTGGTGTACGGTGTAATAATCAGCGCCACACCACGCGGTGAACCTTCTTTTTGAAAGTCCTGCATTGGCATATGCTTTACATTGAGCGGCAGCAGCGTCAGTTCGCGCAGTTGTTGCTCTATATGTGCCTCACGTTGTTCGTTATTGCCGGTCAGCAGGATTATCTGCTTCTCGTGTAAATCCTTTTCCTGCATCAGCCAGGCACCGAAAATGACCGCCACCAGCCCAGTCTCTTCCTCGGAAAAACGCACATCGTATTCCTCTTCGAATCCGTGTAACGCTTCACGCGTGGTGCGTACTAACCGGGGATACAGCCTACTGAACTCTTCCGGCAGGGTGTTATCAATACCAATGGCGAACAGACTGCGGTTCAGTGCTTGAGCCAGATGTACATACAGTTGGTCATTTAGCCCCTGTTCATTGCTGAAGCGGACGTTGCCATATTCACGAAAACGCAGCACCAACCGGGCAATCTCAAGGCGCAGACGACGATCCTGTTGGTGGTTATCACGAATCGGGTCGGGGATGCGGATCATCGAAAACAGCAGCGCCATAAACAGCGATTCCCCCAGCGGCGCACTCTGCATAACGTGCCGTTGCCAGTGGCGGCCTATTTCCTCAGCGAGTGGGTATTCGGCACAAGCTTGCGCCCAGCGTTGTTGCAGAGGATTAAACTCCGGGGTGATCCCTGCGTGATGCTGTAGCAGGCAGTACTGTAAATAAAGCCTCAGGAACTGGATATCACGGCACTCAAACGGCTTCTGCAAGCGTCGGGAACACAGGTTGATCAGCGCATGCAGATTGGTGTCGTCATACAGCGTTCGCGCAATACCACGTTGCTTAAGTTCCATTTTTAACGCCGGGGTAAACTGCTGGGCAATAAATGTTGGACAAATCCGCAGGCCACGGCGCAGCCACTGTAACAGGCACAGACGCTGATTGAGCGGGGTTCCTTCTATTGCATAATGTCCATTCTGAGCGGTGGTAATGGCGAGTCGGTGATAGCGCTGGATTTCGAGTCCGGCACCGATAATATCTTCCCGAACCGTGGCATCATCGACCCCGTTCAGCGTGCTGAAAGTCTGCGCAGTGGCAACTTGCCCTGGCAGGAAAAGCGTCAGAAGCACCTGACAACGGCGCTGGGGAGCGGATAGTACAGATGGCGGGGCAAGCGTTGACATCATCTGTAGGATCTCCCGTAAGTATGTTTGATAAGAATAGCTAAAGTTTGCTTATTGAAATGGAGAATGGAATGCTTTCCGCCAGGAATGCTGGGGGGCGTCACAGAATTTTTAACGTGCGGAACAGATAGCGGTAGTTGAACGCAGCGCGTTAATCCGCTTTTTCACTGTTTTATCTTTTGTTTAGATATGCCAGAGATGTACTGCATGTCATGTTAAACATGATGGAGAACATGTGATTCCTGCTAAGGGTTCCGTTCACAGGCAGTATCGTTGCAGAGAAGTGAATAACATAAGGTGAACGTAGCAATATACCGGAGGCAACAGATTCATTACCTCCGGTACGGCTGTCTGGCGTTACTTACCACGGCTCAGCGTTAATCCCACATCACCGCCTGGATGCACAGATAACAGCGTCTCTTTTGAGTAGCCGCTTTCGCTCATCAGGCAGGCGCAGGCGGCGTCAAAGATTGCCAGTACCAGCATTATTGACGTGGTCGCCAGCATGTTTAGCGGATCGGCTTCGCGCTGTACGCCGGTGGAAATCACCAGTCTCGATGCTTTAGCAATGGCTGAAGCGGCGTTTTCAGTGATGCTCAGGATAGGCACATTTCTCGCTGCCAGACCGGGTAGCAGCCGAGTGAGTTCATCGGAATTGCCCCCGCGTGACAGCATGATGACCAGATCATCGGCGCGTAAAAACCCCAGATCGCCATGTGCGGCGTCGGTGGCATTGAGGTAAATCGCTGGACGTTCCACGCAGGCAAGCATATGCGCCACTTTACGCGCGGCAATGCCGGAGGTGCCCACGCCAGTGACGACGATTTTCCCCCGGCAACCGCGTAGCTCCGCCATCAACGACTGCCAGACAGGTTCAGTCAGATGCTGCCCCAGACTCGCCAGGGCATCGCTATAGAGCTGAAATACGCTGGTGGCCTGAGACCAGGAGTTACTCATGCGCCCTCCTGCATCAGCTCGCGGTATTTCATGTGGTCCTGATACATCTCGTGGAATACCCGGTATTTGCGATCGTAGTACTGCTTAATACGGTTAGTTTGTGGGGTGACCGTCTTACCAATACGACTCATCGCCGACATCGCTTCCGGTAGGGTGTCAAAAACACCTGCCGCGATGGTGCCCATCATCGCGCCACCCAGCAGCATGGCTTCGCTCTCTTCTGGCAGTAACATTGCGCAACCCGTGGCGTTGGCATGTTCCTGAACGAAGATCGGGTTCTTTGTACCGCCGCCGCTGGCCATAATGGTATCGATGGTGTAACCACTTTGATTCATCGTTTCGATAATATGACGTGTCCCCAGGGCAATGGCCTGGATAGTCGCCAGATACTGCAACGCCATATCTTCCGCCGTGCGGGATAGCTTCAGCCCGGTGATTGCCCCTGTGAGCGTTGGGTTAGCGCGCGGTGAGCGGTTGCCGTGGAAATAGGGCAGGATATGCATGTCGCGGGTCAGGAACGCGATATCTTCCGGCTCACCGGCCATTTTACGCAGCAGTGCGTTCAGCACTTCGTAAATGGTTTGTCCCTGGGACTTCGCCTGCGCCAGTAGTGTTTCATAGCACGGATGCGACTGAATGACGTGGTCGATTAACGCCCCGGTCGCTGATTGCCCGCCTTCATTTAGCCAATACCCCGGCAGAACGGCAGAGTAGTATGGACCCCAGATGCCGCTGATAAAACGCGGCTCTTTGGAAATGGCCATATGGCCCGTGGAGGTACCGCCAATCAGTGCGACACGACGGTCAAAATCCGCCACTTCGCCGGAAACGCCGCAGGCGCCGAGTGTGCCGAGGGTGCCAGCGTGCGCATCGATGATCGATACGCTGACTGCCGTCCCCGGAATCAGCCCCATTTCGCTGGCGGCGCGTGCTGACAGCCCATGACCGAGCGGTTCACCCATGGTTTTTACGTAGCGACCAATTTTGGCCGCATCGTGCTCCAGTAAATCTTCCAGTCCGATCTGGCGGAAGTAGCTGGCATCCCATTTGTCTTCATGGCCCATATAGGTCCATTTGCAGACCGTTGAACACAGCGAACGCGTGTCGTCTCCGGTCGCACGCCAGGTGAGGAAGTCTGGCAAATCAAAGTAGTAACCCGCATTGGCCCAGGTATTGGGCATATGCTGTTTCAGCCACAGCAGTTTTGGCGTCTGCATTTCCGGAGAAATAATGCCGCCGACGTAGTCCAGTACCCGATGATGAAGGGCGTTGATGCGGTCGGCCTGGGTAATGGCGCGGTGGTCCATCCACACAATAATATTCTGTTCGCTACGTCCGGAGGGACTGATGGTCAGGGGGTTACCCTCTTTATCCAGCACCACCAAAGAACAGGTTGCATCAAAGCCTAACCCTTTAACCTGAATCGGGTTGATATCTGATTGGTTGATGGCATCGCGAACCGCGTTACACACTGCCTGCCAGATATTATCGGAGGACTGCTCAACAAAATCGGCCTGCGGGCGGTAAATCTCGATGGCCCGACTGGCCTGACCGACCATCCTGCCGTTAAGATCAAATACGCCTGCTCTGGCGCTTCCGGTTCCGACATCCACACCAATAAAGTAACTTGCCATAATTTTTTCTCCTGAAATCAGGCTTTACGATTCTGTAATGCGATAAAGAGGATCAGCACCGCGCCCCACAGCGCCATCGTCAGATAGCTACTGACCCCCAGCAAGTTAAGACCGCTTTCCAGCATTTGCAGCACGATAAGTGCCAGCACCAGGCCGATAATGCGCCCGAAGCCGCCATCCGGGTTGATGCCGCCGAGTACGGAAGCAAGGATGGTGACCAGCAGGTAGGATTCGCCGTATCCGGCTTTCGCCGAGTTGAATTTCGCCATCATCAGAATGGCGGCGACCCAGCCGAGCAGTGCCGAAATGACGTACACGGAAATTTGTACTCGTAGGGTATTCACGCCGCTGTAGCGGGTTGCCTGTTCATTGGAGCCGACGAGATACAGGCTGCGCCCTAATGTAGTGTGTTCGAGCAGTACCCACAGCAGGATCGCCACGAGGAAAAAGAGCAGCAGCGCCACCGGAATCCCGGCAATGGTTGCGTTGCCAAGATATTGAATCGCCGTCGGGAAGCCGGAGATTACCGTCCCGTTAGACAGCAGAATATTCAGCCCGGAGATAAGCGTCATGGTGCCGAGCGTGGCGAGAATGGGGGATACACCGACCCAGGCGATCAGCGCACCGTTCAGGGTACCAATGGCAACCGCGACGGCAGCGCCTGCCAGCAGTGCCAGCACCAGAAACAGCGGGTTATCCGGATGGGTGACGATAATCGCCGCCATCACCAGCGAGCAGGCGTTCGCCCCGGCAATAATCGACAGGTTAATGCCGCCGGTCAGCATGGTCATGCCCATCCCCAGGGCCAGCATGCCGAGGATCGGTAACTGCGAACCGATGGACTGGAAGTTAGCGACGCTGAAAAAACGGCTGCCGAGCAGGGCCGAGAAGACCAGTGCGACGACCACAATAATGACGCATTGCAGGCGAATGATGGCATCACCGGGTAAAAATCTGGCGATTGTTTTCATCTCAAAGCTCCCTTGCCAGTTTGCGTTTTTCGTTCCAGGCCGTGGCGCTGATGCTGACCAGGATAATGGCGCCGCTGAACACGGTATGCCAGTAAGAGGAGACGCTGAGCAGCGTCAGGCCGTTTTGTAAGAAGGCCAGCAGGACCACGCCGAGCAGGGTTCCGGTCAACGTACCGCGTCCGCCGCTCATACTGGTTCCGCCGAGCACCACCGCCGCCAGCACCGTCAACTCAAAACCAAGCAGTGAATTGGGGGCCACAGACTGAGTGATTTGTGCCTGCACCACGGCGGCAACGCCCGCCAGAATGCCCATGTAGCCATAGACGTAGAAATGCAGTTTCAGCAGGTTCAGTCCCAGACGCGAGGCCGCATCACGGTTGCCGCCCATGGCGTAAACCTGACGGCCAAGACGGGTATAGTTCATCAGTACGGCGGTAAAGATGATCACCGCAGCCAGACACAGCAAGGGCAGGGTCAAACCGTAGTCGTAACCGTCCGCTGCGGTGAACGAGAACCAGTTAATGCCGTTCATAAACCAGTCGGGGAAGCCATACAGCCAGGTGCCTTTAGTGGTGTAAACCAGCAGGCCGTAATAAACGTTCAATGTGGCGATAGTAATGATGATCGCCGGAACGCGCAGCCAGTAGACCAGGAAACCGTTGATGAGTCCGAGCAGCAGACCCACTGCAACCGCAATCGCCAGCGCCAGTGCGAAGTTGCCGCCGTGGCCGATCACCCAACTGGCCATCGCGTATTGGGCAATGGCGGTCATCGCCGGGAAGGAGATGTCGATTCCGCCGGAAATCAGTACCACAAACAGACCGCAGGCAAGGATGCCAAGAATCGCGTAGCTGGTGGCCACATCCGTCAGGTTCCCCAGCGACAAAAACTCATCGGTGCTGATGCTCAGCCCGACGGCAAGCGCCACGACCAGAAGCCCCAGCCAGAACTCATGTTGCCCGATTAAACGGGAGAAACGCAGACTATTCATTGATGACCTCGACCACTTCAGCAATCTCCTCTTCACGACAGTGATGGGGGTTAAATTCCGCTACCAGCTTGCCGCGGCGCATCACCAACACGCGATGGCTGTTGTAATACGCTTCCGGAATTTCATCGCAAATCATCAGTACCGCCATCCCCTGTTCCGCCAGGTCGCGGGCTATCTGATAAATGCCTTCTTTGTTGGCAATGTCCACGCCAACGGTAGGCGAGTCGAGGATCAGGATGCGCGGATTGGTCGCCACCCATTTAGCAATGGCGATACGTTGGGCATTCCCACCAGAAAGTGTTTTAACCGGCAGATGTGGATCGGAGACCTTAATGTTCAGCTCGCGGATCAGGTCAGCGACCAGCTTTTGCGCTTTGCGATGATCGAGCAAGCCGCTGCGGGTGTGCAGTTGGTCAAATACCGTGACGATGGTGTTGTCATAGATCGACTGCTCCATGATAAGCCCCTGCGTCAGGCGATCTTCAGAGACGTAGCCGATTCCGTGCTTAATCGCATCATGGTTATTGTTAAGCCGGACTGGTTGGCCGTTAATGCGGATTTCACCGCTTTCAGGATGCGTCATGCCGAACAGGCTCAGACAGAGTTCGGTACGTCCGGCACCCAGCAGACCCACAATGGAAACTATCTCGCCGCCGTGCAGCGACAGATTAATGTTCTGGTATTTACCCCGACGGCTGAGATTGCGCAGCTCCAGCAGCGGTTCCTGCTCAATGGCTGGCCTTTGTGGCAGTGGGCTGTAGTGGAAGCGTTGTCCGGTCATCAGGAAGGCCAGTTCGTGGCTGTCGAGTTCGCTGGCCGGGAATGTCCCCACCAGTTTACCGTCGCGCATCACGCTAATTCGGTCCGCCACTTCCATCACCTCATCCAGACGATGGCTGACAAACACCACGCAAATTCCGGCAGCCTTCAGTTCGTTGACCACTCGCAGCAGACCGTTAACTTCCTGGCGGGTCAGAGAGGCGGTGGGTTCATCCATAATGACCAGTCGGGCATCGGCGGCGATTGCCCGGCAAATAGCAACCAGTTGTCGGTCGGCAATCGAGAGTTTTTCAACTTTTTTATCGGGATCGATGTTCACGCCGATGCGCTTCATGGCTGCGAGCGCCTGCTGCTTCATGGCACCACGTCGTACCCAGATATCGCCGCCGGGCAGGTAGCGGTTGACCGCGATGTTTTCCGCGACGCTAAAATTGGGAAACAACGACAAATCCTGATAAATAACCTGAATACCATAGTGGGAAGAGAGTTGCGGCGTCAGGTGATGGAACAATTTACCGTCGAGTAAAATTTGTGCGCCTTTTTCAGGGCTATAGACCCCGGAGATCACTTTAATAATGGTGCTTTTACCACAGCCATTTTGACCCGCCAGACAGTGAACTTCGCCTTTTTTCAGCGTCAAATTCACCTTATCCAGCGCCAGCACGCCCGGGAATTGTTTGCTGATATTCTCAAGAGTGATAAATGCGGTGGTGTCTGTCATGGACAATACCCCTGCGAGCGTCCGGGGGGGGACGCTGAGTGTTAGTTTGGTAGATAGCGCCGACCAGACGGTCGGCGTTAAGGTTCCCTGGTGTTGGCTAAGGCCTTAGAAACCGAGTGATTGTGCGTTGTCTTTGGTGACTTCGAGGATCTTGTTAAAGCGGATCACTTTCTTCTCCGTGTCGATATCGGCTTTCCCTAAACCATCGATACTCAAATCGGCGTTGACTTCTTTGCCCTGCAGCAGCTGATCGGCAACCGTTACCAGCGCGTAGCCCGCGTCTTTCGGATCCCACAGCAGCGCTTTTTTGATGTCGCCACGCATCAGGTAAGGCGCTGCTTGTGCCGGCATTGCGATACCGACGACGGCGATTTTATCCTTGGCGCGTTTTTTCTGAACGGCCTGGCCTGCACCGATAGGACCCAGTGAGCCGAAACCGATAATGCCTTTCATCTGCGGGTAAGTTTTCATCAGATCCAGCGTGGTGGCATAGGACTTATCGATGCTTTCCGCGACGGGTAAACGGGAGGTGACTTCGAACATCTCCGGATATTTTTCTTTCTGGTACTTAATTGCATAATCCGCCCATGCGTTATGCAACGGCACGGTCAGCGAACCTACATAGATAGCATATCCCCCTTTGCCGCCCATATTTTTCGCCAGTTCATCGACGTTGGCCTGCGCGTATTTTTCACTATCAATCGTTTCGATATCCCACTGGCCGATGTGCTCGTCCGGAGATTCGTGCGTCAGGACCACGATGCCTTTATCGCGTGCTTTTTTCAGTACAGGTTCGAGGACTTTGGCATCGTTAGGAACCACGATGATCGCATTCACGTTTTTAGCGATCAGATCCTCAATGACTTTTACCTGCTGAGCCGGATCCGGTGTTGACGGGCCGGTCTGGTAAGCATTTACATCGAGTTTTTTTGCTGCTTCATTCACGCCGGTTTCCATTCGGTTAAACCACGGAATACCGGTGACTTTGGCAACCACAGCAATTTCATATTTTTCCGCCGCAAACGACGTGCCGGACAACATGCATGCAGAAACCAGGGTTGCACTGAGTAATGCGAGTTTGAATTTCATAGTTGTACCTTTAGTAGGGGGCAGGGCATGTTACGGCGTGAAGTTAACAACGAATGGAAGAGGGAATGAATCATAAGTTTGATGAATGTGATCTATGCCCATTTTTGTTAATTATTGGAGAATTTTAAGTTAATTTTTGGTTAAATTTGATGAGGTTTGGATTTTATCTGACGCTATATTTGTTAATAATTCATTAATATGAAACTTATAATTAACATCTATGCATCATTTAACGTAAATTGAAGCCATGAATCGTCGTTTTTACGGTGACGGGAAAATAATAAAATGTCGAAATTGAGAACTGAATCGATACCGGAAAAGGGTGCTCAACATTTTTCCGTTCGATGATATGCTCACCACTCTTTTCGCCCAGGACGTCATCATTGTGGCGGCCTGTATTGTTACCGTGGAGAACTCATGCAACGCGTTCAACGCATCATTGTCACGTTGATCCTGGCTATCCTGTCTTTTAATGTCGGTGCGCATCCCCACAGTTTTATCCACCTGAAAACTGAGATAGTGAGTGAAAATAACCAGTTTGTAGCGCTGAAAATGCGCTGGACGATGGATGAAATCACCTCGGCTGATCTGCTTTATGATGCGGGGAATGCCAAACCGGGTGATGAGATCTGGAAAAAACTGGCGGCAGAAGTGATGGCCAACGTCCTTGGGCAGCACTATTTCACTGAAGTGTGGCATGCGGGACAAAAGGTAAAGTTTAAAAATCGGCCGACGGAATATGGTATGGAACGTGAGGATCATCAGGCGGTGCTGACATTTGTGCTGCCGTTGGCAGAGCCGCACCCGTTGAACGGACAAAAATATAGTATTTCAACGTTCGATCCGACCTACTACGTCGATATGAGCTATGACAAAGACAGTGATGCCTCTCTGGCACAGCCCCTACGCCAGCAATGCCGGATTTCCGTGCATACGCCGACACCGAATGAACAAACGCTGAGTTTTGCACAGTCGCTGGATAAAGAAGATGCACCGCCGGAGGATATGGAATTAGGTAAACAGTTTGCACAAACGGTGACGTTGCAATGTCAGTAATTTATCGACCACACACGGTCAGACGTCGTTGGCTTAGCCTATGGCCGCTGGCGCTGTTTTTGCTGCTGGCGACGGGCGGCATACTGTGGCTATGGCAGATCTGGCCGCAGGTCATGGTGAAAAGTATTGTCTGGCAGCGGGATGTTAATCAGCAGATGAGTGGGTTGCTCAAAGCGGTTGCTGCTAATCCGACCCGGGCCGGGGGATCGCTGCTGCTGTTTAGTTTCCTGTATGGGGTACTACACGCGCTGGGGCCGGGACACGGGAAAATTGTTATTACCACCTGGCTTGCGACCCATCCGTCGAAGTTGAAGTCGAGTATCGGGCTGACGCTGGCGTCTTCGTTGTTACAGGGACTGGTCGCAATTGGGCTGGTGATAGTGGTGCTTACGGTACTGCAGCTACCGGCCCGGCAATTGCATATGAGCAGTTTCTGGCTGGAGAAAGGAAGTTATGCGTTGGTGGGGGTGTTGGGGGGGCTGCTGTGCGCTCGTGCGCTGAGAAAGCTGCGCCAGTTGCTGCGTCGCCCGACGTTTACCGCTTTTGCACCGCAGCATATCCATCATGATGGCTGTGGTTGTGGGCATCAACATTTGCCAGACCCTGACCAGATACAACACGGGGATGACTGGCGTGCGCGACTGATGATAATTCTGTCTATGGGCATGCGCCCGTGCTCCGGAGCCATCATGGTGCTGCTGTTTAGCAAAGTGGTTGGCGTGTTTAACTGGGGGATGGCATCGGCGTTGGCCATGGCGGCTGGAACGTCACTGACGATCACATCTTTAGCTTTACTGGTGCACAGTTTCCGCTCGCTGGCGGTGAAAGTCAGTGGCAATAACGCGCCGGTACTGTGGCGGCAGATTGGCTGGACAACGCTGGCATTAGCCGGAGGCATGGTGCTGATTGCCGCTGCGGTGGTGATGTGGATGAGTGCGGTGCCGGTGGGGCGGGGGATAAGACCGTTTTAGGTTAGAACGGTATAGTATGAATTGTAGGCCGGATAAGACGCGAAAGCGTCGCATCCGGCACCACAGCAGATTAACGTTTCAGCGCATCGCTCAGTTCGTCACGCATGTTAGCCAGCATGGCTTTAACGACGCGCGGGTTACCAGCAACAATGTTGCCAGTCGCCATGTAGTTATGACCACCGGTAAAGTCGCATACCAGTGCGCCAGCTTCACGGGCAATCAGTTCACCTGCGGCAAAATCCCACGGGCGCAGGCCAATTTCAAAATAACCATCAACGCGTGCAGCGGCAACGTATGCCAGATCCAGCGCAGCAGAACCGGTGCGACGGAAGTCCGCGCATTCGGTGAACATGTTGCCGAGGATTTTCATATAAGAAGCAGCGTGTTGCTTCGCTTTGAACGGGAAACCGGTGGCGATGATGGTGCCATCCAGATCGCGAGCTGTGCTGCCGCGTAGACGGTAACCGTTCAGCTGTGCGCCCTGACCGCGAGTCGCGGTGAACAGTTCGTTACGCATTGGATCGTAAACAACGGCGACTTCAGTACGGCCTTTGATGCGTACTGCGATAGATACCGCGAAGTGCGGCAGGCGTTTTACGAAGTTGGTGGTGCCATCCAGTGGATCGATAACCCATTGAACATCCAAATCTTCACCAACATGTTCACCGCTTTCTTCGGTGATGATGGTGTGCTGTGGGTAAGATTTGCGGATCGTTTCGATAATAATCGCTTCGGCGGCTTTATCGACGTTAGTCACGAAATCATTGCTGCCTTTCTGGCTGGTTTCTACAGAGTCTGGGGTTTCGTAGTGTTTGGCAATTACATTACCCGCCTTGCGCGCTGCGCGCACGGCGATGGTCAGCATCGGATGCATCGGTCTCTCTCACTGGATGTTAAAGAACGGGAAAACGGCGCAGAGTATAGCAGCGAGTTCGGATTATGTCTTCGTTTTATGATAATATGGTCGAATAATCTTTAGCCGAAGAAATACAATGCTGCAAAATATTCGAATCGTGCTGGTGGAAACGTCTCACACTGGCAACATGGGCTCTGTTGCCCGCGCAATGAAAACGATGGGTTTAACCAATCTGTGGCTGGTAAATCCATTAGTAAAACCGGACTCCCAGGCTATCGCTCTGGCGGCTGGCGCCAGTGATGTGATTGGCAGTGCGCAAATCGTCGATACGCTCGATGAAGCACTGGCGGGTTGTAGCCTGGTTGTCGGAACCAGCGCGCGTTCCCGCACGTTGCCGTGGCCGATGCTGGATCCGCGTGAGTGTGGCTTAAAAAGCGTTGCTGAAGCGGCAAATACGCCGGTGGCGTTGGTTTTTGGTCGTGAACGCGTTGGTTTGACTAACGAAGAACTGCAAAAATGCCATTATCACGTCGCTATTGCCGCGAACCCGGAATACAGTTCGCTCAATCTGGCGATGGCGGTTCAGGTCATCTCTTATGAAGTCCGCATGGCCTGGCTGGCAACGCAGGAAAGCGGTAAAGCAGCTGACTATGAAGAAACCCAGTATCCACTGGTCGATGATTTAGAGCGTTTTTACGGTCATCTGGAACAGACACTGCTGTCGACCGGGTTTATCCGTGAAGGCCATCCGGGGCAGGTGATGAACAAGCTGCGTCGTCTGTTTACTCGCGCACGTCCAGAGAGCCAGGAACTGAATATCCTGCGCGGGATTTTAGCGTCGATTGAACAACAGAATAAAGGGAAGTAACCTGTCTTTACGCCGGATGGCGCTTCGCTTATCCGGCCTACAGGCCGCACGATTTGTCGGCCGGATAAGCGAAGCGCCATCCGGCAAACGAATACCGCACGGAACGCAAAATACCTGACTAAATTAGTCAAGTAAATAGTTGACTGATTTAGTCGGGAATGTCAGACTTGCCCCTGCTATGCAATACCCCCATTTTACAATAAAAAACCCCGGGCAGGGGCGAGTTTGAGGCTAAGTAAGACATGAGACTGACATCAAAAGGGCGTTATGCCGTGACCGCAATGTTGGACGTTGCGCTCAACTCCGAAACGGGCCCGGTACCGTTGGCTGATATTTCTGAACGTCAGGGCATTTCCCTGTCGTATCTGGAGCAGTTGTTCTCCCGTTTGCGTAAAAACGGTCTGGTTTCCAGCGTACGCGGACCAGGCGGCGGATATCTGCTGGGTAAAGATGCAGGCAGCATCGCAGTAGGTGAAGTTATTAGCGCTGTTGACGAGTCTGTAGATGCGACCCGTTGCCAGGGTAAAGGCGGTTGTCAGGGCGGCGATAAGTGCCTGACCCACGCGCTGTGGCGCGATCTTAGCGACCGCCTGACCGGTTTCCTCAACAACATTACGTTGGGCGAACTGGTAAATAATCAGGAAGTCCTCGATGTGTCTGGTCGCCAGCACACGCATGACGCTCCACGCAGCACCCGTACGCAAGACGCTATCGACGTCAAACTGCGTGCCTAATAAAAATTACGCACTATCTTCTGCTTGCATCAAGGCAACCAGCAAGATGAAGCGTAAAAAGTATTTCAGAATCAGGCCGGGATGTCAGACATCCCGTTAACTCGGTCGTACATCCAGCCGGTTGCCTGATTCCTTGCATTGAAGCGATGTACGGAGTTTATAGAGCAATGAAATTACCGATCTATCTCGATTACTCCGCAACCACGCCGGTGGACCCGCGTGTTGCCGAGAAAATGATGCAGTGTCTGACCCTGGACGGAAACTTTGGTAACCCAGCGTCTCGTTCACACCGTTTCGGCTGGCAGGCTGAAGAGGCGGTAGATATCGCCCGTAACCAGATTGCCGACCTCGTGGGCGCTGACCCGCGTGAAATCGTCTTTACTTCCGGTGCGACTGAATCCGATAACCTGGCGATTAAAGGTGCAGCCAACTTTTATCAGAAAAAAGGCAAGCACATCATCACCAGCAAAACCGAACACAAAGCCGTGCTGGACACCTGTCGTCAGCTGGAGCGCGAAGGGTTCGAAGTCACCTACCTCGCCCCGCAGCGTAACGGCATTATCGACCTGAAAGAACTTGAAGCGGCGATGCGTGATGACACCATCCTCGTGTCCATCATGCACGTGAACAACGAAATTGGCGTGGTACAGGATATTGCGACGATCGGCGAAATGTGCCGCGCGCGTGGCATCATCTATCACGTTGATGCAACCCAGAGTGTAGGTAAACTGCCTATCGACCTGAGCCAGCTGAAAGTGGACCTGATGTCCTTCTCTGGCCACAAAATCTATGGCCCGAAAGGTATCGGCGCGCTGTATGTGCGTCGTAAACCGCGTATCCGTATCGAAGCGCAGATGCACGGCGGCGGTCACGAGCGCGGCATGCGCTCCGGTACGCTGCCTGTTCACCAAATTGTCGGTATGGGTGAAGCTTACCGTATCGCCAAAGAAGAGATGGAAACCGAGATGGCGCGTCTGCGCGGTCTGCGTAACCGTCTGTGGAACGGTGTGAAAGACATGGAAGAGGTATACCTCAATGGTGACCTCGAGCATGGCGCACCGAACATTCTCAACGTCAGCTTCAACTTTGTTGAAGGCGAGTCGCTGATTATGGCGCTGAAAGATCTGGCGGTATCTTCCGGTTCTGCATGTACCTCTGCAAGCCTGGAACCTTCCTACGTGCTGCGTGCACTGGGGATGACTGACGAGCTGGCACATAGCTCAATTCGTTTCTCTTTAGGTCGTTTCACTACCGAAGAAGAGATTGACTACGCCATCAATCTGGTTCGTAACTCCATCGGCCGTCTGCGCGACCTTTCTCCGCTGTGGGAAATGTTCAAGCAGGGCGTGGATCTGAACAGTATTGAATGGTCACATCACTAATTCGGCACCAATGCACCAATAAGGAGAATTCATCATGGCTTACAGCGAAAAAGTTATCGATCATTACGAGAATCCACGTAACGTGGGCTCTTTTGACAACAGCGACGAGAACGTGGGCAGCGGCATGGTGGGTGCACCGGCCTGTGGCGACGTGATGAAGTTGCAGATCAAAGTCAACAATGAGGGTATCATTGAAGACGCGCGTTTCAAGACTTACGGCTGCGGTTCCGCTATTGCCTCCAGCTCTCTGGTTACCGAATGGGTAAAAGGGAAATCGCTGGACGAAGCACAGGCGATTAAGAACACCGATATCGCAGACGAACTTGAACTGCCACCAGTGAAAATTCACTGTTCTATTCTGGCTGAAGACGCGATTAAAGCCGCGATTGCGGATTACAAAAGCAAACGTGAAGCAAAATAATTAAGAGTTGAGGTTTTATTATGTCGATTACCTTAAGCGACAGTGCAGCAGCGCGTGTAAATACCTTCCTGGCAAACCGCGGTAAAGGGTTTGGTCTGCGTCTGGGCGTGAGAACCTCCGGCTGCTCAGGTATGGCCTATGTACTGGAATTTGTTGACGAGCCGGCGGCTGAAGATACCGTGTTTGAAGACAAAGGCGTAAAAGTCGTGATCGACGGAAAGAGCCTGCAATTCCTCGACGGTACGCAGTTAGACTTCGTCAAAGAAGGTCTGAACGAAGGGTTTAAGTTCACTAACCCGAACGTGAAAGACGAATGTGGATGCGGCGAAAGCTTCCACGTGTAACGCGCTTACTGATAACCCCACCGTGGTCGCCTGCGCGTGGGGTTTGTTTTACCTGACTCTCTGGTTTTGCCTCATCGAACAACAGAGAATCGATGCCCTGAGAATGTTATGGACTACTTCACCCTCTTTGGCTTACCGGCCCGTTATCAGCTCGATACTCAGGCGCTGAGCCTACGTTTTCAGGATCTACAACGTCAGTATCATCCTGATAAATTCGCCAGCGGTTCTCAGGCGGAACAACTTGCTGCAGTTTCGCAGTCCGCCACTATCAACCAGGCCTGGCAAACGCTGCGTCATCCCTTGATGCGCGCCGAATACTTACTGTCTTTACACGGCTTTGATATCAGAAGTGAACAGCACACGGTGCGCGACACTGCCTTCCTGATGGAACAGCTGGAGCTGCGTGAAGAACTGGACGAAATTGAACAGGCAAAAGACAGTCAACGTTTAGATGCGTTTATGCAACGCGTTAGCGACATGTACAATGTTCGCCATCAATTGATGGTAGAACAGCTGGATAGCGAGACGTGGGACGCGGCGGCAGATACCGTGCGTAAGCTGCGTTTTCTCGATAAACTGCGAAGCAGTGCAGAACAACTCGAAGAAAAACTGCTCGATTTTTAATTTCCGGAAGCGAAAATGGCCTTATTACAAATTAGTGAGCCTGGTCTGAGCGCTGCGCCGCACCAGCGTCGTCTGGCGGTAGGCATCGATTTAGGCACCACCAACTCCCTGGTTGCAACTGTACGCAGCGGCCAGGCCGAAACGTTGGCCGACCACGACGGTCGCCACCTGTTGCCGTCAGTGGTTCACTATCAGCAGCAGGGCTACTCAGTCGGTTACGATGCGCGTGCTAACGCGGCGCTGGATACGGCAAATACCGTCAGTTCGGTAAAACGCATGATGGGCCGCTCGCTGGCGGATATTCAGGCGCGCTACCCGCATTTGCCTTATACGTTCCAGGCGAGTGAGAACGGTCTGCCGATGATTGAAACTGCTGCTGGCTTACTCAATCCAGTACGCGTCTCTGCTGACATTCTGAAAGCGCTAGCCGCGCGGGCAACCGAAGCGCTGTCCGGCGAACTGGATGGCGTGGTGATCACCGTTCCGGCCTACTTTGATGATGCTCAGCGTCAGGGCACGAAAGATGCTGCGCGTCTGGCGGGCCTGCATGTACTGCGTCTGCTGAATGAACCGACCGCTGCCGCGATTGCCTATGGCCTGGATTCAGGTCAGGAAGGTGTCATTGCCGTTTATGACCTTGGCGGCGGTACGTTTGATATTTCTATTCTGCGCCTGAGCCGTGGCGTGTTTGAAGTGCTGGCGACCGGTGGTGATTCCGCACTCGGTGGCGACGATTTTGACCATCTGCTGGCCGACTACATCCGTGAGCAGGCGGGCGTTGCCGATCGCAGCGACAACCGCGTACAGCGTGAACTGTTGGATGCCGCGATTGCCGCTAAAATCGCGCTCAGCGATGCGGACTCTGTCACAGTTAACGTGGCGGGATGGCAGGGTGAAATCACCCGTGAAACCTTTAATGAACTGATTTCCGCACTGGTTAAGCGCACGCTGCTGGCTTGCCGCCGCGCACTGAAAGATGCTGGCGTTGAGGCGCAAGACGTTCTGGAAGTGGTGATGGTTGGTGGTTCAACGCGCGTGCCTCTGGTGCGTGAACGCGTCGGCGAATTCTTTGGCCGTACGCCGCTGACCTCGATTGATCCGGATAAAGTCGTTGCCATCGGCGCGGCAATCCAGGCTGATATTCTGGTTGGCAATAAACCGGACAGCGAAATGCTGCTGCTGGACGTTATCCCGCTGTCCCTGGGACTGGAAACCATGGGCGGTCTGGTGGAGAAAGTGATTCCGCGTAACACCACGATTCCGGTGGCGCGCGCGCAGGACTTTACCACCTTTAAAGATGGCCAAACCGCGATGTCCATTCACGTGATGCAAGGCGAGCGTGAACTGGTGCAGGACTGTCGTTCACTGGCACGTTTTGCGCTGCGCGGCATCCCGGCACTACCTGCGGGTGGGGCGCATATCCGCGTGACCTTCCAGGTGGATGCTGATGGCCTGTTGAGTGTGACCGCCATGGAGAAATCCACCGGCGTTGAATCCTCCATCCAGGTCAAACCGTCCTACGGTCTGACGGACAGCGAAATCGCCTCTATGATTCAGGATTCGATGAGTTTTGCCGAGCAGGATGTAAAAGCGCGTATGCTGGCAGAACAAAAAGTCGAAGCAGCACGTGTACTGGAAAGCCTGTCCGGTGCGCTCGCTGCTGATGCCGCGCTGTTAAGCGCCGCAGAACGTCAGATTATCGACGCCGCCGCCGCGCATTTGAGCGAGGTTGCACAGGGCGACGATGTTGACGCTATCGAACAAGCCATTAAAAACGTAGACAAACAAACCCAGGATTTCGCCGCTCGCCGCATGGACAAATCTGTCCGTAGCGCGCTGAAAGGCCATTCTGTGGACGAGGTTTAATATGCCAAAGATTGTTATTTTGCCTCATCAGGATCTCTGTCCCGATGGTGCCGTTCTGGAAGCTGAGACTGGCGAAACGATTCTCGACGTTGCCCTGCGTAACGGCATCGAGATTGAACACGCCTGTGAGAAATCCTGTGCCTGTACGACCTGTCACTGCATCGTACGTGAAGGTTTTGATTCTTTGCCGGAAAGCACAGAAGAAGAAGACGACATGCTGGATAAAGCCTGGGGTCTGGAGCCGGAGAGCCGTTTGAGCTGTCAGGCGCGGGTCACTGAGGACGATTTAGTGGTCGAAATCCCACGTTACACAATCAATCATGCACGTGAGCATTAACAGAGGGTAGTATGGGACTGAAGTGGACCGATAGCCGCGAAATCGGCGAGGCGTTGTACGACGCGTTCCCCGATCTCGATCCCAAGACCGTTCGTTTCACCGATCTGCACCAATGGATCTGTGACCTGGAAGAGTTCGATGATGATCCACAGGCATCGAACGAAAAAATCCTTGAGGCCATTTTGCTGGTCTGGCTGGACGAAGCCGAATAAGTCAACGGGCTGCCCACGGGTGGCCCGTTTTCCTGTATGCGCGAAAATAAGGATAAATAAAATGACAGAAGCCATGAAAATTACGCTTTCCACGCAACCTGCCGATGCCCGCTGGGGTGAAAAGGCAACATACAGTATCAATAATGATGGCATTACCCTGCACCTGAACGGAAAAGATGACCTTGGCCTTATCCAGCGTGCCGCGCGTAAAATTGACGGTCTGGGGATTAAACACGTTCAACTGGACGGTGAAGGCTGGGATACCGAGCGCAGTTGGGCATTCTGGCAGGGCTATAAAGGGCCGAAAGGCAGCCGCAAAGTTGAGTGGGCTGCTTTGGATGAGGCGCAGCGTAAAGAGCTGGATAACCGTCTGAAAATTATCGATTGGGTGCGCGATACCATTAACGCCCCGGCGGAAGAGCTGGGCCCGGAACAACTGGCGCAGCGTGCGGTTGATCTGCTGTGCTCTGTCGCATGCGATAACGTCTCTTACCGCATCACAAAAGGTGAAGATCTGCGTGAGCAGAACTACATGGGACTGCATACGGTTGGACGCGGTTCTGAACGTCCGCCGGTGCTGCTGGCGCTGGACTACAACCCAACCGGCGATAAAGAAACGCCGGTTTATGCGTGTCTGGTCGGCAAAGGCATCACCTTTGACTCCGGCGGTTACAGCATCAAACAAAGCGCATTTATGGACTCAATGAAGTCCGATATGGGCGGTGCGGCAACCGTAACTGGCGCACTGGCATTTGCTATTACTCGCGGTCTGAACAAGCGCGTGAAACTGTATCTGTGCTGTGCGGATAACCTGATTAGCGGTAATGCCTTTAAACTGGGCGATATTATTCACTATCGCAACGGTAAAAACGTTGAGGTGATGAACACCGATGCAGAAGGTCGTTTGGTTCTGGCGGATGGCCTGATTGACGCCAGTGCGCAGAAACCGGAGCTGATTATTGATGCTGCCACGCTGACAGGTGCCGCGAAAACAGCACTGGGTAATGATTACCACGCGCTGTTCAGCTTTGATGACCAACTGGCTGCTCGCCTGCTGGCAAGTGCTGCACAAGAAAACGAGTTGTTCTGGCGTCTGCCCCTGGCGGAATTCCACCGTAACCAGCTGCCGTCTAACTTTGCCGAGTTGAATAACACCGGCAGCGCGGCTTACCCGGCTGGCGCAAGCACTGCGGCGGGCTTCCTGTCCCATTTCGTGGAAAACTACCAGCAAGGCTGGCTGCACATCGACTGTTCTGCAACTTATCGCAAAGCGCCGGTTGAGCAGTGGTCTGCTGGCGCAACTGGTCTGGGTGTGCGCACAATTGCGAACTTGTTAACCGCTTAATTATGTAGGCCGGATAAGCGTTAGCGCTATCCGGCAAGATAACGGCGGGGGCGCTTCGCTTGCCCGCCCTACATGCATCTCTATTGTGATCCTATGTCTGAAACAAAAAACGAATTAGAAACGTTGCTGGAACAAGCAGCGACTGAGCCAGCGCACCGCCCGGCCTTTTTCCGCACGCTGCTGGAGTCTACTGTCTGGGTACCGGGTACTGCCGCAGAAGGTGAGGCGGTCGTAGAAGACAGTGCGCTGGATCTGCAGCACTGGGAAAAAGAAGACGGCACGACGGTGATTCCGTTCTTCACCTCTCTGGAAGCTTTACAACAGGCCGTGGAAGATGAACAAGCGTTCGTCGTTATGCCGGTGCGCACATTGTTTGAAATGACGCTCGGCGAAACACTGTTTCTCAATGCTAAGCTGCCAACCGGCAAAGAGTTTATGCCACGCGAAATCAGTCTGCTGATGGGGGAAGAAGGCAACCCTCTGAGTACCCAGGAAGTACTGGAAGGCGGTGAATCGCTAATTCTCTCCGAAGTTGCCGAACCGCCCGCACAGATGATTGACTCGTTGACCACGCTGTTTAAAACCATTAAACCGGTGAAGCGCGCATTTCTCTGCTCAATTAAAGAGAGCGCGGATGCTCAGCCGAACCTGTTGATTGGTATTGAAGCCGATGGCGATATCGAAGAGATTATTCATACTACTGGCAGCGTCGCAACTGACACGTTGCCGGGCGATGAACCCATTGATATTTGCCAGGTGAAGAAAGGAGAGAAGGGCGTCAGCCACTTTATTACCGAGCACATTGCACCGTTCTACGAACGCCGCTGGGGCGGTTTCCTGCGCGACTTTAAGCAGAACCGGATTATCTAAAGGCCCAGGCCGGGTGGCGACGCATACGTCTTACCGGCCTGGGATGTGCGCTATTTTGTAGGCCGGATAAGCGAAGCGCCATCCGGCATTTCCCGCTTTATAATACCGGTTCTACCGGTAAATCACTCCGCGATCCCCATTCGCTCCACGCACCGTCATACAAGGACACATCTGGAACATCCAGCGTGGCAAGCGCCAACACGACAACGGCAGCCGTTACACCGGAACCGCAACTGGCAATGATTGGTCTGTCAAAGCTCACGCCGTGACTAAAGAAAATCGCATCCAGCTCATCGGTAGTTTTCAATTCTCCATCACGTACCAGTTCTGTCCACGGTACGTTCAGTGCTCCTGGAACATGTCCGCGTTTCAGGCCTGGACGAGGTTCATCAACCTGGGCATTAAAGCGTGCCGCCGGGCGGGCATCGACGATCTGCGCCGTTTTTTCATGACTGGCCAGCAGCACATCGGTCACGCGTACAACCGCTTCAGGCGTGAATGCTGTATCAAACTCACCTTCGGGCAAATCAACATTTCCTGTCTGCAGGGGGAGTTCATCACGCTGCCAGCCTGCCAGACCGCCCGCCAGAATGGAGACATTTTCAACGCCAAATGTCCGCAGCATCCACCATGCCCGTGGAGCAGAGAACAGGTTACCTTCATCGTATATCACCAGGTGTTTATCCTGGTACACGCCTAACTCGCGCATGGCGACGGCGAAAGCTTCCGGGCGCGGCATCATATGTGGAAAGGGCGAGGTGTGGTCAGAGAGGGCTTCAATATCAAAAAAGACAGCGCCAGGAATGTGGCCTGCACGATATTCCTCGCCAACATTGCGATCTTCCTGGCCTGGAGGTGCCATCCGGGCATCAAGAATTTGTATTTCCGGGTCGTCGATATGTTCGACAAGCCAGTCGGCAGCGACAAAGAAGGCGGTAGTCATAGGCATCTCCATTTTTACCAGGTTTCGGCAAATTGTCGGATGTTTACTGTAAAGCGACAAGTAAAAGAGGCTGATTTGTCAGGCCGAACCACATTAATCATTAAAATTCAGACAACATCATTCGCTTGCTGACTTCCACCGTAAGAAATCTGACGCATAATAGTTGTACTACGTAGCTAACAGGCCACTGCGGCCAGGGATGAAAAATGAAATATATTCGCGTAGCGGCCTGCATGCTGATGCTGGCCCTGGCAGGGTGCGATAATAATAACGATAAGCCGCCAACAGCGGCGAAAAATGATGCGCCAGCCCCGCAGAGCGCACTGGTAAAAGATCCGGCGCAATTACAAAAGCTGATACAGCAGAGTCAGGGCAAGTCGCTCACATTGCTGGATGCCTCTGAAGTTCAGCTTGATGGCGCAGCAACTCTGGTCCTGACTTTCTCTATTCCTCTCAATCCCGAACAAGATTTTTCCCGCGTCGTGCACGTTGTCGATAAAAAAAGCGGCAAAGTGGACGGAGCCTGGGAGCTGGCGCCGAATCTGAAAGAGCTGCGTTTACGCCACCTTGAACCCAACCGCGAGCTGGTGGTCACCATTGAGCGTGATTTGTTGGCATTGAATAAAGCGACGTTTGGTATTGAGTATGAAAAAAATATTACCACCCGCGATGTTCAGCCCAGCGTAGGGTTTGCCAGTCGTGGCTCGCTGCTGCCGGGCAAAGTGATCGAAGGATTACCGGTGATGACGCTGAACGTCAATAGCGTAGATGTGAACTTCTTTCGCGTGAAACCTGAATCGCTCGGTGCCTTTGTCAGCCAGTGGGAATACCGTAACGCATTGTCCAACTGGGAATCAGATAACCTGCTGAAAATGGCGGAACTGGTGTATACCGGGCGCTTTGATCTCAATCCAACGCGTAATACCCGAGAGAAACTGTTGCTGCCGTTGAGCGATATCATGCCGCTGCAGCAGGCGGGTGTGTACGTGGCGGTGATGAATCAGGCCGGGCATTACAACTACAGCAATGCCGCGACGTTATTTACGCTCAGCGATATCGGTGTTTCTGTCCACCGTTACCACAACCAACTGGATGTTTTCACACAAAGCCTGGAAAACGGTGCTGCGCAACAAGGGATTGATATCACCTTACTCAATGAGAAAGGGCAGACATTGGCGCAAGCCACCAGTGATGCGCAGGGGCATGTAAAGCTTGAAACTGATAAAGATGCGGCTTTATTGCTGGCGCGAAAAGATGGGCAAACCACATTGTTGGATTTGAAACTCCCGGCGCTGGATCTGGCCGAGTTTGATATTGCCGGTGCGCCGGGCTACAGCAAGCAGTTCTTTATGTTTGGTCCGCGCGATCTCTATCGTCCTGGTGAAACGGTGATCCTCAACGGATTACTGCGTGATAGTGACGGAAGAACACTGCCCGATCAGCCCATTAAGCTGGAGGTCGTGAAGCCCGACGGGCAGGTGCTACGTTCGGTGGTCAGCCAACCTGAAAACGGTCTGTATCGCTTTAGCTGGCCGCTGGACAGCAGTGCGCCAACCGGCATGTGGCATATTCGGGCTAATACCGGTGATAACCAGTCGCGGATGTGGGATTTCCACGTCGAAGACTTTATGCCGGAACGAATGGCGCTTAATCTCGCTGCGGAAAAGACGCCCGTGGCACCGGCGGATGACGTGACGTTTTCCGTTGTGGGCTACTACCTGTACGGCGCACCTGCCAACGGTAACGCCCTGCAAGGCCAGCTTTTCCTGCGGCCGCTGCGTGAAGCGGTGCAGGCGCTACCGGGATTCCAGTTCGGTAATATTGCTGAGGAAAACCTGTCCCGTAGTCTCGATGAAGTTCAGCTTACGTTAGATGAACAAGGTCGCGGCGAGGTCATCGCCAGTAGCCAGTGGCAAGAAACGCATTCGCCGCTGCAGGTAATTTTGCAGGCCAGTCTGCTGGAATCTGGTGGCCGTCCGGTAACGCGTCGGGCTGAACAAGCCATCTGGCCTGCGGACACACTGCCGGGTATTCGTCCGCAGTTTGCGGCAAAAGCTGTCTATGACTACCGTACTGATACCACCGTGAATCAGCCTATTGTTGATGAAAACAGCAACGCCGCTTTCGACATTGTGTATGCCGATGCGCAAGGCGAGAAAAAAGCGGTGTCCGGTTTGCAGGTACGTTTGATCCGCGAGCGACGAGATTATTACTGGAACTGGTCTGATGGCGAGGGCTGGCAATCACAGTTCGACCAAAAAGATCTGGTTGAGGGTGAGCAGACCCTGGATCTTAAGGCCGATGAAACCGGTAAAGTTAGCTTCCCGGTAGAGTGGGGCGCTTATCGTCTGGAAGTAAAAGCCCCGAATGACGCAGTGAGCAGCGTACGCTTCTGGGCGGGTTATAGCTGGCAGGATAACAGCGACGGTAGCGGAGCGGTCCGTCCCGATCGCGTGACGTTGAAACTGGACAAACCTAATTATCGTCCCGGCGATACCATGAACCTGCACGTTGCCGCTCCTGCTGCTGGCAAAGGTTATGCGATGGTTGAATCCAGCGAAGGTCCGCTGTGGTGGCAAGAAATAGACGTACCGGCGGATGGTCTCGATATCTCCATCCCGATCGATAAAACCTGGAATCGCCATGATTTGTATCTCAGTGCGCTGGTGATTCGCCCTGGCGACAAATCCCGTTCAGCAACGCCAAAACGGGCGGTCGGTTTACTGCATTTGCCGTTAGGCGATGAAAACCGTCGGCTGGCGCTGGCGCTGGAAAACCCGGCGAAAATACGCCCGAATCAGCCGTTGACCGTCAAGATTAAGGCCAGCGTTAAGAATGGTGAAGTGCCAAAGCAGGTGAATGTGCTGGTCTCTGCCGTTGACAGCGGGGTGCTGAATATTACGGATTACGTCACGCCAGACCCGTGGCAGGCATTTTTCGGACAAAAGCGCTATGGTGCAGATATTTATGATATTTACGGCCAGGTGATCGAAGGTCAGGGGCGTCTGGCGGCACTGCGTTTTGGCGGCGATGGCGATGAGTTAAAACGCGGCGGAAAACCACCCGTCAATCACGTCAATATCGTCGCACAACAGGCACTGCCGGTTACGCTTAACGAGCAGGGTGAAGGCACAGTGACGTTACCGATTGGTGATTTCAACGGCGAGCTGCGGGTAATGGCGCAGGCCTGGACGGCGGATGATTTTGGCAGCAGCGAAAGTAAAGCGGTCGTTGCCGCCCCGGTGATTGCTGAACTGAATACTCCGCGTTTCCTGGCCGGGGGCGATACGTCGCGACTGACGCTGGATGTAACTAACCTGACAGACAAACCGCAGACGCTGAATATCAAGCTTGCCGCCAGTGGATTACTGGAACTGATGGGGCAAGATCCGGCACCCGTGAATCTGGCACCAGGCGTACGTACCACGCTGTTTGTTCCGGTGCGTGCTCGGGAGGGATTTGGCGAGGGTGAAATTCAGGCTGAGATTTCAGGTCTGGAACTGCCTGGCGAAACGTTCTCTGCTTCACACAAGCAATGGAAGATTGGCGTACGTCCGGCGTTCCCGGCGCAAACCGTCAATAACGGTGTTGCGCTCCAGCCGGGTGAAACCTGGCAATTGCCGGGTGAAGAGTTGGTTAATTTCTCACCGGTGACAGTGCAGGGACAACTGTTGTTCAGCGGTAAGCCGCCGCTAAATCTGGCGCGCTACATCCGTGAACTGAAAGCCTATCCTTACGGTTGCCTCGAGCAAACCGCCAGCGGACTGTTCCCGTCGTTATACACCAACGCCGCGCAGCTGAAAGCGCTGGGCATAGCAGGCGACAGTGATGATAAACGCCGTGCGGCAGTAGAGATCGGGATTTCCCGGTTGCTGCAGATGCAGCGTGATAATGGTGGGTTTGCATTGTGGGACAAGAACGGGCCGGAAGAGTATTGGCTGACAGCCTACGTTATGGACTTCCTCGTGCGAGCAAACGAACAAGGTTATAGCGTACCGACAGAGGTGATTAACCGGGGGAATGAACGGTTGCTGCGCTATTTGCAGGATCCGGGCATGATGTCGATTCGCTATACCGACGATACCTCAGCAAGTCGCTTTGCAGTACAGGCTTACGCAGCACTGGTGCTGGCTCGCCAGCAGAAAGCCCCGCTCGGCGCACTACGTGAAATCTGGGAGCGTCGTGCACAAGCGGCGTCTGGTTTGCCGCTGCTGCAACTGGGTATTGCGCTGAAAAACATGGGTGATGCGAATCGCAGTGAACAGGCGTTGACGCTGGCATTGAATACACCACGCCGCGATGCGCAGCAATGGATGGCGGATTACGGTAGTCAGCTGCGCGATAATGCGCTGATGCTGGCATTGTTGGAAGAGAATAAACTCAAACCTGACGTGCAGAATACGCTGTTGAACACGTTGTCAGAACAGGCATTTGGCCAGCGCTGGCTCTCTACTCAGGAAAATAATGCGCTATTCCTTGCCGCGCGTACGCTACAGGATTTACCTGGCACGTGGCAGGCGCAGACGTCACTTGCCGAACAGCCTCTGACAGGTGAAAAATCGCAAACTCATAATCTGGATGCGGACACGCTCTCTACGCTGTCGGTCACCAACACCGGCAATTTGCCACTATGGCTGCGTCTGGATGTCAGTGGTTACCCGCAAAACCCGCCGACGCCTGCCAGCAATGTCCTGCATATTGAACGTCAGATCCTGGGGCTGGATGGTCACAGCAAATCGCTGGACTCTCTGCGCAGCGGCGAACTGGTGCTGGTTTGGCTGACGGTAAAAGCCAGCCAGAACGTGCCTGATGCGTTAGTCGTTGATCTGCTGCCCGCCGGGCTGGAACTGGAAAACCAGAATCTGGCCAACGGCAGTGCCAGTCTGCAGGACAGTGGTAGCGAAGTGGCGAATCTGCTCAATCAGATGCAGCAGGCTGATATTCAGCATATGGAGTTCCGCGACGACCGTTTTGTCGCGGCGGTGGCAGTCAACGAAGGACAACCGGTCACGCTGGTGTATCTGGCGCGGGCGGTAACGCCGGGGACCTATCAGATTCCTGTACCGCAGGTGGAATCAATGTATGTTCCGCAGTGGCGTGCGACCGGAACGGCAGAGGGGCCACTGATTGTCAGACCGTAAATGATGCACCGGTTGGGGAAACGCGGCTGCTGGCTCTGGCTGGTCGCCGTTATGCTATTACTCGTGGCGGCGGTTTGGTCGGCAGATAAAATCTGGCCGCTGCCGCTTCATGAAGTCGATCCTGCGCGTGTCGTGGTGGCGTACGATGGTACACCGCTATGGCGTTTTGCCGATGTGGACGGTATCTGGCGTTATCCGGTAACGATTGATGAGGTTTCTCCCAGGTACCTCGACGCGTTAATCAATTATGAAGATCGCTGGTTCTGGAAACATCCCGGTGTTAATCCGTTTTCGGTGCTACGCGCGGCGTGGCAGGATCTCTCCTCCGGACGCGTGGTTTCGGGCGGCAGTACGCTCACCATGCAGGTCGCAAGATTACTTGACCCTCATCCTCGCACCTTTGGCGGTAAGTTCCGCCAGCTCTGGCGCGCAGTGCAACTGGAGTGGCACCTTTCCAAGCGCGATATCCTGACGCTGTATCTGAACCGTGCGCCGTTTGGCGGCACGCTTCAGGGGGTGGGGGCAGCAAGTTGGGCCTATCTGGGCAAATCGCCCGCACAATTGAGTTATTCCGATGCCGCACTATTGGCTGTTCTGCCGCAAGCGCCGAGTCGTCTGCGCCCGGATCGTTGGCCAGATCGCGCCGAAGCTGCGCGCAATAAAGTGCTTGAGCGTATGGCGACGCAAGGGATTTGGCCCGCGAAGCAGGTACAGGAGTCGCGCGAAGAACCAGTCTGGTTAGCTCCCAGACAGATGCCACAGTTAGCGCCCTTATTCTCGCGCATGATGCTGGGAAAAAGTCGCAGTGACAAAATAGTGACCACGCTGGATGCCGGGCTGCAACGTCAACTGGAAGAGTTGGCACAAAACTGGAAGGGGCGGCTTCCTGCGCGCACTTCGCTGGCGATGATTGTGGTCGATCATACCGATATGAGCGTGCGTGGCTGGGTGGGGTCGGTAGATATGAATGACGACTCCCGCTTTGGTCATGTGGATATGGTGAACGCGATTCGTTCTCCGGGATCGGTGCTGAAGCCATTTGTTTATGGCCTAGCGCTGGATGACGGATTGATTCACCCGGCTTCGTTGCTTCAGGACGTGCCGCGTCGTACCGGGGATTATCGTCCAGGGAATTTTGATAGTGGCTTTCATGGCCCGGTGAGCATGAGTGAAGCGCTGGTACGTTCGCTAAATTTACCCGCAGTTCAGGTGCTTGAAGCTTATGGACCGAAGCGTTTTGCCGCAAAATTGCGTAATGTGGGTTTGCCGTTGTACTTACCCGCAGGAGCTACGCCGAATCTGTCGTTGATCCTGGGCGGTGCGGGGGCGAGACTTGAAGATATGGCGGCAGCATACAGTGCGTTTGCCCGTCATGGTAAGGCGGGCAAACTGCGTTTGCAGCCGACAGAACCACTCCTGGAGCGCCCGTTGATGTCAGCAGGCGCGGCGTGGATTATTCGTCGGATTATGGCTGACGAAGCGCAACCTCTCCCGGATAACGCGCTGAGCAGAGTGGTTCCGCTGGCATGGAAAACGGGCACCAGTTATGGCTATCGTGACGCATGGGCAATCGGCGTTAATTCACGTTATGTGATAGGTATCTGGACCGGCCGACCCGACGGTACGCCGGTGGTCGGGCAGTTTGGTTTTGCCAGCGCCGTTCCTCTTTTAAATCAGGTGAATAATTTGCTGCTGGCGCGGGGAAGCGCTCAGCCGGAGGATCCGCGTCCTGATTCGGTTAGCCGCGGTGTGGTGTGCTGGCCTGGTGGACAATCTCTGCCGAATGGTGATGGTAACTGTCGTCGTCGTTTAGCCACGTGGCTACTGGACGGTAGCCAACCGCCAACGTTGCTATTACCCGAACAAGAAGGCGTGAGTGGCATTCGTTTTCCTGTCTGGCTGGACGATGAGGGAAAACGCGTTGCAGCGGATTGCTCGCAGGCTCGTGAGCAAACATTAATCGTCTGGCCGTTGCCGCTGGAACCCTGGCTACCGGAATCAGAGCGTCGGGGCGCGAGGTTACCGCCGGTTTCTACAATCTGTCCGCCGCTGGGGCAGGATGCTTCATTACCGCTGCAGTTGACAGGTGTGCGCGATGGCACGATTGTGAAGCGTTTACCCGGTATTCAACAGGCTTCATTACCGGTGCAAACCAGCGGTGGGACAAGTGAGCGCTGGTGGTTTCTTAACGGTGAACGACTGGATGAGCGCGGGCGTCGTCTTACCCTGCGACTCACAGTAAAAGGGGATTACCAACTCCTGGTGATAGATGACGCGGGACAAGTGGCGACGGTGAGATTTTCTTTGCAATAGACCAGGTTGTGATGTTTTGTTGCTAAAAATCATCTTATTTTAAAGAAATGTTACCTTCGTCAATAGTCAACGGCCAGGATGCTCTTTATAATCCGCGCCAGGTAAACCATAACAGAACATCTTTTTTCAGAGGTAATCATGGCTATTGAACGTACTTTTTCCATCATCAAACCAAACGCGGTGGCAAAAAACGTTATTGGGAGCATCTTTGCGCGCTTCGAAGCAGCAGGGTTCAAAATTGTCGGCACTAAAATGCTGCACCTGACCGTTGAGCAGGCGCGTGGCTTCTATGCTGAGCACGACGGCAAACCGTTCTTTGATGGCCTGGTTGAATTCATGACCTCCGGTCCAATCGTCGTTTCCGTACTGGAAAGCGAAAATGCCGTACAGCGTCATCGCGATCTGCTGGGCGCAACGAATCCGGCAAATGCGCTGGCCGGTACGCTGCGTGCCGACTACGCGGACAGCTTCACCGAAAATGGTACCCACGGTTCCGATTCCGTTGAATCCGCAGCCCGTGAAATCGCCTATTTCTTCGGTGAAGGCGAGGTTTGCCCGCGCACTCGCTAATCTCCTGCGTCTTTCACGTCGCAGATGCGTTGGCTGCGTTCGTTTACCCCGGTCACATAGTTTTCTATGCTCCCAGGGATGCTCGAACTTGCCGCCTTCCTGCGACGCGAAATCCTTTGGAGATGAATTAGCGATTTACATATTATTTTCGCTAATGCTTCGTGCAAACGTGGCATCCCTGCGCCAGACTTTGTACAATGCAACGCCCCGGAAGAGCAGACCGCTTACCGGGGCGTTTCTTTTTAACCCTCCACGGGCCATAACGTGTAACAACGAGGCCGGAAAAAATTATGTCTGAATTAGTTAACACCTCTGAAGTCGTCATTGCTGCGGTTCCAAATAAAAATGGAAAAATTAACCTGCTGGATCTGAACCGTCAGCAGATGCGCGAATTCTTCAAAGAGATGGGCGAAAAGCCGTTTCGTGCCGATCAGGTCATGAAATGGATGTACCACTATTGCAGCGACAATTTTGATGACATGACTGACATCAATAAGGTGCTGCGCAACAAACTGAAAGAAGTGGCTGAAATTCGCGCCCCGGAAGTGGTGGAAGAGCAGCGTTCTTCTGATGGCACTATCAAATGGGCCATCGCGGTTGGCGATCAGCGTGTTGAAACGGTTTATATCCCGGAAGACGATCGCGCGACCCTGTGTGTTTCTTCACAGGTTGGTTGTGCATTAGAGTGTAAATTCTGCTCTACGGCGCAGCAGGGCTTTAACCGTAACCTGCGTGTGTCGGAAATCATTGGTCAGGTCTGGCGTGCGGCGAAAATCGTCGGCGCGGTGAAAGCCACAGGCGTACGTCCCATCACCAACGTGGTGATGATGGGGATGGGGGAGCCACTGCTTAACCTGACTAACGTCGTTCCGGCGATGGAAATTATGCTTGATGACTTCGGTTTCGGATTGTCCAAGCGTCGCGTTACGTTGTCCACCTCAGGCGTTGTCCCTGCGCTGGATAAGTTGGGCGATATGATTGATGTCGCACTGGCGATTTCTCTGCATGCGCCAAATGATGAAATTCGTGACGAAATTGTACCTATCAACAAAAAGTACAATATCGAAACGTTCCTCGGGGCAGTGCGCCGCTATCTGGAGAAATCCAATGCGAACCAGGGCCGCGTGACTATCGAGTATGTGATGTTGGATCACATCAACGATGGCACTGAGCATGCTCATCAGCTTGCAGAATTGCTGAAAGACACGCCGTGTAAGATCAACTTGATTCCGTGGAACCCGTTCCCGGGCGCACCGTATGGCCGTAGCTCTAACAGTCGTATCGATCGTTTTTCTAAGGTGTTGATGAGCTATGGTTTCACGACCATCGTGCGTAAAACACGTGGTGATGACATCGATGCAGCCTGTGGCCAGCTGGCGGGAGACGTTATCGACCGTACCAAGCGTACTCTGCGCAAGCGTATGCAGGGCGATGCTATCGATATCAAAACCGTTTGATGCCGAATGCACTACGGTATAAATAATGTACCGTAGTGCAATGTAAGTTACATAAGGCCCTTCGTTGTAGTCGTCTGATCAATAATAACGGTGCGTTTTAGTCGACTTTAAGGCAGTATGTAGCGGTGCAACAAGAGTTTAGACCCTCAGGTTTACGCTGTTTTGTCATTGATAGTCTGACCGTTTTATACTGTCTGACGAAGGTTAACTGACCAGATGTTTCGCGGTGTGGGTGAGCATTGTGGCTCGCCGGCGCCAGAACCCAAATTTACGCAGCTGTAGCGAATGAATACTGAAGCCACGCACGACAAAAATGAAGCACTATCCACCGGCGTTCGTCTGCGCAATGCCCGTGAACAACTCGGATTCAGCCAACAGGTGGTCGCGGAACGACTCTGCCTGAAGGTCTCCACGGTACGCGATATTGAAGAAGATAAGGCACCAGCCGATCTCGCTTCAACATTCCTGCGCGGGTATATCCGTTCTTATGCGCGTCTGGTGCATATTCCTGAAGAAGAACTGTTGCCAGGGCTGGAAAAACAGGCTCCGATTCGCCCTGCCAAAGTTGCGCCGATGCAGAGTTTTTCGCTCGGTAAGCGCCGCAAGAAGCGTGACGGCTGGCTAATGACCTTTACCTGGCTGGTACTGTTTGTCGTTGTCGGACTGACTGGTGCCTGGTGGTGGCAGAACCATAAAGCACAGCAGGAAGAAATCACCACGATGGCCGATCAATCTTCCGCTGAACTGAATGCCGGTAAAGATAACGCGCAGAGCGTGCCGCTGGATACCAGCGCTGCCGCAAGCCAGGACAATACGCCGGCTCCGGATGATGGCGCAGTGGCTGATGCCGCTCAAACGCCGGATACTGCAGCGACCCCGGCGCCTGGCGCAGATCAAAATGCCGTTGTGGCTCCGTCTCAGGCCAATGTTGATACTGCAACGACCACACCTACTGCACCCGCGACAGCGGCGCCACTGCCGACTGACCAGGCGGGTGTAACAACGCCGACTGCCGATCCTAACGCGCTGGTGATGAATTTCACCGCTGACTGCTGGCTGGAAGTGACCGACGCAACCGGGAAAAAACTGTTTAGCGGCATGCAGCGTAAAGATGGCAATTTGAATCTGACCGGTCAGGCACCGTACAAACTGAAAATTGGTGCTCCGGCGGCAGTGCAGATTCAGTTCCAGGGTAAACCTGTCGACCTGAGTCGTTTTATCAGAACTAACCAGGTTGCGCGTCTGACCGTTAATGCCGAACAATCACCGGCTCAGTAACAGACGGCAATGCGGGAGATTTTTTAATGCATAATCAGGCTCCAATTCAACGTAGAAAATCGACACGCATTTACGTTGGGAACGTGCCGATCGGCGATGGGGCTCCCATCGCCGTACAGTCTATGACCAATACGCGGACCACGGATGTGGAAGCGACGGTTAATCAGATCAAAGCGCTGGAACGTGTAGGCGCAGATATTGTTCGTGTCTCTGTACCGACAATGGATGCTGCAGAAGCGTTCAAGCTTATCAAACAGCAGGTTAATGTCCCGCTGGTTGCCGATATTCACTTTGATTACCGTATTGCGCTGAAAGTGGCGGAATACGGTGTCGACTGTCTGCGTATCAACCCAGGTAACATCGGTAACGAAGAGCGTATTCGCATGGTGGTGGATTGCGCTCGTGATAAAAACATTCCTATCCGCATTGGTGTAAACGCCGGATCGCTGGAAAAAGACCTGCAGGAAAAATACGGTGAGCCGACGCCGCAGGCGCTGCTGGAATCTGCGATGCGTCATGTGGATCATCTCGATCGCCTGAACTTCGATCAGTTCAAAGTCAGCGTGAAAGCGTCTGATGTTTTCCTCGCCGTAGAATCTTATCGCCTGCTGGCAAAACAGATCGATCAACCGCTGCACCTGGGGATCACCGAAGCTGGTGGCCTGCGTAGTGGTTCGGTGAAGTCCGCGATCGGCCTTGGCCTGCTGTTATCTGAAGGGATCGGCGACACACTGCGCGTTTCTTTGGCGGCGGATCCGGTCGAAGAGATCAAAGTGGGCTTTGATATCCTGAAATCGCTGCGCATTCGCGCGCGCGGCATTAACTTTATCGCGTGTCCAACCTGCTCACGCCAGGAGTTCGACGTTATCGGTACGGTTAACGCGCTGGAGCAACGCCTGGAAGATATCATTACGCCAATGGACGTTTCGATCATCGGTTGCGTGGTAAACGGTCCTGGTGAAGCACTGGTTTCCACGCTGGGCGTGACGGGCGGCAACAAGAAAAGCGGCCTGTATGAAGACGGCGTGCGTAAAGACAGACTCGACAACGATGACATGATCACGCAGCTCGAAGCCCGTATTCGCGCCAAAGCGAGTATCCTGGACGAAGCGCGACGCATTGACGTGCAGCAGCTTGAAAAATAATAACGTGATGGGAAGCGGCGTGCTTCCCGTGTATGATTGAACCCGCATGGCGCCCGTATTATTCGGGTTAGCGCTGAGGGTTCATTTTTATATCCATAAAGAGAATAAACGTGGCAAAAAACATTCAAGCCATTCGCGGCATGAACGATTATCTGCCTGGCGAAACCGCCATCTGGCAGCGCATTGAAGGCACTCTCAAAAACGTGCTCGGCAGCTACGGTTACAGTGAAATCCGCTTGCCGATTGTAGAGCAGACCCCGTTATTCAAACGTGCGATCGGTGAAGTGACCGACGTCGTTGAAAAAGAGATGTATACCTTTGAGGACCGCAATGGCGACAGCCTGACCCTGCGTCCTGAAGGCACTGCGGGCTGCGTACGCGCCGGCATCGAACATGGTCTCCTGTACAATCAGGAACAGCGTCTGTGGTATATCGGGCCGATGTTCCGCCACGAACGTCCGCAAAAAGGTCGTTATCGTCAATTCCATCAGTTGGGTGTCGAAGTGTTTGGTCTGCAAGGCCCGGACATTGATGCTGAGCTGATTATGCTGACTGCCCGCTGGTGGCGTGCACTGGGTATTTCCCAGCATGTTAGCCTTGAGCTGAACTCTATTGGTTCGCTTGAAGCTCGTGCTAACTACCGTGATGCGCTGGTCGCCTACCTGGAACAGCACAAAGAAAAACTGGATGAAGATTGCAAGCGCCGCATGTACACCAACCCGCTGCGTGTTCTCGACTCCAAAAACCCGGACGTGCAGGCGCTGCTGAACGATGCCCCTGCACTGGGTGACTATCTTGATGATGATTCTCGCGAACATTTCGCGGGGCTGTGCAAACTGCTGGAATCCGCAGGTATTGCCTACACCGTTAATCAGCGTCTGGTTCGCGGCCTCGACTACTACAACCGTACCGTATTTGAGTGGGTAACCAACAGCCTGGGCTCACAGGGTACCGTCTGTGCAGGTGGTCGCTATGATGGTCTGGTTGAGCAACTTGGCGGTCGTGCCACGCCAGCGGTAGGCTTCGCTATGGGTCTGGAACGACTTGTTTTGTTAGTTCAGGCAGTTAATCCGGAATTTAACGCAGATCCTGTTGTCGATATATACCTGGTTGCGTCAGGTGCGGATACGCAGTCAGCCGCAATGCGGCTTGCTGAACGTCTGCGTGATGACGTTCCCGGTGTGAAATTGATGACTAACCACGGTGGCGGCAACTTTAAGAAACAGTTTGCTCGCGCCGATAAGTGGGGCGCCCGCGTTGCACTGGTACTGGGTGAGTCCGAAGTAGCTGACGGTACCGTTGTAGTGAAGGATTTGCGCTCTGGTGAGCAAACGGCAGTAGCGCAGGATAGCGTTGCCACGCATTTGCGCACTCTACTGGGCTAAGGAGAAGGACAGCGTGGAAATTTACGAGAACGAACACGACCAGGTTGATGCGGTAAAACGCTTCTTTGCTGAAAACGGCAAAGCGCTGGTTGTTGGGGTAATTTTAGGGGTTGGCGCGCTGGTCGGCTGGCGTTACTGGACCAGTCATCAGACGGAGTCCGCACGCTCTGCTTCTCTGGCATATCAAAATACGGTGACTGCGGTTAGCGCAGGTAAGCCTGATAGCATTCCTGCCGCAGAGAAATTTGCAGCGGAAAACAAAAACACCTATGGCGCGTTAGCGTCAATGGAACTGGCACAGCAGTTTGTTGACCAAAACGAACTAGAGAAAGCCGCGGCACAGTTACAACAAGGCCTGGCCGCCACCAGCGATGAGAATCTCAAAGCGGTGCTTAATCTGCGTCTTGCTCGTGTTCAGGTTCAGCTTAAGCAGGCTGATACCGCGCTGAAAACACTCGATACCATTAAAGGTGAAGGGTGGGCGGCAATTGTGGCCGATCTGCGTGGTGAAGCGTTGCTGAGCAAAGGCGACAAACAAGGTGCGCGTAGCGCATGGGAAGCGGGTGTGAAAAGCGATGCCTCTCCTGCTCTGAGCGAAATGATGCAGATGAAAATCAATAATTTGTCCATCTGAGAGGGACCCGATGCAATTGCGTAAATTACTTCTGCCAGGGCTGCTTTCCGTTACCCTATTGAGCGGCTGTTCACTGTTTAGTGGCGAAGAAGATGTCGTTAAGATGTCCCCGTTACCGGTGGTTGAAAACCAGTTTACCCCGTCTACTGCCTGGAGCACTTCTGTAGGCAACGGTATTGGTGATTTCTACTCCAACCTTCATCCTGCGTTGGCGGATAACGTGGTCTATGCAGCCGATCGCGCAGGTGTGGTGAAAGCGCTGAACGCAGACGACGGCAAAGAAGTCTGGTCTGTTAATCTGGGTGAGAAAGACGGTTGGTTCTCCCGTGCATCTGCTCAGCTTTCTGGCGGTGTAACCGTGTCGGGCGGCCATGTTTATATTGGCAGCGAAAAAGCACAGGTTTATGCGCTTAACACCAGTGACGGTACAACTGCATGGCAAACGAAAGTTGCCGGTGAAGCGTTGTCTCGCCCGGTGGTGAGCGATGGCGTGGTATTGATCCATACCAGTAACGGTCAGTTGCAGGCATTGAACGAAGCTGACGGTGCCATCAAATGGACTGTGAACCTCGACATGCCATCACTTTCCTTACGTGGTGAATCTGCTCCGGCGACCGCCTTTGGCGCTGCGATTGTGGGTGGCGATAATGGTCGCGTAAGTGCCGTACTGATGCAGCAGGGCCAGATGATTTGGCAGCAGCGTATCTCTCAGGCCACTGGCCCAACCGAAATCGATCGTCTGAGTGATGTCGATACCACGCCGGTTATCGTCAATGGCGTAGTTTACGCACTGGCTTATAATGGTAACCTGACGGCGCTGGATCTGCGCAGCGGCCAGATCATGTGGAAACGTGAGCTCGGCTCGGTGAATGATTTCATCGTTGATGGTAATCGTATCTATCTGGTTGATCAGAATGACCGTGTGCTGGCGCTGACGACCGATGGCGGCGTGACGCTGTGGACGCAAAGCGATCTGCTGCACCGTCTGCTGACGTCTCCGGCTCTGTATAACGGTAACCTGGTTGTAGGCGATAGCGAAGGCTACCTGCACTGGATTAACGTTGAAGATGGTCGCTTTGTCGCTCAGCAGAAGGTCGACAGCTCAGGTTTCCTGACCGAGCCGGTTTCTGCTGATGGTAAACTGCTGATCCAGGCGAAAGACGGTACGTTGTACTCCATTACGCGTTAATCGTCCTGGCCGCTCGCTTTGAAAAACGGCTCCTGGTGCAGGGGCCGTTTTACTGTTTTTAACAATGGCGCAAAAATAGCGTCCATTGTCTGATGATTTTTTAAATGAGGCTTTAAACATGGTACCTGTGGTCGCGCTTGTCGGGCGCCCTAACGTTGGCAAATCCACGTTATTTAACCGTCTAACTCGCACCCGAGATGCGCTGGTTGCGGATTTCCCGGGTCTGACTCGTGACCGTAAGTACGGTCGTGCGGAAATTGAAGGCCGCGAGTTTATCTGCATTGATACTGGCGGTATTGATGGCACCGAAGACGGTGTTGAAACCCGTATGGCTGAGCAGTCGTTGTTGGCTATCGAAGAAGCAGACGTTGTGCTGTTCATGGTGGACGCGCGTGCTGGCCTGATGCCGGCAGATGAAGCCATTGCCAAGCATCTGCGTGCGCGCCAGAAACCAACCTTCCTCGTTGCCAACAAAACTGACGGACTCGATCCGGATCAGGCCGTTGTCGATTTCTATTCACTGGGACTGGGTGAAATTTACCCTATCGCGGCGTCTCACGGTCGTGGTGTCCTTAGCCTGCTGGAACACGTTCTGCTACCGTGGATGGACGATGTCGCGCCGCAGGAAGAAGTAGATGAAGATGCGGAATACTGGGCGAAACTGGAAGCCGAAGAAAACGGTGAAGAAGAGCCTGAAGATGATTTCAATCCACAGGATCTGCCCATCAAACTGGCCATTGTCGGGCGCCCGAACGTAGGTAAGTCCACACTGACTAACCGTATTCTCGGTGAAGACCGCGTTGTGGTCTACGATATGCCGGGGACCACGCGCGACAGTATTTATATTCCGATGGAACGTGATGAACGCGAATATGTGCTGATTGATACTGCGGGTGTACGTAAGCGCGGTAAAATTACCGAAGCGGTAGAAAAATTCTCCGTAATCAAAACGTTGCAGGCAATTGAAGATGCCAACGTGGTGATGCTGGTGATTGACGCACGCGAAGGGATCTCCGATCAGGACCTCTCGCTGCTGGGCTTTATCCTCAATAGTGGGCGCTCACTTGTTATTGTCGTCAACAAATGGGACGGCCTGACGCAGGAAGTGAAAGAACAGGTAAAAGAGACCCTGGACTTCCGCCTGGGCTTTATCGATTTTGCCCGCGTTCACTTTATTTCCGCGCTGCACGGCAGCGGCGTAGGCAACCTGTTCGAATCCGTGCGCGAAGCGTATGACAGCTCAACCCGCCGCGTTAGCACCGCGATGCTGACCCGCATTATGACCATGGCGGTAGAAGACCATCAGCCGCCGCTGGTGCGTGGTCGCCGTGTGAAGCTTAAGTATGCTCACGCCGGTGGTTATAACCCGCCGATTGTGGTGATTCACGGTAACCAGGTGAAAGACCTGCCGGATTCATACAAGCGCTATCTGATGAACTACTTCCGCAAATCACTGGAAGTAATGGGGACGCCAATCCGTATTCAGTTCAAAGAAGGGGAAAACCCGTTTGCGAATAAACGTAATACACTGACACCAACGCAGATGCGTAAGCGTAAGCGTTTGATTAAGCACATCAAAAAAAGCAAGTAACCCTTGCTGATGGCGATAGAGGCCCGCGTAAATCGCGGGCTTTTTTTCGCCCTTTTTTAGTCTGTACCTGTCTGTTTGCTGTCAATGACTATTCGCTTTTTACCAAGTTTAAATCTAAGAAAGTAGACAATTGTCGAATTTTCATCTTAAAGTCACCCGGTTGGTACTAGACAAAACTACTGTCAGGTTATCAAATGGTTAAATAACTCTTCGCCGTATGTAAAAAATCGACCAGCTACGTAACTGGCCGGCGTACATCACGGTGTTTACAAGCACACGACATATTTTTCGGGAGAATTATGCAATCCTCTGTTAATCAAAAAGAAAGCCGAACGTTCTTCGGTCATCCTTATCCGCTCGGCTCATTGTTCTTCACTGAGATGTGGGAGCGTTTTTCGTTTTATGGCATTCGTCCGTTACTGATCCTGTTTATGGCTGCTACCGTTTATGACGGCGGTATGGGGCTGGCGCGTGAAAATGCATCGGCAATTGTCGGTATTTTTGCCGGTACGATGTATCTTGCCGCACTGCCGGGCGGTTGGCTGGCGGATAACTGGCTCGGTCAGCAAAGAGCTGTCTGGTATGGCTCTATCCTGATTGCCCTTGGCCATCTGTCGATTGCGCTCTCTGCCATCATGGGTGACAACCTGTTCTTTATCGGCCTGATGTTTATCGTGCTCGGCTCAGGTCTGTTCAAGACCTGTATCTCGGTAATGGTTGGGACGCTGTATAAAAAAGGCGATGCGCGTCGTGATGGCGGTTTCTCGCTGTTCTACATGGGTATCAATATGGGCTCCTTCATTGCTCCGTTGATCTCCGGGTGGCTGATTAAGTCTCATGGCTGGCACTGGGGTTTTGGTATCGGTGGCATCGGGATGCTGGTCGCGTTGATTATCTTCCGCGTGTTTGCTGTTCCGGCGATGAAGCGCTACGACAGCGAAGTCGGGCTGGACTCTACCTGGAACAGCCCGGTAGTCAAAAGAAAGGGCGTAGGCACGTGGTTGTTGGCGCTGGCGGTAGGTGTGGCAGTCATTGTTACCCTGATAGCTCAAGGTGTGATTGTGATTAACCCGGTCGCGGTAGCCAGCGTGTTGGTGTATGTGATTGCGGCATCCGTAGCCCTCTACTTCATCTACCTGTTTGTATTTGCAGGGCTGAACCGTAAAGAGCGCGCCAGATTGTTGGTCTGCTTTATTCTGCTGGTTTCCGCTGCCTTCTTCTGGTCGGCATTTGAGCAAAAGCCAACGTCGTTTAACCTGTTCGCTAACGACTACACTAACCGTATGATCGGCGATTTTGAAATCCCGGCTGTCTGGTTCCAGTCGATTAACGCGCTGTTTATCATCCTGCTGGCCCCGGTCTTTAGCTGGGCGTGGCCGAAGCTTGCCAGCATGAACATTCGCCCGAGCAGTATCACTAAATTTGTTATCGGTATTCTGTGTGCCGCAGCGGGTTTTGGCCTGATGATGCTGGCAGCACAAAACGTGCTGAATAATGGCGGTGCAGGCGTTTCGCCTTTCTGGCTGGTGGGCAGCATCCTGATGCTGACACTTGGTGAACTGTGCCTGAGTCCGATTGGCCTGGCGACAATGACGCTGCTGGCACCAGAAAGAATGCGCGGTCAGATGATGGGACTGTGGTTCTGTGCAAGTGCACTGGGTAACCTGGCTGCGGGCCTGATCGGCGGCCACGTGAAAGCCGATCAGCTGGATATGCTGCCGGATCTGTTTGCACGTTGTTCCATCGCGTTGATAATCTGTGCTGCGGTACTGATAGTCCTCATTGTTCCGGTGCGCCGTATGCTGGAGAATGCACAGACTAAACCGGTTACCAGCGCCTGATAAAACCTCGACATTGCCGGGGCGGGCATTCTGCTCCGGCAATTCAATCTACGAGGTAAGAGTATGCTGTTAGGGTTTGTGGGGCTTGGCGCGGTGGTTGAAACGGCATACTTGCCCGCATTACGTCACATGTTCGGTGATTCACTCCGCTGTGTGGGATTTGATGTGCAACCCGCAAAACAGCCTGCAGATGTGACACGCTGCGCATCGCTTGCTGAACTTCTTGCAACACCGCTTGATACCCTGTTTATCACCACCGCATCCCTGCACCATCTTGAAGTGCTGGAACAGGCGCTCGCTTCGCCCATCGCACGTATCGTGGTCGAAAAACCGATTGTCGCCACGCTTTCCCAAATTGAAAAACTGAAAATGCTGCTGGTTCAACCCGGCGTCGCTGATCGTGTACTGGCGCTAGACCACTGGATGGCGCGTAATGGCGCAATGCAGCTGGCATTGGGGAAACTCGGAGCGTTGTGGCTGGGCGATAACCCACAACCGGCACTGGTTACCCACTTTTCGGACATTGTTAAAATTGAAGGATTCTTGCAGGAGCCAAGCGGGATTAACACCGCCGGGGAACCTGTCGCGCTCAACTTTGCCACCGGTGAGCCGGATGCGCGCGAGCTTCGACACCCGGATGGTGTGATTCTGGATATAGGTACGCATGTGCTGGCAATGTTGCGTGAAACGGTTCGCTACCTCGGGGGAAGTGATGAGATGGTGCTGCAGGTGATAACCGCGAAAGACCGTCTGGGGCGTGATATCTCCCGCGGTGACCTGACCACGGCAGAAGGTGAAGCTCATCTTCAGGGGCAGATTAGCGGTATTCCGCTGGATATCTGGCTCAACAAATATGCGGGACCTGCGGGAGGGCAAAAAGGTCTGCGCCTGTATCTGAGAGATGGCCGTATCATCAGCCATGACCGGCGCGGCGCCGAGGAGGTGCTTGAATTGATTGATGGTGATACTGTGCGTCGCTGGAGGCTTCCCGGTACGATTTATGCCCATTGTCTGGCGGAACATATTCTGGGGGCGCAAAGCCTGTTTGAACGCAGCCCACAGGAGGTGAGGTGCACGACGCAGCGCAGACTGGAAGAGGTTGAACGATTACTCACCCTGCAGCAACAGCTGCGTGGCCCACACTAAGCGTATCGTGGTAAAATTAGTGCAGAGCCGAACGCCCTTTATAGGAGTCACCATGTCAATGAACTGCCCGGATTGCCACGCAGAACTGGAACCGCAAAACGGTGTGGCGCACTGTGACAACTGCAACAAAGATATTCCGTTAGAAGCGCGCTGTCCGGAGTGCCATCAACCGCTCCAGGTACTAAAAGCCTGCGGAGCGGTGGATTACTTCTGTCAGAACGGCCATGGGCTGATTTCGAAGAAACGCGTGGAGTTTTCGCCGGTTTAATCCGGCTTTTTCTTACGCGTTTTCTTTGCCGCCGTCACGCCTTTCACTTCACTTTCTACCCAACCATCTGACAGTCTGGTCGTGAGCACATCACCGGCCTTCACCTGTTTGGTCTGCTTCAGCACGTTGCCGTCCGTCGCAGTCGTGACGCTATAGCCGCGTGCCAGCGTAGAAAGCGGACTTACGGCTTCAAGATGCGTCACCACATTACCAAAGCGTTCTCGCTGCTCGCTTAAACGCGCACGGATATTCTCCGCCAGACGATACTCCAGTTGCTGAATACGGGTTTGCGCCCGATAGATGCGCGACTCTGGGTTTTGTTGGTTAAGGCGTTGACGTACGCGCTGCTGGCGCTGATTGGCCTGCTTAATCTTATTCTCAAGTGCGACGTTCATTCTCTGCCGCAGCCGCTCCAGCACTGTCTGCTGGCGTGCCAGACGCAACTGAGGGTGCTGTTGTTGCAAGCGATGATGGATCTGGGTAAAGCGACGGGTACGGTTGGCAAGGTAGTAATCCATCGCCATTCCCAGGCGTTGCTGTACAGATTGAACCTGGCGTAACAGCTCCTGTTGATTGCGGCTGACAATTTCGGCAGCCGCAGACGGCGTAGGTGCACGCAAGTCGCCGACGAAGTCAGCGATAGTGACATCGGTTTCATGGCCGACGGCGCTTACTACCGGAATGTGGCTGGCAAAAATGGCCCGCGCCACGCGTTCGTCGTTAAAGCTCCACAAATCTTCCAGAGAACCGCCGCCGCGCCCGACGATAAGCACATCGCACTCGCCCCGCGCGTTCGCCAGTTCAATGGCGCGTACGATCTGGGCGGGTGCATCATCACCCTGCACGGCGGTTGGATAAATTATCACGGGCAGGGAAGGGTCACGACGCTTCAGAACATGGAGGATATCATGCAGCGCAGCCCCGGTTTTCGAGGTGATCACCCCGACGCAATGGGCCGGTGAGGGCAACGGTTGTTTGTATTGCTGATCGAACAACCCTTCAGCTTGTAATTTGGCCTTCAGCTGTTCATATTTTTGCTGCAGCAAACCTTCGCCCGCAGGCTGCATGCTCTCGACGATTATCTGGTAGTCGCCGCGCGGCTCGTACAGCGTAATGTTGGCGCGTACCAGCACTTGCTGTCCATGCTGCGGGCGGAATGTCACCCGACGGTTACTGTTGCGGAACATTGCGCAGCGTACCTGGGCGGTGTCATCTTTAAGCGTGAAATACCAGTGGCCTGACGAGGGCTGGGTGAAATTCGAGATTTCGCCGCTGATCCACACGTGTCCCATTTCCTGCTCAAGCAGCAGACGAACCGTCTGGTTTAGGCGGCTTACGGTAAAAATTGAGGTGGTTTGAGAGGATAACATGTGAGCGGGATCAAATTCTAAATCAGCAGGTTATTCAATCGAAAGTAACATGCTCACAGAGGAGCGCAAGGTTTTTTTGCAAAAAAGTGTGGATGCAATCGGTTACGCTCTGTATAATGCCGCGGCAATATTTAATAACCTCCCAGGTGAGATATTGCCCATGCTACGTATCGCTAAAGAAGCCCTGACGTTTGACGACGTCCTCCTCGTTCCCGCTCATTCTACCGTTCTGCCGAATACAGCTGACCTCAGCACGCAGTTGACGAAAACCATTCGCCTGAACATTCCTATGCTCTCTGCGGCAATGGACACCGTGACGGAAGCACGCCTGGCAATTGCCCTGGCTCAGGAAGGCGGCATCGGTTTTATCCACAAAAACATGTCCATCGAGCGCCAGGCCGAAGAAGTTAAACGTGTGAAAAAACACGAATCTGGCGTGGTGACCGACCCGCAGACCGTACTGCCAACCACCACGCTGCGTGAAGTGAAAGAACTGACCGAGCGTAATGGCTTTGCAGGCTACCCGGTTGTAACGGAAGACAACGAACTGGTCGGTATCATCACTGGCCGTGACGTACGCTTTGTGACCGACCTCAGCCAGCCGGTTAGCGTTTACATGACGCCGAAAGAGCGTCTGGTAACCGTACGCGAAGGTGAAGCGCGTGATGTTGTGTTTGCAAAAATGCACGAAAAACGTGTTGAGAAAGCGCTGGTTGTTGATGAAAGCTTCCATCTTCTCGGCATGATCACCGTAAAAGATTTCCAGAAAGCAGAACGTAAACCTAACGCCTGTAAAGATGAGCATGGTCGTCTGCGCGTGGGTGCTGCGGTTGGTGCAGGCGCAGGTAATGAAGAGCGTGTTGATGCGCTGGTTGCCGCCGGTGTTGATGTTTTGCTGATCGACTCCTCTCATGGCCACTCTGAAGGCGTTCTGCAGCGTATCCGCGAAACACGTGCAAAATACCCTGATCTGCAGATCATCGGCGGTAACGTTGCTACGGGTGCTGGCGCGCGCGCTCTGGCCGAAGCAGGCTGTAGCGCGGTTAAAGTCGGTATCGGTCCTGGCTCAATCTGTACTACCCGTATCGTTACCGGTGTGGGTGTTCCGCAGATTACCGCCGTTTCTGATGCGGTTGCAGCACTGGAAGGGACAGGCATTCCGGTTATCGCCGACGGCGGTATTCGTTTCTCTGGCGATATTGCTAAAGCGATTGCTGCAGGTGCTGCTGCTGTCATGGTGGGTTCTATGCTGGCAGGTACCGAAGAGTCTCCGGGGGAAATCGAACTGTACCAGGGGCGTTCTTACAAGTCTTACCGTGGTATGGGGTCCCTGGGTGCGATGTCCAAAGGTTCTTCTGACCGTTATTTCCAGAGCGATAACGCTGCTGACAAACTGGTTCCGGAAGGTATCGAAGGTCGTGTGGCGTATAAAGGTCGCCTGAAAGAGATCATTCACCAGCAGATGGGCGGCCTGCGCTCCTGTATGGGTCTGACCGGCTGTGGTACTATCGACGCGCTGCGTACTCAGGCTGAATTTGTCCGTATCAGCGGTGCGGGTATTCAGGAAAGTCACGTTCACGATGTGACCATCACCAAAGAGTCCCCTAACTACCGCATGGGCTCCTGATAAGTTTCCGCGCCCGGCTCTATGCCGGGCGAATTTGTTTCACTTGCCTCGGAATTAGCGTCAATGACAGACAATATTCATAAACATCGCATTCTCATCCTCGATTTCGGATCGCAGTACACTCAACTGGTTGCACGCCGCGTACGTGAACTGGGCGTCTACTGTGAACTGTGGGCATGGGATGTTACGGAAGCACAAATTCGCGAATTCAACCCAAGCGGTATTATTCTTTCCGGTGGTCCGGAAAGTACCACCGAAGCAAACAGCCCACGTGCACCAGAGTACGTGTTCAATGCTGGCGTGCCGGTCTTTGGCGTGTGCTATGGCATGCAGACCATGGCAATGCAACTGGGTGGACATGTTGAAGGTTCTAACGAGCGTGAGTTCGGTTATGCACAGGTTGAAGTCCAGACCGATAGCGCGCTGATCCGTGGTATCGAAGACTCCCTGACTGCAGAAGGCAAGCCTCTGCTGGACGTATGGATGAGCCACGGCGATAAAGTGACTGCTATCCCGGAAGGTTTTGTTACCGTTGCCAGCACCGACAGTTGCCCGTTCGCCATCATGGCGCATGAAGAAAAACGCTTCTACGGTGTGCAGTTCCACCCGGAAGTCACCCACACCCGTCAGGGTATGCGCATGCTGGAGCGCTTTGTGCGTGACATCTGCCAGTGTGAAGCGTTGTGGACGCCGGAAAAAATCATCGACGACGCTGTTGCACGTATTCGTGAGCAGGTTGGGAATGACAAAGTGATCCTCGGTCTGTCCGGTGGCGTTGACTCCTCCGTTACCGCAATGCTGCTGCACCGCGCAATTGGCAAAAACCTGACCTGTGTCTTCGTGGATAACGGTCTGCTGCGTCTGAACGAAGCTCAGCAGGTGATGGATATGTTCGGCGATCACTTCGGCCTGAATATTGTTCACGTGGAAGGCGAGCAACGCTTCCTCGACGCGTTGAAAGGCGAGAACGATCCGGAAGCCAAACGTAAGATCATCGGCCGCGTGTTCGTTGAAGTATTCGACGAAGAAGCGCTGAAGCTGGAAGACGTTAAATGGCTGGCGCAGGGAACTATCTACCCTGACGTGATCGAATCCGCTGCTTCGGCAACCGGTAAAGCGCACGTCATCAAATCTCACCACAACGTGGGTGGCCTGCCGAAAGAGATGAAGATGGGCCTGGTTGAACCGTTGCGTGAACTGTTCAAAGACGAAGTGCGCAAAATTGGTCTTGAACTGGGTCTCCCGTATGACATGCTGTACCGCCACCCATTCCCGGGGCCTGGGCTCGGTGTTCGCGTGCTGGGCGAAGTGAAGAAAGAGTACTGCGATTTGCTGCGTCGTGCGGATGCTATCTTCATCGAAGAACTGCACAAAGCTGACCTGTACAACAAAGTAAGTCAGGCGTTCACCGTATTCCTGCCGGTTCGTTCCGTTGGCGTAATGGGCGATGGCCGTAAGTATGACTGGGTTGTCTCCCTGCGTGCTGTAGAAACCATCGACTTTATGACCGCGCATTGGGCACACCTGCCGTATGACTTCCTGGGCCGCGTTTCCAACCGCATCATCAACGAAGTTAACGGTATCTCCCGCGTCGTATATGACATCAGCGGTAAGCCGCCAGCGACGATTGAGTGGGAATGATTTCGCGTCTGGCAACAGCCTGTACGTAAAAGCAGTAAAGTACCTCTAAGCCCGCGTAACTGCGGGCTTTTTTGTTTTTATGTCTGGCACTTTCTGGCAGCTGTTAGCAACGGGAGGCACGGTTTTTTCAATGGAATTTTTGATGGTACTCTCTGGTTTTGAATTCAGGTTTGAAAAAGTACCATGTAATAAATTTCGGTTGAGTTATGGTATTTGTTTTTTATAACTCAATTAAAAACAGATAGTTAAATAACTTTTCTGGATTTTTTACAACATGGTATTTTGTGATAAAGGAAAACAATAAACCATGTTGACTGACACCAGGCTGCGTCACCTAAAGCCGAAGGAGAAACTCTATAAAGTTAATGATCGTGATGGTCTGTATGTTGCGGTCACTCCGACTGGAACGATCTCATTTCGTTATAACTATTCAATAAACGGAAGACAGGAGACCGTTACATTTGGCCGATATGGTGTGAGAGGGATCACGCTTGCAGAAGCGCGTGAACGGCTCAATGAAGCTATAAAAATGGTTGCTGGTGGAAGATCGCCGTAGGGCATGCGAGAACGAAGTTCTGCTTTGCTATCCAGATATTCTGGTGGCCAATCTAGCCAGATCTATGGCTCGCCCCGATCCACCCTTTACAAGTATGTCGGCGTTATAACGCCGCCCCAATGAGGACTTTGGATGGGCTGAGATAGAAGCATCTCTGTTGGATCATAGCTGGTTTGAATGTCGAAAGTGGGAAAAGTTGCTCTTAAAGGGGTTGGAATATTCAATATTTACTGTTGAATTAAGGCTGCGAAGCAACAGCTTTTTACGGACCGCCCTTTGAGTGGTCAAACTTGCTTCTGTTTTTAGGACAAGGTATGTGCTTTAGCTGATGCCATAGAGGTTAAGGAGTGAACATGCCGGCAATAAAAAAAATCGTGATCAAAAATTTCAAAAGAATTGCCGACCTGACCCTTGAGTTCGACCCTGGCAAGAACATACTGATCGGCGACAACGAAACGGGTAAAAGCAGCGTGCTATTGGCATTAGATCTGGTACTTAGTGCAAGCCGCAGTCGAGTTGAAAACATAGGCTATGAAGCCCTGCTGAATCAGGAGGCGGTGCAGAATTTCTTGGCAGGGCCAGCAAGACTGGATTTGCTTCCAGAAGTCATCGTGGACGTTTTTCTGGAAGAGGGAGACGACCAAGGTTTTTACGGTACCCAAAACGTTCTTGGAACACATACAGATGGTCTGCGCATGGTGATTGTCCCCTTGATCGAAGAGTTCGGTCAGACAATTGTCGATCTGTTCAAAGCAAACAAAGACAGCTTTCCTTTTGAGTATTACAGTGTCAAGTTCTCAACGTTTGCCGGGGCGCCTCACGTCAGCTACCGGCGTCCGGTCAAACACCTGATGATCGACAGTTCTCGTATCGACAGTGATTATACCGCTCGTGAATACACCCGAGCGCTGTTCGGATTCCATGTCAATGTGCCGGATCGCTACCGCCTCGAAAATCGCTATCGGCAAGGCAAAGAAGTTTTCAGTCGAGACAGTCTGAAGGAATTGAACAATGCGCTCGGTGATTATCAGTTTTCCTTGCGAACAAGTTCTCGCGCCAACCTTGAAACCGACTTGGTGATCACTAAAGACGGCATCCCTATTGAGAATCGCGGCAAAGGTGAACAGTGCTTTATCAAGACCAATTTCGCCCTGAAGAAATATGAGGAAAAAGGGAGCTTGAACGCGCTCCTACTGGAGGAGCCCGAAAACCATCTAAGCCACACGAGTATGAAACGCTTGGTTGAAAGACTGGCTGATACGACGGGCACTCAGTTGTTCATTACGACGCACAGTAGCCATATCTGTGCTCGGCTCGATCTACGCCACGCGTTACTGCTTGGAGCAGGGGGGGCGGGACGCTTGAAATACCTGTCGGAGCCTACCGCAAACTTCTTTATGAAAGCGCCCGATAACAATGTCCTTGAGCTCGCCCTCTCCAAGATAGTCATATTGGTCGAGGGGGATGCAGAATTTATCCTTATGGAGCACTTCTACAAGCAGTTGGCAGGCCATCCTCCTCAGGTTGATAATGTGCACATCATCTCGATCGGCGGTACGAGCTTCAAACGCTACCTGGAGCTCGGAAAGCTTCTGAGTATCAGGATCGCCGCAATTCGGGATAACGACAGCGATTACCAACAGAACTGTGTAACGAACTACGAAGGTTACCTGTACGAATCGGCCCAGATCTTTGCCGATACAAATCCTGACCGAAGCACCTTTGAAATAGGTCTCTACAGAGACAATCAGCATCTCTGCGACGACCTTTTCGCTGCAGGTCGAAAAAAACTGACCGTTCAAGAGTACATGTTAAAAAATAAAGCGGATGCCGCTTTCGAGTTGCTAACTAAGAAGTCCGCTGAGCTGATCGTCCCGAAGTATATACAGGATGCGATTGGGTGGATAAGAGCGTAATTTTTTCCGTCGCAGGATCTGGAAAAACTAGTCTGATCATTGAAAGGCTCAGCTTTGATCAGCGGGCATTGATTGTCACTTACACGGAGAACAATCACCGGCACCTGCGCAACAGGATCATCCAGAAGTTCGGGATGATCCCACCCAACATTACACTCACTACGTACTTCTCATTCCTACATGGATTCTGTTATAGACCTTTGATGCAATTGAAGTTAGGGATCAGAGGCATAAATTTCAGGCGTCCGCCCAATAGACAGTTCCGCTTGGACGATCTCAATCGGTATCGCGATGGCAGCGGGAGGCTCTATCACTGCCGCCTCGCCAGACTGCTACAGGTCGTAGGGGTTATACCGGATGTTCGTGCTCGCCTGGAGCGCTTTTACGACCACCTCTACGTTGACGAGGTACAGGATTTTGCGGGCCACGACTTCAACCTGCTGCTGGAGACTTCACAAGCGAATATTGGTGTAACGTTCGTCGGTGACTTCCACCAACATACCTTTGATACCAGTAGAGACGGTACGATAAACAACAACCTCCACGACGATGTTGTCCGTTACGAGAAACGCTTTCGTGATGTCGGCATCACGGTAGACAAGGAAACCTTGAGCTGTAGCTGGCGATGCACAAAAATGGTCTGCGACTTCATTAGTGCAAAGTTACAAATCCCTATGGGTGCTCATGAGCAAAGGGTCAGCCGGATCATTACGGTTGATGACCAAGAGCAAGCGAACTTGTTGCACGCTGATCCCACCATTGTGAAGCTGTTTTTGAGCGAACACTACAAGTACGGCTGTTACTCGGAGAACTGGGGAGCGAGTAAGGGCATGGATCACTTTAATGATGTTTGCGTTGTGATGGGACCGGGTATCTGGAAAGACTATTTGGCAGAAAGGCTACACCAAGCAAATCCGCAAACGCGCAACAAGCTGTACGTTGCCTGCACTAGAGCGCGTGGTGACCTGTATTTCATGCCCGAGAAGCTATTGAAAGCGTTTAAACAGAGGAAATAGCCGGTTGCACCGTTGAATCGGTTCAAACATCGGTTGCTAAGTGATGAAGGCTTGTTGCAGGTTTGTAATGGGCTTAGTGGCGGTCACGTATCATATAGAAGAGGCTTTCAATCTAATGCTGAGTAGACTGTTGGTACAAAGTTGTTGCCCGCCAACTAAAAATTCCACGGAACCGCCAAAATACATAAAGTCTGGCTCCGCGAAAAATTTTGGGCGCAGCGGAAAATTTGTCCGACAACCGCGCTTTGTTATACATGCTACTCATAAAACGCATGGTTTTCAGATGGTTTAGTATTTGTGAAATGGAATGGGATGAAAATATTTTTGTATCGTAGCCAATGACTAATTTCTATCTGGTTAATGGCACTTCTAGCCATCCTGTCCTTCATTTCATCTAATCGCTTGATGCTAGATTGTCTTGCGCTTTACGAATATTTTTTATCGATGCTGACCAGTCGTTCGTAATCTACGTTACCCTATGTACTCTTGGCTGAGGGGAGAGAACAGTAATTCACGGCCGACTGTTTACAACCCATGCATGAGGTAGCGAACAGCGACATTTAACACAAGCAACCAGTGGTATAGGCGAGAATATTGAAATATCTATCATTGCAGATACTTCATGTCGAGGCTATTAAGCCGCGCCATAATTTCAAGCCTATTTAAGATTTTTACACTTTTTCCGAATGTCATTCGTTATGGATTTAACCACATCCCTATACATGCCACCACCCTTATATGGTTTAATCGCATAGCTGGTTTTTTCGATAAACTGATCTACGAAATAATCGATCTGATCACACAGTGTTAGAAGAATTAAAATAGTTCTATCCTGCTTCCAGTCTATGCTTTTATTTTGTAGCAAGTTAAGATATTTTCTCGTAAATCCCGCAAGCTCTTCAACATGATGTGCTGCGCGTTCCACATGCTTAACGAGCTCTTCAATTTTTCCTATATTAACAAGGTGATAGGAGTATCCATTTGTAATCCGCAACGCTTTTGTAGATGAATAAAAAGGGTTGGATCTGTTGTATATGAAATAGATAGTTTGAGGGATAATGCCATTTTGAATTTCCCTCCTTTTGTCTCCTATGGACTCTTTGGCGTCGATAAGATATTCAATGCATTGATTATATGCCTCATGGATGCCATAATTAACGGAGTATTCTACTAGCGTGGACTGGCGCAGGGACAAAACTTGTGAAATTGAATAACCTATGAACACAATGCCAAATATTGCTTCGAGAGAGGCAAAGAGCCTAGATATACCGGTCGGTGTAAAATCACCATAACCAAGCGTCGTAATAGAAACCACGCTAAAATAAACCAACTCATAAATATCAGCAGATTTATTGTTCTTAGTTACGCCATGTCCTTCAAAGTTCCCTGCCAGCCAATAAAAGGCAGAAAAAAATAAAATCGAACCAACTAAAATTGCGCTGAGTTTATAGATGAGTTTTTTTTGTTTGGTCGATAAATTATTCACGCCTAGCCATTCCTTTATGTTTGACGAGCATTTCAGCAACTTCAGAGTTGAGATGGAATAAAATTACGCAAGCCATTCCAAGCCTTTATATTACGCAAAATTTATGATGGTTCGCTTGGTGTTATATGGTTAGCTACTCTCATCATATTATAATATCTGAATCAACTCAATGATGTCTGCCCGTCGCGATTGAGTTCTACGGAGTTGATCGAGAGGGTCGCTCAGCTCGGCAGCTTCATCTACGCTGCATATTGCACGCAGGACAGTGGCGTATCAAAGAACCGACGCAATCATGTTTGAAAGCTACCCAAGCTGCGCTTGACCCAGATTCCGGGGGCGGTAGAGACTTGATTGGAGTGGAACGCGATTTTTACCGCAAGGTGTTGCTAAACAAAGACGACGGATATCGTTAGCTTTTGCCACAAGAGAGGTTAATTCGACTTCTTGAACATTTTTTACTGGACATGGTATTTCTCATGGTTTTTGGATTCGTTAATTTTCTATACTTATGTTTTATAACTACTTTTATTTTAAATTGATAATCGAGTGGAGTGACCCTGTTCGCAATAAACAAACGCCCGCGTCGTAACAGTGGGCTTTTGTTTTTGTCGCGCTAACGGTACAGGATTTAAACATTAGGATTCGGGTTTTGGTGCGAATGCCCCAATGTAAACGTAAGGTTCAAGGTTAAACGCCTCTTTTAGCTGACGAGAATCGTACACAGTGACTTGCGGGGAGGCAGATAGCGCCGATGTCACTATGGCTAACCTCCAGTCTGGATTAAGCATCAATCCTACATTGTGTTCGTTACGCGTAAGGAAAAAACGTGGTGTAGTACCGGCGGTACCCTTAACTTCGAGATGCAGCACTGATTCGCCGCGCGTGAAGATAAAGTCATATCCGCAGGGAAGGTGTGTTGTTCGCTGGTAGCTGTAGCCTTGTTCTGTATAATATTCGATAACAGCATCTTCCGCGGCTAACTCCACGACTTTACGATGTTCAGGGGTACCAAATCCCCGAAGTGGATCGGCTTGATCCAGTTCGGGGTCAACAACACTGCATTCATTAGGGTTATGAATTGCGACTGAGGCCAAGCGATTCATTAAACTCTCAAGCCGAGCTTGAACCCTTATTTTATTCTCGGTCTTCGTCACGTCAGGGCCGTCAAGAAACGAGTATTTCCCCTGTTTTACGGATGGATCCGAGAACGGCAGAATTCGCTCCTCGGGCGGGATGAAGTAAGCGGAATTACTGGTTATGCAATATGACCAATCATAAGCAGGATGAGGGAAAATTTGCTGTCGCGGATCGGTGCTATTGGGGCGGGTTATCCACTCACCATGAAGCGTTGCGTTTTCGTACCAACCAACTACGTGTATGCCTGGAGTGGTCGGATTTTTTGCCAAGCATACAACCGTCCATCCTTTTGCGTCGTCGTGATAAGGTGCGTAGTTACCTCCTTGTGGTGGTACATAGCAGTAGTAAGTCCCATCGATATCTGGCATAAAGTTGTAGGCTTCGTGACCTCGCCCTTCGTTTTCCGTCCCTCTGTTTTTATTTAGCCAAGCAAAGTTACCAGCAATGTCGCCACCTCGATAATATTTTGACCACCCAAATTTAACCCACAATATCTTGTTCATGTAATGCCGTTCCTTTGGGCTAGTTTTTTTGAATTTTTGCCATCGAGAAAATCGTGGAATGGCGATCGGGCCTAAGTCGCCGACAGAAATTTCCTCATAAGCCGGGTATTTTAGGTTTGTGGACTTCGGCCGGGGTTAAAAAAGGCTTTGATGACTCCAGAAAGTGAGCCCGGCGATGGTGCCGATGAACACTAACGCCAAGCCATACAGTCCGACCAGGAGGCGGCGCTGCTCGCGGCGAAGGCGTATTTCGCCATTGCTCTGTTCATTGCGTAAGGCATGCAGCCCTGCTTGGTGCTCGGCCCGCTCCAGCTGTCGTTCGTTGCGTTCGTTAAGCAGTGTTTGGGCCTGTTCGGTCAGCACTTCGCGCAATTCCGAGAGCTGCCGATCTAGGTCGCGGAGCTTATCTTCCTGCTGCTGCGCTTGGAGGACCAAGTCGGCATCGAGTCGTTCTATCTGGCGTGTGGCTTCGCTGCTCTGTTCGTTGAATGTAGTGAGCAGACCTTGCTCGACAGTCTGGAGACGTTTTTCCAGGGTTGAGTTGACTACTTGCTGCAACTGCGTGAGGCGCTGTTCTAGGAAACTCGCCTGCTCATCGAGGACTTCTCGGAGCAACTGCTGCTGTTCATCCAGTACGCCTTGCACCTGATGCATGCGATTGTCGAAGTCTGCCAGCAGACTATCCCGGGTTTCCATTACTTCTTTGGCGATGCTGATCAGTATTTCGCCGTGTTCGTCGGTCAGCCCCTGGACTTTCAACAGGTCGGTGACGTATTGGCGCAAGTGTGCTGCTTGGTGCTTGATCTCGGCTTGGTGCTGTTCGAGAAGTATGTTCTGTTGGGCCAGTTCCTCGGCTTTGACATCCAAGGCCTTCTGTTGGTCGGCCAGTTGTCCCTGCTGCTCAGTCAGTTGCTGGGCCTGCAACGAGCTGATCACCATCAATTGGGCGAGAGTTTTGGCAAATTCCGCCTGCACTTCCTGGGCGTCGAGCTGGGCGTTCTTCAGTTCGCCGTGATTGAACAGTCGGCCGAGAAAGCTACGCTGCTCGTGTTCGTCGCGGACCTGCTTGAAATCGTCGAGGCGCTTGAACGTGCTGTGGAACTTCTTGTAAACCTCAGCGATGTCTATCTGGGCGAGCAGGTCTTCGCTGGGAACGGTGCTTGCAAGTTGGGCAATGACCTTGGACATCCCTTATGTTTCCTTCCTGACCTGCTGAAGCAACAAACCGAGGCGTTCGTTAAACTGTTTCTTGCTATCGATGGCTTGGGATAACGAGGCGATAGTCTTCGCCTGTTCTCCTATGGCGCCTTGCGCGTGCTGCACTGAGGCTTGCGCGGCCTCGGTTGCCTGATCGAAGCGCACGGAGATGCGCTGATTTAGCTGGACCATCATCCGGTAGCGCGCCGAAAGTCGAAATTGCAGCTCTACCTGTTCGATCATGCGCTCGCCCAGTTCGGCGGTGGCTTGCAGGGTATCGATCTGCACGTTGATGAAATCAGTGCCCTTATCCAGCATCCAATCGATAAGCGAGTCGATGGCGTACATAAGCAGAGCGTTGGCGAGGCCGGTCATCAGGCCGGTTAGCACAGGGGTGATCGTTCCGGCGAGCGGTGCGAGCACCGGGATACCTACGATGAAGGTGTTAACCGATTGCTCCAAGAGCATGCCGGCACCCAAGGTGAACAGGCCGGCCAAGCTCTTGCTGACCGCCCGCATAACCTCGGTGCCGGACATTTCCTTGGGTGGCCAGAGCAGTAGCTTGAGGGCCTTGAACAGTTCCTGCATGCCTTCTCGGATGATGGTTACAACCTTGGCCGATGTGGTGATGAGGTTGTTGATTAGGAAGGTCAAAAGGTTGCTCACAAGACCTTGAAGGCCGCCCTCGAAGAAAGCATCGAAAGCTGCCTTAAACTTGCTCTGAACGCGCTTCAACACACGCTCAACCGCTGCCACCACGCGGTCGAGCAGGGGCTGCTGATCGTCACGCTGGCTGACCACCTTGTGCACTTCGACGAAGCTGCCGTTGACCACCTCGAATAACAGCACTCCCATTGCCCTGCGCAGGCCGGTCTTGCCGAATTCCTTCGCGCCTGTAATGCCCAGCTCCTTGCCGTGGTATATCAAGCGGTCTTTGGTGTCGGGCTGATGCTGATCGATGGCGGCGCGAGCCTTGTCGATCAGCGGCTTGGTAATGGATTCGTCGTAACCGTTTTCGGCAGAGAGTGCGGTCTCTGCGGCGGTATCACTCTTTTCTCGGTTATTTTCAAAGGTGGTGAAATGCAGATTGTCTTTTTCCGAGGCCAACGCCTTGCGTTGCTCCGGAGTAAGCATCCAGGCACCTTTTTTGTGTGCCTGCTTCAGGGGGATGGTGTGATCCAGCTCGGCATTCATCACCAGCTTGCCATTTGACTTGGCGGTTCGCTTGGTCGGTGCCTTTTCATTGGTGTATGTGTCGATGAATGTTTGTGAGTTCATCGTGCCGTCCTTCACCGCATCCTTCATTTTCTGCTTTCTCGCGGCGGAGTAATCGTAGTCGGCTTTACGATCATAGTGCTCGGATGCCTTGGCGTAGATGTCTTGGTTAGCATTGTGCTGGGTGGTTACGTTGCCACCATTAATATCCGAGAACATTGCTGGGGTTAATCCGAAAGGGCCGACCACTTGTTGCAGTGCTTCTTCGCGGCAGCGGTTAAGCAGCTCTTGTAGGCGCTTGTCCTTCAGTGTCTCGCGTTCGGAGCGAGCGCCAACGGGCCTCTGTAATTGGCGCTGGTCAGCATCGACCACGGAACTGAGTAGGGCATCGAGATTGGCGGTGAGCAGCGGATCCACTTGCAGGGTCGGTTGGGAGGTCATTGAGCAGTCCTTGTCGAAAGAAGTCTGCGTAACAGGTAAAAACGGTTCTAATACTATTAGACCACTGTTGGTTGACTAAGCACAAGCCGAAGATCTAGGTGTCTGCAGATCCCGAAAGTTAGAATCGACTTAAGGCCTATCGCAGGCTGACATTAACTTTGAATACATTATGTAGGGTTCTTTTAAGTGCTCTGTTTTGGGCCATGGTCTACTCCGGTTGGACTGATGCAGTTTTTTTCAGGTCACCGGCGACTACCCATCAGCTAGTTGGATAACTATTGTTTCTCGTGGGAGTGTTCTTTATTGGGAGGTATCACCCCAGTGCGGAATGGCTAAGCGTGGCTCATCGACTATTCCCGATTGGATTGAGAATCCTTCAATATTTATTTCAGGATGCGGGCAGTATCAAGGTGATTGAGGTTTCGCAGGGCGCTATAGGCGCATCAGAAGGTTTGCTTGGTCAATTTGAGTACGTACTTCAGACTAGTTTGGCATAATCTGCGATATTTAAAGAATAATGCGTTGAGATGTTAAATGGTACTTTTCATGGTCTTTTTTTTGTCCTATCCATGAACGCCAATTTTACTGGGTTTTACCTACTCATTGATAATCGATTGGGGCATGAGCGCACAGCATTTATATTTGGCCATGACCCGCGGATCAATGAAGTTGGTTGTGTGTAGCGCCAGCCCCATATTGGGCTAGCGGGAGGGAAATATGGCAAGAGAGAACAAGTTTGTAAGCTCGGGCGGTGCAAAAGATACGCCGCCTTGGAAGCTCATGGAGATGATCGTCGAGGACGTGATCACGGCGAAGACGATGACCTTTGCACAATGGCATGCGCTCAGTGAAAACCCCTTCGCTCCGCTTGCCATTCCGGTGTCGCAAGGCCGTCAGTATCGGGTCACGCAAGCCGGCGTGGATGCAGCTCACTTGCTGTCGCAGCAAAGCTGGAAATCACGCGAAGCCCTGCGCCAGACGATTGATCGGGTGACCTTCACGAAGCTCTCGTTCCTGGCCATCGGGGACACGCTTCTCGACTGCCAATCGCGCCTTCCAACAGTACCGGATGGCCAGAATGAGCATGACGTGCTGCTCGGTGACGATTTTTATACGGTGCTCGCCGACGACTACCAAGCGCGCTTGCAGCAGTTGGCCGCCAGCGCGAGTCCCGACGTCGACCGGCATATCCCTTGCCATCTGTTTCACTCCGATCAAGCCGTGCCGGCATTCGCCGTGGGGCCGGTACGATTCCTGCCGAGAGCGGAATGGCTCGATTCCTTTGTCAAAGACTCGGAGGTCCGCGAGCTCGTCCGCCAAGTGGAGGACCGTGAACTGGATATGAAGGAATTGACCGCCCGATCAGCTGCAGACGAGGGTGGCCGCTATGCATTGCATGCGTTGGACGTACTGCATACGCTGCGCCATTACAGCTGGGTAGCGACCATACGTATGGACGGGCATGAGCATACGCGGTCTCATTTCAAGGCGTCGGTGGTGGTGGGGCTTGCGATTGACTCAATCGGACTGAGGTTCCAGGTTGAGGATGCGCGACGATTTACGAAAGCTGGCCGGCAGCATCTTTTTGCAGAGGACCGGTTCGCGACCACGTTGGACGGCCGGATATTGCGTGGATCGAGCGTACAGATGCCTGGCCTTGGCGGACGCCCCGGTGCACTAGCTGCCAAGATGGCGGGTGAGCAATCTTTCCTGGATGCCGCCGGGTGCATCTTGCAGCACTACGCCGATGGGCGACGAACCGGACATGCGCTGCATCTCGTCGAACGTTGGGCCAACGCGTTGTATTGGGTCGGTGAAGCTCGTCGCGAAGCTTCAGACTTCATGGCCGTTGTGGACTATGGTTGCGCCGCCGACGCACTTTCCGGTGCTGGGGGAAGCGCCAAGGACATGACTGCCTTCGCCGAGACCGCGCTCAAGCCTGAGGATGAGCCTGTGCCTGAGGGCGCGCTCACGGTGGATACCGCTGTTCACAAGGTTTATCGAGAAGGCCGCAACAAGCTTGCCCACGGCGAAATGTCGGGACTGCTGGAGGATCTAGCAGAGCCGCGCGCGGTCGGTGAGGCGCTGCTATCGGCGCTGTTCGATGTTGTGACGCCGGTGCTGGCTGATCTGTTGCGGAACGAGCCGAACCTTCCGAAGCTTGATGAGAAGAGGGCCTATCGTCTACTTGAAGCAAAACTGGCAGCGCGAAAAGCAAGCGCTTGACTTGATGCCCTGGTCGTGAGAAGTGTGAGGACACGCATCAGTTTTGGCAAAAATTATTGTACCGCTACCAGTGCCTCGGCACTGGAATATTCATGGAGGGAGTATGCAAATTCGATTTCAAGGTGAGGATGATCTGGAGCAGGCGCTTCATGAAATTCATCGACGAGCCTGCGAGTATGAGGGGCCCTTAATGCACCAATTTATAGAGTTGGCCAGGATCAGTGCGCCGGTCGAGCCGGATGAGCCCCTTAGAAAGGCACCCTTGGATGGAACGCAACATGATGGTGTTGCGGCAGATGCCAAGCTTCGGGAGATCAAAGAGCGATTTGAAGAAGCCCTGTCGTTGTTGATGGTCCTCGCTTTCCCGGTGCACAGCGGAACCGAACAAGTCGTACGCGATGAACTCAATCAGGCACTGGGGCACGAGCAGCAGATCGACTCCCTAAAGATGCGCGTCGGGAACAGAAAACTCAGCTTACGAAGTAAGTTGGGACGACGCCCGACGAAACAGCAAGTCGCACTGCGAAATGCATTGCTCGAATTTCTCCCCCGACAGACCCTAGAGGAACTATGAGTACTACAACTGCCGCAACGTCAGGCACCAAGAAAAAGACGAAGCAGCCAGCGCCGTCGGACCTAGTTAAAGCCGTAGGTGCGCTCTTTGACATTGCGGCAAAGGCGTCGTCGCCCCTTCAATTGCAAGCAATGACCCGAGACAAGTTATACGAAATGCTGGTCCTGGCTCGAATTCTGAGAGCCTTTCGGCGTGCGCATCCCAAAGGTTCAATCATTCACCAGCCGCCGTCTAAGGGAGGTAACCCGTCGGAGGTGATCGTGGCAAGCAAGCCCGCCCTGGCCGATCGCAAGCGGTTCTCGCACTTTGATCTGCTCGATGCCGCTGGCACCAACTTGGGCGAAGTGTGGACCTCGGTCGAATTTGAATCATTGAGTTGGGATCGTTGCGGTGGGGCACCCGGTAAGGCCCCTCGCGAAGCACGGCACGAACTCGACGTTTGTGTTCTAGAGCCAAAATCAGGTGAACGCCCAGCACATTTTCAGGTCTATGCAGGAATCAGTTGCAAGGACGTTCGTATGTCATCAAAAGAGAATGTGCGAGAAGCGTTGGGGTTACGTCGAGAGACTGCGCTGCTTCGGAATTCAGTCCCAAGCCACACCCCATGGCTGGTGCAGTCGGTCCCCGCAACTCCTTGTTCACCAATCTTTCTGGTGAGCTCCGACTTAGGGGTCAGGAAATACGCTTCACCTGTTGACGAAATGGGTGTTTACATTAGATTCGTGCGTCGGCCCTGGGCAGCAGAATCGTGAGGAATGGTATTTTTCATGGCATCTATGTAATTGAAATATATAACTTGTTGATTTTAAATCAATTTAATTAATAATCAATCATCGAGTGGGAATAATCCCTCTCCCTGTTATCGGCTTCTGAGCCAATAACATGTAAAAAGCCCTCTGTAAATCAGGGGGCTTTTTATTATCTATGGTCGGGAAATTGAATTCAGGACGATATGAATACCGCCTATTCTGTAGGGGGCTAATCGACCAACTGCAACTGTGGTTGCGTTTTGGATGCAACATTTTCCACACGAATATCCATTTGCGGATAGGGCAGGTCGATATGGTTGTCGTCCAGCGCTTCTTTAATATTTTCCAGCAGGTCGTAATAGGTGTTCCAGTACTCAGCATTGCGTACCCATACACGAACATAAAAGTTCAGCGATGAGGCGCCAAGCTCTCCCAGGCGCACGGTCACACCACGCTTCTGATCTATACGACGATCCTGTTCGATGATCCGATTGATAACGCGTTTGACATCAGCAATGCGGCTCTGATAACCAACGCCAATGACCAGATCGATACGGCGAAACGGGTGGCGAGAATAGTTAATGATGTTATCGGAAATGATCTTACCGTTTGGGATCACCACTTCTTTGCTGTCGGCGGTGAGAAGCGTGGTGGAGAAAATGTGGACCTTTTCTACCGTTCCGGTAACAGCGCCAATCTGTACGACTTCCCCGGCGCGAAATGGACGTAGGGAGACCAACAAGACGCCAGCGGCAAAGTTGGATAACGACCCCTGTAACGCCAGGCCGACAGCCAATCCCGCAGCACCGATAACCGCAATAATGGATGATGTTTCAATACCGACGCGGCCCAGTGCGGCGACAACGAAAAAGGCGAGGGTAATGTAACGGACGAGAGCAGTGAAGAACTGGATGATGGTGATGTCGACTTTTCGCTTGAGGAGTAATTTTTCCAGCCCGCGGGATAGCAGGCGAGAGATAAATTTACCGACAAACAACAAAATGACGGCAGCGACGATGTTCCAGCCAAATTGAATTACCGCATCACTGTGCCCGGCAAGCCATTCAAGACCGGTACGTATTTTGGGAAATAATGTAAAACTACTCATGGTATGACCCTGTAGTATTAACAAATGTTAGAAATTCAAATAAACAATTAATTTTTTATACAAAATATTAATGCGTAGGCCGCTGATATTTTTTGAGGATATTAATTAGCGGTTATTTGAGCTGTGTATGTCTTTTTATGTGCAGTAAAGGCGAACGTAAAAAAACAGCGCAAATGGTGCGGTGAAGTGGAAGGAAAAGATTGTGTAATTGTGCGGAACGTCGCAGGCATATCCAATACAGCAGTCTGTGTTGTTGGCTGGATAGGGCGAAAAATGTTCGCTCAAATCCCTTACCGGATGGTTAAACATCAGGCGATTAGCCATCCGGTAAGGAATCTTAAGACAGGGGGGATCACAGATACGAGCGTTCAGCGTTCGTCAGTTTGTGCAGGAGAAGTCTGTTGCGGCAAGGTGGTCTGCTGGGATTCTTTCTTGTCCTGGTGGTGGTGCCACGCACCGATAGCAGAGTAGACGAAGCGTCCGAAGAAGAAGATGAAGCTGATAAGCAGTACGATCCGGATCATGCGACTGTTAAATCGGTGTCGTTTGCGTAGGCTGGTAACCTGGCTCACAAAAGGTTCCTTAAAGTGTACCCAACCAGTGGGCGATACTTACATTAAGGCACACTAAGAGGGAATGGTCAATTCTTCGTTATGTAAAATTGCATCATGGGTTTTATCCCCTTATGTTATGGAAATTAATATTATTATTTGCATTAATAATGAATAAACGATCATAAATAAAGAAAAAGGTAATAATTGATTAATGGGGAATATTTTTTTGACATATATCAAACCTCATCGGTTATCCGTAACTAAAATCGATGAGTCGTTGTGATGTGTATTACATCATAGTTTTAAAGTCAGGTGGGATGCCTGTCTGAATGCCCTTCACAGAAAATACCCCTACATGACGTGAGGGATTCTACTGAGCATCTATGAAACTCAATAAAAACTATATAAGTATTAGAGATAAATGGTGGGCGCTACCCCTCATCTTACCATCTTTACTGTTGCCGTTATTGAGCACTGCCAATACCTACGCACATATTAGTACCGGTACTGTCATCCTTTTCTACCTGCCTTTAGCGCTGACGATTAGCCTGATGTTGTTTTTTAGTTGGGCGGCACTGCCAGGAATAATCATTGCCATCGGTTGGTACAAATATCCGCAGGTTGGGTTATTTGAAACGCTGTCAATTATTACGCACTTTATAGTTACAATGGTGCTTAGTTGGGGTGGATATAAAGTTTTTGCTCCCCGGCGAAACAACGTGGCGCATGGCGACTCCCATCTGATGTTTCAGCGAATATTTTGGCAGGTTTTCTGTCCGGCAACGCTATTCCTGATCCTCTTTCAGTTCGCTGCGTTTGTTGGCGTATACGAGAGCAAATCAGGCATGGTAGGCGTTATGCCCTTTAATACAGGAACGTTGATTAACTACCAGGCTATGCTGGTAGGGAACCTTGTTGGTATTCCTCTGTGCTATTTTATAATCCGAACCATTCGAAACCCGCTGCATATACGGGGCTATTTTTCGCAATTAAAGCAGCAGTTTGATACCAAAGTAACGCGAACAGAGTTTGCTTTCTGGTTGATAATATTGACTTTATTGATGGCTCTGCTGTGTATGCCGTTAAATGAACAGAGTTCAATATTCAGCACAAATTATACCTTGTCTCTGTTACTGCCCGTCATGTTATGGGGCGCAATGCGTTACGGTTACCGATTTATTTCAATGATATGGACAGTCGTATTGATCACTGCCATTCATTATTATCAGCGCTATATGCCCTGGTATTCGGGTTACGATACACAACTTGCAATTACCTCTTCGAGTTACCTCGTTTTTTCTTTCATCGTAAATTACATTGCCGTGCTGGCAACGCGTCAGCGATTTGTCACCCGACGCACACATCGTCTGGCATATTTTGATCCGATGGTGCATTTGCCAAATCTGCGGGCATTGAACCGAACGTTGAAAAAAGCGCCATGGTCAGTGCTCTGTTTTCTGCGTATACCGGGCATGGAACTGTTGGTGAAAAACTACGGTATTATGCTGCGTATCCAGTACAAGCAAAAACTCTCTCATTGGATAGCGCCGTTGCTGGAACAAGACGAATATGTTTTTCAATTATCCGGTAATGATTTAATTCTGCGTTTTAATACTGAATCACATCAGCAGCGTATTGAAGCGCTGGACAAACATATCAGGCAGTTTCGTTTTGTCTGGGATGGTATGCCTCTACAACCGCAGGTTGGGATCAGTTTTTGCTATGTTCGCTCACCCGTTAACCATATCTATCTGTTACTGGGGGAGTTAAGCACCATCGCCGAGCTCTCGCTGGCAACCAATATGCCGGAGAATTTACAGCGACGTGGCGTAATGCACCTGCAGCGGGATCTGAAAGATAAAGTGGCGATGATGAACCGTTTGCAGCAGGCGCTGGAGCATGATCGCTTCTTCCTGATGGCACAGCCGATTTTTGGCATGCGAGGCGATGTTTATCATGAAATCCTGCTGCGTCTTCAGGGCGATGAAGGTGAAACGATTGCTCCTGATAATTTCTTACCGGTAGCCCATGAGTTTGGGTTGTCATCCAGCATTGATCTGTGGGTCATTGAAAATACGCTGAAATTTATGGCGCAGAATCGGGAGAAAATGCCCGCACATCGTTTTGCGATCAATTTATCGCCCACGTCCGTATGTCGAGCCAAATTTCCTCACGAAATTAGCCAGTTGTTGGCGAAGTATCAGGTTGAAGCATGGCAATTGATCTTTGAGGTTACAGAGAGCAATGCGTTAACCAATGCGGAGCAGGCCCAGGCAACATTGCTGCAATTGCAAGTACTGGGCTGTCAGATTGCGATCGATGATTTTGGTACCGGCTATGCCAGCTATGCACGGTTGAAAAATGTGAGCGCTGACATCCTGAAGATTGACGGAAGCTTTATCCGTAACATTGTCTCAAATAGTCTCGACTACCAAATCGTGGCCTCGATTTGCCACCTGGCGCGGATGAAAAAAATGTTGGTGGTCGCGGAGTATGTTGAAAGCGAAGAAATACGTAGTGCGGTGATTTCTCTGGGGATTGATTATTTGCAGGGCTATCTGATTGGTGAGCCGCGGCCGCTGCATAAAACTCTGGAAGAACAGGTGCCAGTCACGCTGGCACCTGCCGATCACTCACGCAGCGATATCGGGTGAGTTTTCTTCCTCAATTTTCAGGCGCCAGCCTGTGACGGCCTCCCAGTATTGCTGCTCTTTTTCCAGATCGAGCAACACCAGCGCGTTCTGGCTAAACCAGTCGTGCGGGAAGCGTAGCGTCCAGTGGTTATCGTCGGTAATCAACGTGAGCGTCGGTGGCGTAGTGGTTGCCTGGCGCTGGTTGTTGAGCAATACCCCAAGTCGCAACAGCTGAATTAGCGGCAGGAACTGCTTTTTCTTGAACAGCGTAAAGCGGGGCAAATCATCCAGCTTAACCGCTTTACGATGATAGCGAACCAGGGTCGCCATCATCAGCTGTTGCTCCTGGTTGAAACCTGGCAGGTCGCTGTTTTGCAAAATATAAGCCGAGTGGCGATGCAGTCCGCTGTGGTTGATGTTCAGCCCGACTTCATGCAGCATCGCCGCCCACCTGAGCAACGCTTCCAGTTGCGGGTTTGCCAGTTTAGGTTGCTGCGCATGCCACTGATCGTACATTTGCATGGTCGTTTCCAGTACACGTCGGGCTTGTTCGCTGTCGATATTGTACTGGTTTGCCAGACTGCTGGCGGTACGGCTACGAACATCCTGGTGGCGAAAACGGCCTTCCATCTCATACAGTACGCCTTCACGCAGCGCGCCATCGGAAAGTCGGAGTTCACGAATAGCGAGGGCATCAAAAACACCGCACAGTATCGCCAGACCGGGAACAAAAACGGCTTTTCGTTCTTCTGACAGCCCCGGCATGCTGAGTGCCTCAAAGGAAGCATGCTTCAGGACTTCCGTTGTCAGCTTGTCCAGACGTTCAGGGGTGATAAAACCATCTTTCTCACCCATTTCCAGCAGCACTTCATGCGCGGCTTTGATGGTGCCTGAAGCTCCCAGTGCAACGTTCCAGCCCTGAATTCGAAATTGCCAGGTGAGCGTTTCAAGCTTTTGCGCTGCCGCCATACGGGCTCGCTGGAAGTTTTCCCGGCTGATCGCTCCACCCGGAAAGTACATCTGGGCAAAACTGACGCAACCCATACGGCGACTTTCGACCAGTTTAGGCTCGAAATCTTCACCGATCACTAGCTCTGTCGAACCACCACCGATGTCGATAACCAGCTTACGGCCTTTTTCTGGCTGCGTATGCTCCACGCCCATAAAAATCAGTCGGGCTTCTTCGTTACCGGAAATTATTTCGATCGGGTAGGGGATGACCTTTTCTGCTCGCTTAAGAAAATCGGTCGCATTTAGCGCCTGGCGCAAAGTATGGGTTCCCACGATGCAGACGCTGGAGGGAGGAAATCCCTGCAGACGTTCAGCGAAAAGTGACAAACAGCTTAAGCCGCGTTCCATCGCTTCTTCGCTTAGCTTGTTGTCCGCGCCAAGGCCGTCCGCCAGATGTACGCGTTGTTTCAGTCGCCCGATAATTTGCATTGCGCCATCAACCACGCGGGCAATGACCATATGGAAACTGTTTGAACCAAGGTCGACCGCAGCAAATTCCTGCGGTCGTGGAGACTTGTCGTGTATTGGCATAGAGTTAGTCAGGTTGCTCGAGTGATTTGATGTAGTCGTAAATCGCTAATTGTGACTGAACCTTACGGCGGTTTCCGCGCGGTACGTAGCGATTACTCAGTTCTTTATCAATAAAGCGGGCTTTCACCGTGTCGCTGAACAGGATATCGATAATATCCAGCACGCGCTGCTTAAGACGCGGGTCAAGAAGCGGTGTGGCAACTTCGATACGATAATCAATGTTTCTTGTCATCCAGTCAGCAGAGGAGAGATACACCTGCTTATCGCCCCCGTTCTCGAAGATATAGACCCGGTCGTGTTCGAGATAGCGGTCAACAATGCTGATAACGCGAATATTGTCACTGATGCCTTCCAGATTCGGGATCAGTGAGCACATACCGCGGATCAATAAATTAACGGGGACACCTGAACCTGAAGCCGCATACAGGCGGTCAACCAGCCCTTTATCGACCAGATTATTCAGCTTCAGAGTAATGCCAGAAGGCAGCCCTTGCTGTGCATTAGCGATCTCTTTGTCGATCATGCTGTACAGCAGGCGCCGTGAGTTCTGCGGGGAAACCAGCAGATAATCGAACGTTACCGGGCGATATGGGTTTTCGATGAAGTTAAACACCCGACGGACTTCGTTGGTAATGCGCGAATCGGCAGTCAGCAGCGAGTAGTCGGTATACAGACGCGCTGTTTTTTCGTTGAAGTTCCCGGTGCCGATATGTGCATAGCGCACGACTTCATCGCCTTCTTTGCGCGAAATCAGGAACAGCTTGGCGTGAATTTTCAGCCCTGGTGCGGAGAAGATGACGTGAACCCCCGCTTCGGTAAGGCGCTTAGCCCAATGAATATTGGCCTCTTCATCGAAGCGCGCCTGCAGTTCCACCACCACGGTTACTTTTTTACCGTTATGCGCGGCATGGATCATCGAGTCGATGATGCGCGAATCTTTCGCCACACGGTAGATGTTAATTTTTATCGCCAGCACGCTCGGGTCAAATGAGGCCTGACGCAGCAGTTCAAGAACGTGTTCAAAGGTGTGATACGGATAATAAAGCAACACATCGCGTTCTCGTACGGCATCAAAGCCGTTGCGAAACTTCTCGTTATCGAACCAGATATGGCGCAGACGTGGCAGGGGTTTGTTCACCAGGTTAGCTTTGCCGACGTTGGGAAAATTAATAAAGTCTTTGAAGTTATGATAACGCCCGCCGGGGACAATGGAGTCGTAGCGAGAGATCGTCAGTTTTTCACGCAGTACTTCAACCAGCGCATTGGGCATATCGCGCTGATAAACAAAACGAACAGGCTCTGCGGTCAGACGTTGTTTCAGGCTGGAGGACATGAGCTCCATCAGGCTCGATTCCATCTCATGCACCAAATCGTACTCGGCATCGCGGGTCATTTTCATCGAATAGGCATTCAGCGCATCGTAATCAAAGAACCCTTTAAAAATGTCATCAAGGCAATAACGTAAAATGTTGTCCAGCAGGATCATCGGTTTGCGACGGCGCGGGGTTTCCGGCGGCAAATTAACAAAGCGAGGAACCTTATCGGATGGAATTTCCAGCAAAGCGTAACGAATCGTATCTCCGCGGATAATTTCCACGGCCAGATAAGTGTAATCGTCTTTTAAAAACTGGACTAAATCCGTCTCGCGGTTAATCAGGATTGGCGTAATGTGCTGACGCAGATATTGCTTGAAGTAGTGGCGTAACCAGCTCTGTTGATTTACTGACAACTGGCGTTCGTTGATCAAGAAGATCTGGTTGCGTGCCATCTCCAGCAGTAATTCGTTGTACAGGCCGTCAAATTCCTGATCGGCTTTTAATACGCGGGCCTGGATTTTGCCTAACAAATGGCGGGAGTGAGAGTTAGAACCCTGTTCTTCGCTAATAATGATACGGCGCTTCAGTTCGGCAAAACGCACCTTGTAAAACTCGTCAAGGTTATTGGAATAGATGCCTAAGAAACGCATCCGTTCGATCAACGGGTTTGATTTATCAGCTGCCTCCTGGAGCACGCGTTCGTTGAACGCCAACCAGCTGAGTTCTTTCTCGATATATAGCTTTTCCTGACCCATTACCACTTTTACTCCGTTTCATTCACGGGACACTACCGATTTATTATGGCGAGCATTGCTCTCAGATGTCCAACTGTGCCAGAAAAATATGACAATAAACCGTCTGATAGCGAAGAGAAAGGGGAGAATAACGCGTAGGCCGGATAAGGCATTTATGCCGCCATCCGGCTTTACAGATTGATGAGCCGATTATTCGTCTGCGGCATAACCCTGTGGTGAGAGGCGAACGCCGTCCAGCCATGCGGCGTTATCGCGCATCTTCAGGCGACCGTCGGTAAACCAGCTGACGACCAGCGGATAAATCGCATGTTCCTGCGCCTGAACCCGGGCAGTAATATCATCCTCGCTATCACCTGCAAATACCGGCACCTTGGCCTGGAGAATAACCGGTCCGCCGTCCAGTTCATCGGTGACGAAATGGACTGAAGTTCCGTGTTCTTCATCCCCATTTTCCAGCACCTGACGATGGGTATGTAGGCCTGGATACTTGGGTAATAAAGAGGGATGGATGTTCAGCAGTCGTTCAGAATAGTGAGCGACAAACGCCGGGCTGAGGATGCGCATATAGCCGGCCAGCACGACGACATCTGGCGCATAGGCATCAATTTCCTGAATCAGCTGGCGGTCGAATGCTTCGCGGTTGGCAAAGTGGCTTGCTTCCAGGGAATGTGCCGGAATATTTTCCTCTCGCGCGCGAACAAGGCCGAACGCATCGGCCTTGTTGCTGAATACTGCACGTAGGGTGCCACTGATTTTTTTCTGTTTGCAGGCATCGATTATTGCCTGCAAATTGCTTCCGTTGCCGGAAATGAGCACCACAATGTTTTTCATTCAATGACCACACGCTGTTCGGAATCAGACGCTTTGATGATACCGATTTTCCAGGCGTTTTCACCTTTTGCCTTCAGCAGCGCGAGTGCACTTTCTACTTCGGATTCCGGTAGGGCAATGACCATGCCGACCCCACAGTTGAAGGTGCGATACATCTCGTGCTGACTGACGTTACCCGCAGTTTGCAGCCAGTTGAAGACGGCTGGCCACTGCCATGAGGATTCATCGATGACGGCCTGAGTATTGTCTGGCAGTACACGCGGAATATTTTCCCAGAAACCACCGCCGGTCAGGTGCGCGATAGCATGCACATCAACCTTCGCGATCAGTTCCAGAATGGATTTCACATAAATGCGTGTTGGTGCCAGTAAATGGTCCGCCAGCGGCTTGCCTTCAAGCTCGGTGGTTTCTGGGTCGCAACCGCTGACTTCAACAATTTTACGTACCAGGGAGTAGCCGTTAGAGTGCGGGCCACTGGAGCCGAGCGCAATCAGCACATCGCCATCAGCCACTTTTGAACCGTCGATAATTTCTGATTTTTCAACGACGCCAACACAGAAACCTGCCACGTCGTAATCTTCGCCGTGGTACATCCCCGGCATTTCAGCCGTTTCACCACCAACCAATGCACAACCAGACTGCAGGCAACCTTCGGCAATGCCGTTGATTACGCTGGCTGCGGTGTCCACATCCAGTTTACCCGTTGCATAGTAGTCGAGGAAAAACAGCGGTTCAGCGCCCTGAACCACGAGGTCGTTCACACACATCGCCACCAGATCAATGCCGATGGTATCGTGGCGTTTCAGATCCATCGCCAGACGCAGTTTTGTCCCTACGCCATCCGTGCCGGAAACCAGTACCGGTTCACGATATTTTTGCGGCAATGCGCACAGCGCACCGAAGCCACCCAGACCACCCATTACTTCCGGGCGACGAGTTTTCTTTACTACGCCTTTGATTCGATCAACCAGAGCATTACCCGCGTCAATATCAACACCGGCATCTTTGTAGCTAAGAGAGGTTTTATCGGTCACTGCTTGGGTCCCCACGCGTTAACTTGCGGTAGCAATTAAATTCGGCGCAATTCTAACAGGGAAAGCAAACGTTTGCGAGCCTGCTTTACAGTGACTTTTATCTGCTGAGTATTTCAGCATTTTACAGTCATTTATCTATTTGTTTGAACTGAGCCACGAAAATGAAACCGGGTTCAGTCTTGTGCTTGAAACCTGCCTGCTGAATGCACAGTATCGTACTGAAACCGGTTTCTGTTTTCTGTTACGTACCACATCAGGTGCGTTTGAACAGTGCAATCATGATAGGGGAAACGTATGCCTGGGTTTAAAGCAGATTTTATGTGGGGCGGTGCTGTGGCCGCTCATCAACTGGAAGGCGGCTGGCAGGAGGGCGGTAAAGGGATTAGCGTTGCCGATGTGATGACGGCTGGGGCTCATGGGGTAGCGCGTGAAATTACCGACGGCGTGATTGCAGGTAAAAATTACCCTAACCACGAGGCCATCGATTTTTATCATCGCTATCAGGATGATATTAAGCTGTTTGCTGAAATGGGCTTTAAGTGCTTTCGTACCTCTATTGCATGGACGCGTATTTTCCCGCAAGGCGATGAAGCCCTGCCCAATGAAGCCGGATTGCAATTCTACGACGATCTCTTTGATGAATGCCTGAAGTATGGGATTGAACCGGTGATTACACTGTCGCATTTCGAGATGCCTTATCACCTGGTGACGGAATACGGTGGCTGGCGCAATCGTAAGCTGATCGATTTCTTTGTCCGTTTTGCCGGGGTGGTTTTCACTCGCTACCAGCATAAAGTGAAGTACTGGATGACGTTCAATGAAATCAACAACCAGGCTAACTTCCACGAAGATTTCGCTCCGTTTACCAACTCCGGCCTTAAGTATCAGCCGGGTGAAGACCGCGAACCGGTCATGTACCAGGCGGCGCACTATGAACTGGTGGCGAGTGCGCTGGCAGTAAAGGTTGCACGCGAAATCAACCCGGCATTGCAAGTTGGGTGCATGATCGCTATGTGTCCTGTTTACCCACTGACCTGTGCGCCAGACGATATAATGATGGCGATGAACGCGATGCACCGTCGATATTGGTTTACCGACGTTCACGCTCGGGGCAAGTATCCGCAGCATCTGTTGAACTACTTTGCGCGCCGCGGCTTCAAACTCGATATTACCGAAGAAGACCGACGAATACTGGCTCAGGGCTGCGTCGACTATATCGGCTTTAGCTACTATATGTCCTTCGCGACGCAGGCAACGGCAGATAACCCGCAGTTGGATTACGACGAATCGAAAAGTCTGGTGCCCAATCCGTATGTGCAGAAATCAGACTGGGGCTGGCAGATTGATCCGGTTGGTCTGCGCTATTCGCTGAACTGGTTCTGGGATCATTATCAGCTTCCGCTGTTTATTGTTGAAAACGGGTTTGGTGCGATTGACGTACAGGAAAGTGACGGCACGGTAAACGATCAGTACCGCATTGACTACCTGGCAGCCCATATTCGTGAGATGAAAAAAGCGGTGGTGGAAGATGGTGTGGATCTTATGGGCTACACGCCATGGGGCTGTATTGATTTAGTGTCAGCGGGAACCGGCGAAATGAAAAAACGCTACGGATTTATTTATGTCGACAAAAATAATGACGGGAGTGGGACATTAGCACGCTCTCCTAAGAAATCTTTTTCATGGTATCAAAATGTCATCCGGAGCAACGCTGAATTTCTATAAAATTCAGTGCATTGATATTAAGCCCCGCCCATATTGCGGGGCTTGTTTTATACTCATCTTCCAGACGCAAATGACTTTGGTTGATCCATATCAAGCGTATCCAGTGTTGCGCCAGAGACGAAAAGCGGTATAATCCGGCGATTTTTTTTGTGGTTGCCACTCGTCTGAGGAAAGGAGAAGAGTATGAAGATCGTGGAAGTCAAACACCCACTCGTCAAACACAAGCTGGGACTGATGCGTGAAAACGACATCAGCACTAAACGCTTTCGTGAACTCGCCTCGGAAGTTGGCAGTCTGCTGACTTATGAAGCAACTGCAGGTCTGGAAACCGAAAAGGTGACCATTGAAGGTTGGAACGGCCCGGTTGAAGTAGACCAAATCAAAGGCAAAAAAATCACCGTAGTCCCCATCCTGCGTGCGGGACTGGGTATGATGGAAGGCGTACTGGAGAACGTTCCGAGCGCGCGTATCAGCGTGGTGGGGATGTACCGCAACGAAGAAACGCTGGAGCCGGTTCCATACTTCCAGAAGCTGGTATCTAATATTGATGAGCGCATGGCGCTGATCGTTGACCCGATGCTGGCAACCGGTGGTTCCGTTATCGCGACCATCGACCTGCTGAAGAATGCAGGCTGCACCAGCATTAAAGTACTGGTCCTGGTTGCGGCACCAGAAGGTATCGCAGCACTGGAAAAAGCACACCCGGATGTTGAGCTGTACACCGCATCTATCGACCAGGGGCTGAACGAGCATGGATACATTATTCCGGGACTCGGCGATGCTGGCGATAAGATTTTTGGTACCAAGTAAATGAATAAATAAAAAGAAGCCGACTTTAAGAGTCGGCTTTTTTTTGAATAAAACAACCCAATCGCTACTAACACACAATACTCAGAGGAAAACACTATGACGCGCCGTGCTATCGGGGTGAGTGAAAGACCGCCGCTTTTACAGACAATCCCGCTTAGTTTGCAGCACCTGTTCGCCATGTTTGGTGCAACGGTACTGGTGCCAGTCCTGTTTCATATCAACCCGGCTACCGTCCTGCTGTTTAACGGCATTGGTACGTTGCTGTATCTCTTCATTTGTAAAGGTAAAATTCCAGCCTATCTGGGTTCCAGCTTTGCGTTTATCTCCCCGGTACTGTTGCTGCTGCCGTTAGGGTATGAAGTGGCGCTGGGCGGTTTTATTATGTGCGGCGTTCTGTTCTGCCTGGTTTCTTTCATCGTGAAGAAAGCTGGCACCGGCTGGCTGGATGTGATGTTCCCGCCTGCTGCGATGGGCGCAATCGTTGCCGTCATCGGTCTGGAGCTGGCGGGTGTTGCTGCGGGCATGGCGGGATTGTTGCCTGCTGAAGGGCAATTACCAGACTCGAAAACCATCATCATCTCAATGGTGACGCTGGCCGTAACGGTATTTGGCTCTGTGCTGTTCCGCGGTTTTATGGCGATTATCCCGATTTTGATTGGTGTACTGGCCGGTTACGCGCTTTCCTTTGTGATGGGCGTTGTGGACACCACACCCATTGCGCAAGCGCACTGGTTTGCTCTGCCAACGTTCTACACACCGCGCTTTGAGTGGGTTGCGATTCTGACCATCCTGCCTGCGGCATTAGTCGTTATCGCCGAGCACGTAGGCCACCTGGTCGTCACGGCCAACATTGTGAAAAAAGATCTGATTCGTGACCCTGGCCTGCACCGCTCGATGTTTGCCAACGGCCTGTCGACGGTGATCTCCGGCTTCTTTGGTTCGACGCCTAATACTACCTACGGTGAAAATATCGGTGTTATGGCGATTACTCGCGTATACAGTACCTGGGTTATCGGCGGTGCGGCGATTTTCGCCATTCTGCTCTCCTGTGTGGGTAAACTGGCGGCGGCAATCCAGATTATCCCGCTGCCGGTCATGGGCGGTGTATCGTTGCTGCTGTACGGCGTCATCGGCGCTTCCGGTATTCGCGTGTTAATCGAATCAAAAGTCGATTATAACAAGGCGCAAAACCTGATTCTGACGTCTGTTATTTTGATCATCGGCGTAAGTGGCGCGAAGGTTCACATTGGTGCTGCGGAACTGAAAGGTATGGCGCTGGCGACCATCGTCGGCGTTTGCCTGAGCCTGATTTTCAAAGTCATCAGTCTGCTGCGTCCGGAAGAAGTCGTCCTTGATGCTAAGGATGCGGATAGCCCGCAACAGTAAGTCTCTGACCGGGCAGCACTGCTGCCCGGTTCTATCACGACGTATTTCTGTGTTAAACTCATCTCGATTTTATGAAATCCTGGGTTGAGGTATCTCTGAACACACCGGCACAGCTCTCTCTGCCACTTTATCTTCCTGACGATGAAACCTTCGCAAGTTTCTGGCCGGGGGATAACTCCTCTTTACTGGCTGCACTGCAAAACGTGCTGCGTCAGGAACATAGCGGGTACATTTATCTTTGGTCGCGTGAAGGCGCAGGCCGTAGTCATTTGCTGCATGCAGCCTGTGCAGAACTGTCTGCACGCGGTGATGCGGTAGGGTATGTGCCGCTCGATAAACGAACCTGGTTCGTACCTGAGGTGCTTGACGGAATGGAGCATCTGTCGCTGGTATGCATCGATAATATCGAGTGTGTCGCCGGCGATTCTCTTTGGGAAATGGCGATCTTTGATCTTTACAACCGTATCCTGGAATCAGGGAAAACCCGCCTGCTGATCACCGGCGATCGCCCGCCGAGACAGCTGAACCTGGGGCTGCCGGATCTCGCCTCACGTCTGGACTGGGGGCAAATCTACAAGCTTCAGCCGCTTTCCGATGAAGACAAGCTACAGGCTTTGCAATTACGTGCCAGATTACGTGGGTTCGAACTGCCTGAAGATGTAGGACGTTTTCTGCTTAAGCGTCTGGATCGAGAAATGCGTACGCTGTTTATGACGCTGGATCAACTGGACCATGCTTCGATCACCGCTCAGCGCAAGCTGACGATTCCCTTCGTAAAAGAAATTTTGAAGCTGTAGTGCCGCAGCCGAAAAACTGCGGCAGTCTTAAGATTAGCCGACGATTTCCAGCACTTGCTCAGGTGGGCGACCAATCCGGGCCTGACCTTTCGCTACCACAATCGGGCGCTCCATCAGCTTCGGGTTTTCGACCATCGCCTGAATCAGCGCATCTTCACTCAAACTGCTGTCCGCCAGGTTGAGCGATTTGTAGAGATCTTCTTTCTGACGCATCAGTTCACGCGCGCTGGACATTCTCAGCATCTTTAGCAATTCACGCAGTGTCGCTGCATCAGCCGGGGTTTCCAGATAGAGCACGACTTCTGGCTCTACACCGTTAGACTTTAGCAATTCCAGCGTTTCACGGCTCTTTGAGCAGCGTGGGTTATGGTAAATTTTAATCGCGTCTGACATGACTTCTCCTTGCATGACGATTCGGCCGACCAAATGTGCCTGCCGCAGGCCGGATAAGACGCAACAGCGCCGCCATCCGGCAAGTATTCAATGGTTACATCTTCGAGTACGGTTTAAAGCGCTCTTGCAGTTGGCGCAGCTGGTCGATACGGGCATCGTATCTGGCCTGCTGCTGGCTGCCGAGTTTCACCTGAGCACTGGCATTGCTGAGCATCGAGATCGCCTGATCAAGACGGCCCGCCAGCGCATACCCTTCAGCACGCGCGGCCAGCTCCTGATCGCGGTTATTCAGGTTCGCTTCCGTTTGCGCCAACAGATCCCAGCCGTTAGTGTCATCTTTATGGTTAAACGTATAGCGATTCAGGATGGTGGCAGCCTCTTTAGCTTGTCCCCCCTGCAAATACGCATTTGCCAGGTTGAGTTGCAATACGGGATTCACGCGCAGGTCGCGAGCGTTTTTCAGGCGATTAATGGCATCGCTGGTTTTCTTCTGACCGAGATCGATGTCTGTTGCCAGGTCGAGATACCATGCATTATTCGGATCTGCCGCGAGCAGCGGCTGAAGCGCTTTACGTGCGTCGTCGTATTTACTGGCTTCCATCGCTTGCAGCGCCCGACCGTACTGCGCAGCGCGCTGTTCACGCACGTTGCCTTTCGACCAGCTATCCAGTAGATCGCTGGTTAACTGATTGCGGCCTGAATTGTACATGCCCAGGGTTCGCGCTTTGGCCAAATAGAAATCTTCTGAAGATTGCACGACGACCGGGCGCATCTGGTTGGCGCGGTTACGCGCATCTGCCAGACGGCTTTCTGGCAGGGGGTGAGTCAGAAGAATTTCCGGGGGACGTGTAGAGTAACGGGCCTGATCGAGCAGTTTCTCCAGGAATGTTGGCATGGCCTGGGGATCGAATCCTGAACGTTGCAGCACCTGAATACCGATGCGGTCTGCTTCCTGTTCGTTCTGCTGAGTAAAGCTAATCATCCCCTGGCGAGTACCCGCCAGCGTACCGGTTAGCGCCGCCATACCTGCCTGCGGGCTGGCCATCGCTAATAAAATCGAACCTAATGCGCCGACCCATGTCAGCGGTGCGCTACGTTTCTGATCTTCCATCGCTCGCGCCAGGTGGCGCTGCGTGACGTGAGAAATTTCGTGCGCCATTACCGACGCCAGTTGGCTTTCGTTATCGGAATAGCGGAACAGTGCTGAGTGCAATACCACGTTGCCGCCAAAAAAAGCGAAGGCGTTTATTTCATCGTTGTTAATTAAAAAGAAAGTGAAGGGTGTTTTTACGGAGTCTGCATGCGAAACCAGGCGCATCCCCAGAGCATTAATATATTGGGTGAGCAGCGGATCGTTAATTAACGGCGCACTACCGCGCAGTTGGCGAACGTAATAATCGCCCATCTGCATTTCTTGTCCAATAGAAAGCGTACTCCCTGCCGAGGTTCCCATATCAGGTAGGGTATCCGCAGTGTCAGCAAATGCGGGCGCGACCTGACCGACGGTCAGTGCAGCAATGAGGGTAGCAACCAGGTTTTTTTTCAACTGCCTGAACATAACCTCTGTCCTGTATTCTTTTTTGAGATAGCCATTTGACCAATGCCGCGAAGTATCGTTCACACTCTGCAAGCTTAGCGAGTGTAACTGCGAAACCTGACGATGAACACCCAGGAAAAATGTCTTTTCACTTTGCGTAATCAGTCATAAAAAGCGAAGTCTTTTTTGTGACATTTCGATACAATTCGGGATCGCAATCCCGCTATTGAGGTTCAGGGAAGGTTTTATGCTCGAAATGTTGACGCAATGGTATCGCCGCCGCTTTAGCGACCCAGAGGCTATTGCTTTGCTGATTATTCTGGTTGCCGGTTTTGGCATCCTGTTCTTCTTTAGCGGTCTGTTAGCGCCGCTGCTGGTCGCGATTGTGCTGGCTTATCTGCTGGAATGGCCTACCGCCCGGCTGGAAAATATCGGTTGCTCGCGGCGCTGGGCGACGTCAATTGTGCTGGTGGTGTTTGTCGGAATTTTGCTGCTGATGGCGTTTGTGGTAATGCCTGTCGCATGGCAGCAAGGCATCTATTTGATCCGCGATATGCCTGGCATGCTCAACAAGTTGTCTGACTTTGCCGCCACCTTACCGCGACGTTATCCGGCGCTTATGGATGCGGGCATCATTGATGCGATGGCCGAGAATATGCGTTCCCGGATGCTCACCATGGGCGATTCAGTGGTGAAATATTCGCTGGCTTCTCTGGTTGGGCTGTTGACACTGGCGGTGTATCTGGTGCTTGTCCCATTGATGGTGTTCTTTTTGGTGAAGGATAAAAGCCAGATGTTGAATGCTGTGCGCCGGGTGCTGCCGCGAAATCGTGGACTGGCAGGACAGGTCTGGAAAGAGATGAACCAGCAAATCACCAACTATATCCGCGGTAAAGTACTGGAGATGGTGGTGGTCGGTGTTGCAACCTGGCTGGGCTTCCTGATGTTTGGTCTTAACTACTCTCTGCTGTTGGCAGTGCTGGTGGGGTTCTCTGTGCTAATCCCGTACATCGGCGCGTTTGTGGTGACTATTCCGGTCGTTGGTGTGGCGTTGTTTCAGTTCGGACTCGGAACGGAGTTCTGGAGCTGTTTCGCCGTGTACCTGATAATCCAGGCGCTGGACGGCAATCTGCTGGTTCCCGTCCTCTTCTCCGAAGCCGTAAACCTGCATCCATTGGTGATTATTCTGTCGGTAGTTATTTTCGGCGGTCTGTGGGGATTCTGGGGTGTATTCTTTGCCATTCCGCTGGCGACGCTAATCAAAGCCGTGGTGCATGCCTGGCCGGATGGTCAGACGGTTGACGATCGCTAATCCGTCAGCTCCGACGGCGCAATGCCGCCGGAGCTGAACTTGTCTGACCTCTATCCACACTTTCTGAATAATTTCCTCCGGTATCGTTTTTCTCCGCGTTTGTCTTTAACTTGGCCTTCGTGATGTTTTTTTCGTCACGTAAGGAATAAGACCAACAGGAGAGTTAAATGGGTCACAACACACACACGCAGCAAAAAGTGGGATGGGGCGGCTATCTCGCTTTTTTTATCACAATTGTCCTTTTTTCCGGCATGTTTGCGAAAAGTACCGAATGGTGGCGGGTGTTTGATTTCACCCTCCTCAACGGTGCGTTTGGGCAAATTAATACGGCTGGCGAAACGGCGGTCTCTTTTCGCGGTACGGGCGGTATGGGGGCAAAAGATGGTTTTTTATTCGCACTTGAATTGGCTCCTTCCGTCATTCTTTCTCTCGGGATTATTTCCGTAACCGAAGGGCTTGGAGGGCTGCGCGCGGCACAACAGCTAATGACGCCTGTTCTACGACCTTTACTCGGTATCCCGGGTGTATGCTCGTTGGCGCTGATCGCGAATTTGCAAAATACCGATGCGGCGGCCGGGATGACTAAGGAAATGGCCGAAGCGGGGATCATTACCGAGCAGGAACGCGCCATCTTTGCTTGTTGGCAAACCAGCGGTAGCGCGTGCATCACTAACTATTTTTCGTCAGGCGCAGCCCTGTTTACGATGGTCACTGTACCGGTAATCACGCCGCTGGCGGTGATCCTTGTCTTCAAGTTTGTAGGGGCGAACCTGTTGCGGTTGTGGATCGCACAGCTTGAAAATCGCCGTATGCAGCAGGAGGGCTGAGATGATGACAACACACGTACGTAAAAATGTCATGGATATGTTTATCGATGGCGCACGACGCGGGTTTACCATTGCCACGACCAGCTTGCTACCTAACGTGGTGATGGCGTTTGTGATTATTCAGGCGCTGAAGGTGACGGGGTTACTCGACATCGTAGGCAGGGTATGTGAACCGATCATGGCGTTGTGGGGACTGCCGGGGGAGTCTGCCACCGTGCTGCTGGCGGCGGTGATGAGTATGGGCGGTGGCGTCGGCGTTTGTGCAAGCCTGGTTGTCGCAGGTACGCTTTCAGGACATGATGCTACGGTATTGCTACCGGCTATCTACCTGATGGGGAATCCGGTACAAAATGTTGGACGTTGTCTGGGAACGGCGGGAGTCCATCCTCGCTACTACCCGCTGATTATTGCAGTCTGCGTGATTAATGCGCTGCTCTCTATTTGGGTTATGCAGGTTATTGCCTGACAAGGAAGGTTATGAACTGTTCCATTCTTAATTTGACGTTGTTCCAGCATGGACACGTATACGCACCTGAAGATTTAGGCCAACAGGATATTCTGGTTTCTGGCGGAAAAATTGTCGCCATCGCCCCGTCTATTGCGGCAGAAGATTTTCCCGGTTGTGAGTGCATCAATCTTGAAGGGGCAATTGTTTGTCCCGGCTTTATCGACCAACACGTCCATCTGATTGGCGGTGGTGGGGAAGCGGGACCGCACACCCGCACGCCGGAAGTACGTCTGTCACGACTGGTTGAAGCCGGTATCACTTCCGTCGTGGGATTGTTGGGAACGGACGGTATTACCCGTCATCCTGAGTCGTTGCTGGCGAAAACCCGTGCGCTGGAATTTGAGGGGATCAGCGCCTGGATGCTCACTGGGGCATATTCTCTACCTTCACCTACGATAACCGGCAGTATTGACCGCGATGTCGCGCTAATTGACAAAGTGATTGGCGTGAAATGCGCAGTTTCGGATCATCGCTCCTCTGCCCCAAATGCAACGGCGCTGGCGAACATGGCGGCGCAGTCGCGTGTTGGTGGGTTATTAGGGCAAAAACCCGGGATTAGCGTATTTCATATGGGGGACAGTCCGCGCATGCTGGAACCGCTGTATGAAATTCTGGCATGTTGCGATGTACCGATGACCAAACTGTTGCCAACGCATGTTAATCGCGCGGAACCGTTGTTCCATGCGGCGTTAGACTATGCCCGGAAAGGGGGCTATATCGATATCACCAGCAGTATTGATGAGCCTGTTGATCCGGCCACGGCGATTGCTACAGCGTTGCGCCACGAAGTGCCGTTATCGCGTATTACCCTGAGCTCGGATGGCAACGGTAGCCAACCGGAATTTGATGCGTCCGGTAATCTGACAGGGATTGGCGTCGCAGGATTTGAATCACTGGCGGAAACGGTGCGTCAACTGGTGCAGATTCATGCGATACCGCTGGAACAGGCACTTTGCCCGCTTACACGCACAGTCGCGGAGTTTCTTGGGCTTGCGCATAAAGGCCGTCTGACGGTGGGATGCGATGCTGATATTCTGGTGCTGAACGACGCGCTGGAAGTGAATGACCTGTGGGCGAAGGGGAAAGCCGTGGTGAAAGAGAAAAAGGCGTGCGTTAAAGGGACGTTTGAGTAACCGGGCGGTTATCTGCCGGATAGCGACGCTAAAGCGTCTTATCCGGCCTACGTGCGTGCATTTGTAGGCCGGATAAGGCGTTCACACCGTCATCCGGCATTTCACGGTTAGGCGTTTTCCAGAACCCAGTTCAGCACGATGTCGTGGTGATTGCTGGTTTTGAAATCATCAAACACATGTTCAATTTTGCCTTCGGCATCAATCAGGAAGCTGATGCGGTGGATGCCATCGTAGGTCTTACCCATAAATGACTTTTCACCCCAGACGCCAAACTGCTCGCAAACCTGATGATCTTCATCAGACAGGAGCGTGAAGTTAAGCACTTCTTTCTCCGCAAATCGGGAAAGCTTTTCTGGTTTATCGGTGCTTATTCCCAGCACCTCAACACCGGCTTTTTTTAACTGATCCATGTTATCGCGCAAGCCACAGGCCTGTACGGTACAGCCGGGCGTCATGGCTTTCGGGTAGAAATAAACCAGAACACGCTGTCCCTGGAAGTCGGTTAAATTTACTTGTTCTCCGTCTTGATCCGGCAAGCTAAATTTCGGTGCAATATCACCGGCTTTCAGTGGGTTCATTACTTAACTCCATCCTGTTCATCATGCTGTGAGTAATTGACGACGTTAATACTGCCTTGCGCATTGAGTTCTGTACAGAGTGCTTTAAACGCATCCTCAATATTTGCCGAATCATGTGACGCAGGACTATGTGCGGTAATTTGAATAAACAATTGTGCAGCCTTGCCGTTTTCTGCCGGCTGTGTGCGCGAAACCAGTTCCGCAATATTCATTTGGTGGCTGTCAAAAAGGGCGGTAAAGCGCTCAATCAAATGAGGAGAGTCGGGGACATCGACCTGCACCCATACCGTGGCGGGCATCGCCGGGCGGGGGCGAGCCGTCGTACGCTTCATCACAATCAATAAATCCAGCTCTGCGCCTTTCAAAGGCAGGGTTGATTCAATCAGGGTGATGGCATTCCAGGTTCCGGATAACAACATGATAAACGTAAACTCGTCACCCAGCATGGCCAGTCGGCTGTCTTCGATATTACAGCCACAACTGCTGACATGACGGGTGATAGTGTTCACAATTCCCGGGCGGTCAGCACCCAGCGCAGTAATGACCAGATAGTGTTGCGATGACGATGTCAAACCTGTTCTTCCTTTGAGCGGTGAGGTAATCATAAGGAAAGCATAAAAAAAACATGCATACAACAATCAGAAGGGCTATGGTCGCTTGCTTTTATTGTCGTACCAAACGTACCATTGAGACACTTGTTTGCACAGAGGATGGCCCATGTTCACGGGAAGTATTGTCGCGCTTATTACGCCGATGGATGAGAAAGGTAAAGTCTGCCGGTCGAGCCTGAAAAAACTGATTGATTATCATGTCGCCAGCGGCACCTCGGCGATCGTTTCGGTTGGCACCACCGGTGAGTCCGCTACCCTGAGTCATGATGAACATGGCGATGTGGTAATGATGACGCTGGAGCTGGCCGATGGGCGTATTCCGGTTATTGCCGGAACCGGCGCCAATGCGACCGCAGAAGGCATTAGTCTGACGCAGCGTTTTAACGACAGCGGTGTTGTCGGCTGCCTGACGGTGACGCCTTATTACAACCGCCCAACTCAGGAAGGTTTGTTCCAGCATTTCAAAGCCATCGCGGAACATACTGACCTGCCGCAAATTCTGTATAATGTGCCGTCCCGTACTGGCTGCGATATGCTGCCGGAAACCGTTGGTCGCCTGGCGAAGGTAAAAAATATTGTCGCTATCAAAGAGGCCACAGGGAACTTAAGTCGTGTTCACCAGATCAAAGAGCTGGTTTCAGACGATTTTATTCTGCTTAGCGGTGATGATGCGACCGGACTGGACTTCATGCAGCTTGGTGGTCATGGCGTGATTTCCGTAACGGCTAACGTTGCGGCACGCGATATGGCCGAAATGTGCAAACTGGCGGCAGAAGGGCATTTTGCCGAGGCGCGGGTGATCAACCAACGTCTGATGCCGTTACACAACAAACTATTTGTCGAACCCAATCCTATCCCAGTGAAATGGGCATGTAAGGAGTTGGGACTTGTGGCGACCGATACGCTACGTTTGCCGATGACGCCAATTACGGACAATGCTCGTGATATCGTCAAAGCGGCGCTTAAGCATGCCGGTTTGCTGTAAAGTTTAGGGAGATTTGATGGCTTACTCAGTACAAAAGTCGCGCCTGGCCAAGGTTGCGGGTGTTTCGCTTGTTATGTTGCTCGCGGCCTGTAGTTCTGACTCGCGCTATAAGCGCCAGGTGAGCGGTGATGAATCCTATCTGGAGGCCGCACCGCTTGCTGAGCTTCACGCGCCAGCTGGGATGATTCTGCCGGTGATGACCGGCGATTATAACATCCCGGTAACCAACGGCAGCGGTGCCGTGGGTAAAGCGCTGGACATTCGCCCACCGGCTCAGCCGTTAGCATTAGTCACTGGTGCCCGCACTCAGATCGCGGGCGATACAGCGACATTGTTGGTGGAAAATGGTCGTGGCAACACGCTGTGGCCGCAGGTCGTGAGCGTTGTTCAGTCTAAAAACTACACCATCGCGAAACGTGATGATGCCAGCCAGACGCTGACCACCGATTGGGTTGACTGGAACCGTCTGGATGAAGACGAACAGTACCGTGGACGTTATCAAATCTCGGTTAAACCGCAGGGCTATCAGCAGGCGGTGACGGTGAAATTGATTAACCTCGAGCAGGCGGGTAAACCGGTAGCCGATCCGGCATCCATGCAGCGCTATAGCGCTGAGATGATGAACGTTATCTCTGCGGGTCTGGATAAGAACGCCACTGACGCTGCGAATGCCGCGCAGAATCGTTCTGCCGCGACGATGGACGTTCAGAGTGCGGCTGATGACACCGGTTTACCGATGCTGGTGGTACGTGGGCCGTTCAACGTGGTGTGGCAGCGTCTGCCGGCAGCGCTGGAAAAAGTGGGCATGAAAGTGACCGATAGCACCCGTTCTCAGGGCAGCATCGCGGTGACTTACAAACCACTGCCAGACAGTAACTGGCAGGAGCTGGGCGCAAGCGATCCGGGTCTGGTATCCGGCGACTACAAACTGCAGGTCGGTGATTTAGACAACCGCAGTAGTTTGCAGTTTATCGATCCGAAGGGACATACCCTGACGCAAAGCCAGAACGACGCGCTGGTCGCCGTCTTCCAGGCAGCGTTCAGTAAGTAAAAATAAAGGGCTGGATAACTCCAGCCCTTTTTTTCTGATATGATACGCAAACGTGTGCGTCGGCAGAAAAACGCAATATTTATCGTTAATTCACACCCAGGAGTAATAAAGATGCAAAAGCAAGCTGAGTTGTATCGTGGTAAAGCGAAGACCGTATACAGCACGGAAAACCCGGACCTGTTGGTGCTCGAATTCCGCAATGATACGTCAGCAGGGGATGGCGCGCGCATTGAACAGTTTGACCGTAAAGGCATGGTGAACAACAAGTTTAACCATTTCATTATGACTAAACTGCAAGAAGCGGGCATTCCTACCCAGATGGAGCGACTGCTTTCCGATACCGAATGTCTGGTGAAAAAACTGGAGATGGTGCCGGTTGAATGTGTGGTACGTAACCGCGCGGCAGGCTCACTGGTTAAGCGTTTAGGCGTTGAGGAAGGTATTGAACTGAATCCGCCGCTGTTTGATCTGTTCCTGAAAAATGATGCTATGCACGATCCAATGATTAACGATTCCTATTGCGAAACTTTTGGTTGGGTGAGCAAAGAGAATCTGGCACGTATGAAAGAGCTGACCTACAAAGCCAACGACGTGCTGAAAAAGATGTTCGATGATGCAGGCCTGATTCTGGTCGATTTCAAACTTGAGTTTGGTTTGTATAAAGGTGAAGTGGTGCTGGGCGACGAATTCTCACCGGACGGTAGTCGTCTGTGGGACAAAGAAACGCTGGATAAAATGGACAAAGATCGCTTCCGCCAGAGTCTGGGCGGCCTGATCGAAGCCTATGAAGCTGTCGCGCATCGTCTGGGTGTGAAGTTAGACTAACGCCTCCCTGAGCCGGCGATCGCTCTCCGGCTCATCAATCCCCCCGATTTTGATTACTGTTTCTTATGGTAATCCTGTTCCGAACCGCCTACGATCATCAACATAATGAATAAAAAGTTGAGGTGACTATGCGCTGGCAAGGGCGTCGTGAAAGTGACAATGTGGAAGACAGACGAAATAGCGCCGGTGGTGGTCCTTCTATGGGGGGGCCCGGTTTTCGTTTGCCGAGTGGTAAAGGCGGTATCATTCTGCTGATTGTGGTGCTTGTCGCGGGCTATTATGGTGTGGATCTCACCGGACTCATGACCGGTCAGCCTGTTTCGCAACAGCAAACCACACGCTCCATCAGCCCAAATGATGATGAAGCCGCAAAATTTACCTCAGTGATACTGGCTACGACCGAAGATACCTGGGGTCAGCAGTTTGAAAAAATGGGGCGCACCTATCAACAGCCGAAGCTGGTGATGTATCGTGGTGCGACGCGTACCGGCTGCGGTGCGGGCCAGTCCGTGATGGGACCGTTTTATTGCCCAGCGGACGGCACGGTATATATCGATCTTTCCTTCTATGATGACATGAAAAATAAGCTGGGCGCTGATGGCGATTTTGCTCAGGGCTATGTCATCGCGCACGAAGTGGGCCACCATGTGCAGAAACTGCTGGGTATTGAACCGAAAGTTCGTCAGATGCAGCAGAATGCCTCTCAGGCCGAAGTGAATCGCCTTTCTGTTCGTATGGAACTGCAGGCGGATTGCTTTGCGGGTGTCTGGGGACACAGTATGCAGCAGCAGGGCGTACTTGAATCCGGTGATCTGGAAGAGGCGTTAAACGCCGCACAAGCCATTGGTGATGATCGTTTGCAACAGCAAGGGCAAGGGCGCGTTGTGCCCGATAGCTTTACTCACGGCACCTCGCAGCAACGTTATACCTGGTTTAAACGCGGTTTTGACAGTGGCGATCCGGGACAATGTAATACCTTTGGCAAAGGCATTTAAGATATTGAGGCAGGGATGTCTGACAATGCTGCACTAAGTGCGCTCACAGAACGCATGGCCAGAGAAGGGATTCGTCGTCTGCTGATAATCAGCGGCGAAGAAAACTGGTGCCAGGCCCAGGCCCAGGCGTTAGCGCTACGCAATACATTACCCGGCGACTGGCTGTGGGTGGGGGCAACAGCCCCCGCGGAGCCAGGTTGCACACCACAGGCGCTACAAACGCTGTTAGGGCGCGAATTTCGCCATGCCGTTTTTGATGCCGGACAGGGGTTTGACGCCGCGGCATTTGCCGCCTTAAGCGGAACGCTGGTTGCCGGCAGTTGGCTGGTGTTGCTGACCCCACCCTGGCAGGCCTGGCAAACGTCTCCGGACGCGGATTCCCTGCGCTGGAGCGACTGCGCCAAACCTATCCCAACACCACACTTTGTTGAACACTTCAGGCGAGTAGTGACTCGTGAAGGAGAAACGCTGCACTGGCAACAGCATCAGGCGAAATCCTATCCGCATTTTCCTGTGCGAGCAGACTGGCAGCCGGCAAACGGCGATCCCCAGCCGGAACAGGCGACGATTTTACATCACCTGCTGGATATGCCTCCGGGTGTGGTTGCGGTGACCGCCGCGCGTGGTCGGGGCAAATCCGCGCTGGCCGGGCAGTTGATTTCGCGTATGACGGGGACGGCCATCGTTACCGCACCGGCGAAAGCGGCAACGGATGTACTGGCGCAATTTGCTGGGGAACGCTACTGCTTTATGGCGCCGGACGCGCTGTTAGCCAGTGCTGAAACGGCTGACTGGCTCGTTGTTGATGAAGCGGCTGCGATTCCTGCGCCGCTTTTGCATCAGCTGGTTTCACGTTTTCCCCGCACGCTGTTAACGACAACCGTTCAGGGCTATGAAGGAACCGGCAGAGGTTTTTTGTTGAAATTCTGCGCTCGCTTCCCAAATCTGCAACGCTATGAATTACAACAGCCAGTGCGTTGGGCACAGGGATGCCCACTGGAAAAAATTGTCAGCGATGCGTTGGTGTTTGATGATGAAACCTTTACTCATGCACCACAGGGTGAGATTCGCTTCAGCGCATTTGATGCGAATGTCTGGCATACCAACCCGACGCTACCGCTGGCGGTATATCAACTGCTTTCCGGCGCGCATTATCGCACTTCACCACTGGATCTGCGCCGGATGATGGATGCGCCGGGGCAGCATTTTCTTCAGGCATCGGGCGTGGACGCTGTTGCGGGCGCTGTCTGGCTGGTGGATGAGGGTGGCCTATCCACAGCGTTAAGTCAGGCTGTGTGGGCGGGATATCGTCGGCCAAGAGGCAACCTGGTTGCGCAGTCACTGGCGGCGCATGGCAGCGATCCGCTGGCCGCAACGCTGGTTGGCCGGCGGGTTAGCCGTATTGCGGTTCATCCTGCTCGTCAGCGGGAAGGTATCGGGCAGCAACTGATTATGCAGGCCCATCAGTATTCTTCGCAGTGTGACTATCTTTCCGTCAGTTTTGGTTATACGGCCGAGTTGTGGCGTTTTTGGCAGCGCTGCGGTTTTGTTATGGTGCGGATGGGGAATCATCGTGAAGCCAGCAGCGGGTGCTATACGGCAATGGCGTTGCTTCCTATCAGTGATGCAGGGCAGCGCCTGGCTGAGCGGGAGCATCAGCGATTGCGTCGTGATGCGGCGATCCTCGCACAATGGAATGATGAGTGTATCCCGGTCGTTCCACTGAAAGCGTCTACGCTTAATGATGATGACTGGGATGAGCTGGCAGGGTTTGCCTTCGCGCATCGGCCATTACTCACATCACTCGGTTGTCTGAGTCGTCTGCTCCAGCACTGTGAACAGCCTCTCCCGGCGCTGCGAGGGCGTTTACAGGAACAATGCAGTGACGCGGAATTGTGCAAGCGGCTGAAGGTATCGGGGCGCAAAGCGTTGTTGCTGGTTCAGCGTGAAGAGGCGGCGCAGGCGTTAGCGCAGTTGGATATCGAACGTCAGCAACAGTTACGTAATCGCATTATGCAATGGCAATTTTTTCACTAACTTCTTCAATTTCCTGGCATGGTCATTGCGGTTAAGCGGCGTAGAATAATTCTCATCAGTTAAGGAGATCGCCATGAAACATGACCATTTTGTTGTTCAAAGTCCCGATAAACCCGCTCAACAGTTGCTGTTGCTGTTTCATGGCGTCGGCGATAATCCGGTAGCCATGGGCGAAATTGGTTCCTGGTTTGCACCACTGTTTCCGGACGCGCTGATTGTCAGTATTGGTGGCGCTGAGCCTTATGGCGCAGCCGGTGGGCGTCAGTGGTTTTCGGTTCAGGGTGTAACAGAAGAGAACCGTCAGGCGCGTATTGATGCCATCATGCCGGTCTTTATCGAAACCGTTCGCTATTGGCAGAAACAGAGTGGTGTGTCACCTCAGGCTACCGCATTGATTGGTTTTTCTCAGGGGGCGATTATGTCACTTGAGAGTATCAAAGCTGAGCCAGGGCTGGCATCGCGGGTCATTGCCTTTAATGGCCGTTACGCCACCTTGCCGGAAGCGGCTACCACTGCTACCACAGTGCATTTGATTCACGGTGGTGAAGATCGGGTGATTGAGTTATCTCATGCCGTTGCTGCGCAGGAAGCGTTAATTCGTGCAGGTGGGGATGTGACGCTGGATATCGTCGAAAATCTGGGGCACGCCATTGATGAACACAGCATGCAGTTTGCGCTCGACCATCTGCGTTTTACCGTGCCGAAGCACTACTTTGATGAAGCGCTGAGCGGTGGTAAGCCTCACGATGATGATGTGATTGAGATGATTTAACCTGTAGACCGGATAAGGCGAAGCCGCCATCCGGCATGACAGTCAGTGATAGTGCCGGATAGCAACGTGATATGTGTTATCCGGCCTACAAATTATTTCTTCGGCTGATCCTTGTTCGGCCAATCGTCGTCATCGTCCCATTTATCGTTAAAATCACGATGCGGGGGAAGCTCCGGCTTATTGGCGAGAAACTTCTTGTGGTCGACACGCTTAAGATCTTTGATCACATTCAGCAGTACCCCCACCAGAAACACCAGCACTAAAATCCACCAATATTTTGCCAGCCAGTCCATGCTCATTTCCTCTTGCAGGAACACTCATCAGGCGACGAGTTGTTCCATGATACGTTGATACATACGGGCAAGCAGCTGCAGGTCGGCGGCATTGACGCATTCATTTATTTTATGAATGGTGGCATTGACCGGCCCAAGTTCCACCACCTGTGCCCCCATGCGGGCAATAAAGCGCCCGTCGGATGTCCCGCCTGTCGTCAGTAACTGCGGTTTAATCTCATTATAGTGCTCAATGGCGTTCACCACTGCATCCACCAGTTTACCGCGTTCGGTCAGGAACGGTTGCCCGGAAAGCCACCAGTCTACTGTGTAACGCAGTTGGTGCTTGTCCAACAGTTCCAGTACCCGCGACTTTATCATTTCGTCGTTTAATTCGGTGCTGAAACGGAAGTTGAACTGAATAAACAGTTCGCCAGGGATGACGTTGTTGCTGCCCGTACCTGCCTGAATATTGGCAATCTGCATGCTGGTTGCCGGGAAGAACGCATTGCCCTGATCCCATTCAATCGCCACCAGCTCATTGAGCATTGGTGCAGCCCGGTGTACTGGGTTATCAGCCAGATGCGGATAGGCCACATGCCCCTGTACACCATGAATAGTTAAGTTGCAGGTGAGGGAACCACGACGTCCATTTTTCACCACGTCACCGACGATTTCGGTGCTGGACGGCTCACCGACCAGGCAATAATCCAGCCGTTCATTGCGCGCCATCAGCGTTTCAACGACCTTCACGGTGCCGTTTTTAGCGCTGGCTTCTTCGTCAGACGTTATCAAAAATGCCAGACGCCCTTGATGGTTCGGATGTTGGGCGACAAATCGCTCTGCCGCCACGACCATTGCCGCCAGCGAACCTTTCATATCGGCCGCACCGCGCCCGAACAGCATGCCGTCGCGAATGGTCGGTTCAAACGGCGGATTGATCCACCGATCAACATCGCCTGCGGGCACTACGTCGGTGTGACCGGCAAATGCCAGGGTCTCACCTTTTCCGCGCCATGCCCAAAAATTCTGTGTGTCACCAAAATCCATTCGCTCAACGGTAAAACCTACCGCACGCAGACGTTCAATCATTAACGCCTGGCACCCGGCATCATCCGGGCTCAGGGAAGGTCGGCGAATAAGCTGCTGTGTCAGCTCAATAACCGGGCACGACATAGACTATACCTCATTAAAAAACTGCAAATACTCGTCATCTTTCAAGCTGCATGTGCGGCGATGGCATTCACTCACTCCAGTCACTGACTTTAGTAAGCTCCTGTGGCTCATTCGCTGGTTGCCTTCCCGCTGCCCGAAATCCATTGAGTATAACTGGATTCACTGAAACCAAGCAGCATAGGCTTACCCGGCTCGCAGAGCAATGGGCGTTTGATAATTGCAGGCATTTCAATCATCAATGAGGCGGCAGCAGTGGCATCCGTGATTTGATTACGCGTTGCTTCATCCAGTTTGCGCCAGGTGGTTCCCCGCGTATTGAGCAGCGCCTCCCAGCCTAACTCGCTGATAAAGGACTGTAACAGTGCGTTGTCCAGACCGTCGACACGATAATCATGGAAGCGGTAGTCAATACCCTGCGTTTCCAGCCAGCGTCGGGCCTTTTTAATTGTATCGCAATTCTTAATGCCGTAGAGGGTGATCATGTGAATCCTTATTAACGTATTTTGAATACTTATTCTTGTATTCTCGCGTTTCTGATAATACATATTGTCATTCATTCGTTATAGAAAAATATAACATTGTTGAACAACGGTGAATAATGATTCCTGAAAGTTCCAAAATTTCACGTCGATCGGTATTTCAGAATAAACTTGTTTGCATCAGTCTGTTTTTCCATCAAAATTGTCAAAGTCGTAGATTATGTGTGAATATTTCAAAATATTGCAGTGAGTCACATAAAATTTATGGGTATAGCGCATAGTGATGACATGACCCCAGGCACTGGAGGATGTAATCACAACCATCGGTTAAATTATCTTCTTTTAATGAGGATGATTTCGTAGAATGCCCATAATAATAAGAGAGGTCGTTATGATTGAACGTGAACTGGGGAACTGGAAAGACTTTATCGAAGTGATGCTTCGTAAATAATTTTCTGGAAGAAATTCATATCCTGAAAAGGATGAAAAAGGCGACTCATCGTAAGTCGCCTTTTTTGTGCCCGATTATTCTGGGCGTGGCTTCAGCGGGAAGCGTCTACGCACCAGCACAAAGAACAGCGGGACGAAGAAAATCGCCAGAATGGTGGCTGAAATCATCCCACCCATGACACCGGTCCCAACCGCATGCTGGCCGCCGGAGCCAGCACCACTGCTGATTGTCATCGGCAGTACCCCGAAGATAAACGCCAGCGATGTCATGAGAATCGGACGTAAACGTTGGCGACACGCATGCAGCGTAGCGTCGAGCAGGTCGTGCCCTTTTTCGTTCATCTCGTTGGCGAATTCAACAATCAGTATCGCGTTCTTCGCCGATAGCCCGATTACCGTTAATAAGCCGACCTGGAAATAAACATCGTTTTCCAGGCCCCGCATCCAGGTCGCCAGCAGTGCGCCAATGACCCCCAACGGTACGACCAGCATAACGGAGAACGGTACCGACCAGCTCTCGTACAGCGCAGCCAGACACAGGAACACGACCAACAGCGAAATGGCGTACAGGGCAGGAGCCTGAGATCCCGATAACCGTTCCTGATAAGACATCGCCGTCCATTCAAGGCCAAATCCGGTTGGTAACTGGCGAACCAGCGATTCCATCACGTCCATTGCCGTACCAGTACTGACTCCGGGTGCGGCTTCGCCGACGATTTCAACAGCAGAATAACCGTTATATCGCTCCAGACGCGGTGAACCGGTTTCCCAGCGCGAAGTGGCAAACGCGGAGAAAGGTACCATGCCGCCGCTGCTATTGCGCACGTACCACAGGTTAATATCGTCCGGGAGCATGCGGTATTTTGCCGCAGCCTGGACGTAAACCTTCTTCACGCGGCCCCTGTCCATAAAGTCGTTTACGTAGCTGGAGCCCCACGCCGTCTGCAATGTGTCGTTGATGTCGTCAATGGAAACGCCCAGCGCCTGGGCTTTACGCTGATCGATATCAATTTGCAGTTGCGGACTGTCATCCAGACCGTTATGGCGAACACGGGTCAGTGAAGCGTCTTTCCCGGCAAGCTCAATTAATTTGTCGCGTGCAGCCATTAGCGCGTCATGGCCTGCGCCGGCGTGGTCCTGTAATTCCATATCGAAACCCGCGGAACTACCAAGGCCGCTGATGGCCGGAGGGCTACTGGCGAAGACGCGGGCTTCTTTAATCTTGTTAAAGGCCTTGGTCGCGCGTTCGATAATGGCAAAGGAGGTACCGGTGGTGGTATCGCGTTCATCCCAGTCTTTTAACCGGACAAACATGCGCGCCACGTTCTGTCCGTTCCCCCCAGGACCGGAACCAACCGTGGAGAAGACGGACATAATGTTGTCTTTTTCGTGAGTGAAGTAGTACTTCTCGACTTCCTCAACGACTTTTAATGTTTGCTGCTGCGTGGAGCCGCTCGGCAACTGTACCGAAGTGGTAAACATCCCGCGGTCTTCTAATGGCAAGAAGGACGTTGGCAGGCGCAGGAACAGGAACACCATACCGCCAAGCAGCAGTCCGTAGATCAATATCCAACGCAGGCTGCGATGCAGGATCCGGGCAACGCCTTTTTCGTAACGTTCAGCGTTGCGGTTAAACATTCGGTTAAACCAGCCGAAGAAGCCTGTTTGGCCATGATGCTCGCCCTTATGCAGCGGTTTAAGTAGCGTAGCGCACAGGGCAGGGGTCAGGATCATCGCCACCAGAACAGACAGCACCATTGCGGAGACGATAGTAATCGAGAACTGGCGATAAATGGCCCCAGTCGTACCGCCGAAGAAGGCCATTGGAATAAAGACCGCCGACAGCACCATAGCAATACCGACCAGCGCGCCCTGGATTTGCCCCATTGATTTTCGCGTCGCTTCACGTGGTGAGAGACCTTCCTCACTCATAATACGCTCGACGTTTTCCACCACCACGATGGCATCATCAACCAGCAGGCCAATTGCCAGCACCATCGCAAACATTGTTAAGGTGTTAACGCTGTAGCCAAAGGCGTAAAGCACGGAGAAGGTACCCATCAGGACGACGGGAACGGCGATTGTCGGGATAAGCGTCGCACGGAAATTTTGCAGGAACAGGTACATCACAAGGAAAACCAGCGCGATTGCTTCGAGCAGCGTTTTCACCACATCGATAATCGACGCTTTGACGAAAGAGGTGGTTTCATATGCCACCTTGTATTCCAGCCCGTGCGGAAAATACTGCGACAGCTCATCGAGGCGGTTGATGACCAGTTCCGCTGTTGCCATTTCATTGGCACCAGAGGCCAATTTGACACCAAGTCCGGACGCGGGGTTGCCATTAAACCGGCTGAGGTAGTCGTACTTCTCGGCCCCCATTTCGACCGTTGCCACATCGCCTAGTCTGACTTCCGAGCCGTCCTGGTTAACACGTAGTGTAATATCGCGGAACTGTTCCGGCGTTTGTAGTAGTGACTGCGCGTTGATCGTTGCATTCAACGCCTGTTTGTCCACCGAAGGCGTACCGCCAAGCTGCCCAACCGCAATTTGCGCATTCTGTGACTCAATAGCGTCAGTCACATCTTTGGCGGTCATCTGGAAGCTGTTAAGTTTGGCTGGGTCGAGCCAGATACGCATGGAATACTGTGAACCGTAAGCATCAATATCCCCAACACCGTTAATACGGCTAAGCGGGTCCTGAATATTACTCGCCACGTAGTCGGCAATATCTTGCTTATCCATTGAACCATCGGTAGACACAAAAGCGATGGTTAGAATATTGGTATCCCCGGTTTTTCGCACCGTAACACCCTGATCCTGTACCGCCTGTGGCAGTTTACGCATCGCCGATTGCAGCTGGTTTTGCACCTGCTGTACAGCTTCATCAGGATCGGTCCCTGCCACGAAGCTAAGCGTCACCGTCGCCTGACCGGTTCCGCTGCTTTGGGATGACATATACATCAGATTGTCGAGACCCGTCATGTTCTGCTCGATAACCTGGGTCACCGTGTTTTCCAGAGTTTGTGCAGATGCGCCTGGATAGTTTGCGGTTACCCGCACGTTTGGCGGCGCAAGGTCGGGATATTGCTCAACGGGCAGCGAAAAAATAGCCAGGGCTCCTGTCAGGCACAACAGGATTGCTAACACCCAGGCAAAAATGGGGCGATCGATAAAAAAATTCGCCATTAAAAGGGGACCTCGTGTTTCTGCGTATATTTATGCGTATGACTTGCTTCACTGTAGCGGCAAGGTACGGAGCAAACGTGGAGAAAAAAAGAAGATAATGTAAATTATCATGCCCGTTTACAGCGTACCTTTTGTGCCAATGCCGTCAGGCCTGAATTCAGGCTTTCCGACGCTTTGCCGTTCTTTACGTTAGCTGACTGTCGGTCTCTGCCGATCGAAAGCTGATGCTCACCAGCGTGCCTCCTCCGGAAGGTTGCGAGAAGGTCAACGTACCGCTGAGTCTCTCTGCGCGCTCACGCATGATATTCAGACCGTAGTGCCCCGTAGGCTCATGAGGCTCACCGATGCCGACACCGTTATCACGGATATAAACGGTATGATTACCATCCGGCGCGGTCACACAACTGACTGCAATTTCGCTGGCATTGGCATGCTTAATGGCATTCAGCACGGCTTCACGGACGATCTGTAACAGATGCACCTGCATTTGCGCGTCCAGTGCCAGTGTTGGCAGTCGACAATCGAGAGTCAGTTTAGCAGATGTTTGATTTTGCAGCGTTTCCAGCATTTCATGCAGGGCGGAAGGCAAATCGGCCTGCTGTAACGTCAGGCGGAAGGTGGTAAGCAGCTCGCGCAATTGGCGATAAGCATCATTCAGTGCCTGGGAGAAGTCCGCCATGATGCTTTGCGCCGGAATGTTATCCTGCGGAATAGCGCGTTTCAGTAGCGTAAGCTGAATACGTAAATAGGAAAGTACCTGTGCCAGCGAGTCGTGGAGCTCGCGGGCGATTGTTGCTCGCTCTTCCATTAACAGCAACTGCTGAAAATGCTTTTGCGCCTGGTTGAAGTACAGCCCGCGCCCGAGCATAGTTGATACGCTGTTGAGTAGTGGTGTGGACGCATTTACATTCGGGCTTTGCCAGTGCAGTTCACCGTACACCGTATCTTGCATCGTGACGGGCAGGATCTGCATCGGCAGTTCAGGGCTTGCTGTTCCTTCGCTGATTCGCCAGTTATCACCGACGGTGAGCTCCAGAAAATACGCGGCGTCATGTTCGCGGACAATCTGTAAAATATGGCGGAAGCAGTACACGTCAATCTGGCTGGTATTCAGTGCCTGGGAACATTGATATAACACTTCCAGGCGGCGATTGGCTTCGTGGAGATCGTGGGTTTTCTCGGCGACGGAGGCTTCCAGCGAGCGGTACAGCTTATGCAACTCACTCGACATCTGGCTAAACGTCTTCGCCAGTAATCCCAGTTCGTTGGGGAGTTGTGTATCCAGCGGTGAGATATCAAACCGACCGTGTTCAATATGCTGGCTGGCCATCACCAGCTTATTCAGCGGGCGCACGACCTGCTGGCGAATACGCCGTAGCGTAAAGAAGACGAGGGTGAAGATGCCGATCCCCCCTGCCAGCGATATGCCAAAAACCAACATCACCTTGCGCTCGGCATAATGCTGAAGTGCCAGCACAAAGAGATCGATTTGATCGACGTAGTTGTTGATATTGGACTGATACCACTGCAAGTCGCCATTGGTCAGACGGGCGTTCATTTCCAGCCAGTTAGCATGCAGGCGGCCATAGCGACTTTTTACCGTTTGCGGAACATACCAGGCATTCAGGTTTTGCAATGCTGGCGCGTTAAGCGCTTGCTGGAAAAGCTGACGGTGGGCGTTTAACTGCGGGCTCTGGCTTTGCAAATCGTAACCTAATCGATAGCTTTGCATACGCAGAGAGCCGGCAATATTGATGGCTTCAGCATCCCGCAAGCTGCTGGTCAGCGTAAGCAGTGCAATACCCGTTGAGAGAATCGACAGCAACACTATATAGAAAAAAGCCTTAGCCAGGCTGGCCGAGACCGGACGCTTTACCGTCACTTGCGCACCCTCACACAATTCACGCCACGCTCCGACTCAACCTGAACGATTCAGCGTATTTGATAAATGTTAAAAAAGTAATCATGAAACTGATTATTAAATGAAACACAATTTCATATTCGATGAAATAAATTGATCTGCCACAGGTTCTGGATAAATAGTTGTGCTTCCTGGGCAAATGAACATTGCCGCCCTCTTCAGGGTCGGTTAATAACAACAGTCATATAAAGAATAAGGTTTTCGCAACCAAAAAAGAAGGAAGCCATGAATCGTTTTATTATGGTCAATAGCCAACAGTGCCTGGGATGCCACGCCTGTGAGGTCGCCTGCGTCATGGCCCACAATGACGAGCAACATGTCCTGAGCCAACGGCATTTTCAGCCCCGAATTACCGTCATCAAGCATCAGCAACAGCGCAGTGCAGTCACCTGCCACCACTGTGAAGATGCCCCTTGTGCCAGAAGTTGCCCGAATGGGGCCATTAGTCATGAGCACGACAGCGTTCAGGTGAATGCGCAAAAGTGTATTGGCTGCAAATCGTGCGTCGTTGCCTGTCCTTTTGGTACGATGCAGATCGTACTCACTCCTGTCGCTAAAGGAAAGGTAAAAGCAACAGCGCACAAATGCGACCTGTGTCAGGGGCGTGAAGAGGGGCCGGCTTGCGTGGAGAACTGTCCGGCGCAGGCGTTACAACTGGTGACGGAAAGTTCGCTTACCGGATTATCAAAAGCACGCCGGCTGCGTACGGCAAGTCTCGAAAGTCAGCCCTGGCATGCCAGCGAGACCGATTTTACGCCCCATTTGCTCACCAGGCGCGAGCAGATGCAGGCGACGCCACCGCGCGGTGAGCCGGATAAATTGGCTATAGAAGCCCGTAAAACCAGCTTTGATGAAATATACCTGCCATTTCGTACGGCGCAGGCGGAGCGGGAAGCATCTCGCTGCCTGAAGTGTGGCGAGCACAGTATTTGCGAATGGACATGCCCACTGCATAACCACATCCCGCAGTGGATTGAACTGGTAAAAGCCGGGAACATTGATGCGGCGGTAGAGCTTTCTCACCAGACTAACTGCCTGCCAGAGGTGACTGGGCGCGTCTGTCCGCAGGACCGACTGTGCGAAGGGGCCTGCACGGTGCGAAACGAACATGGCGCGGTGACTATCGGCAATATTGAACGTTATATTTCTGACCGTGCGCTGAGCAAAGGATGGCGACCCGACCTAAGCCATGTACAGAAAGTCGATAAACGTGTCGCCATTATTGGCGCTGGTCCGGCAGGTCTTGCCTGTGCTGATGTGTTAGCGCGAAACGGCGTCAGCGCCACCGTGTTCGATCGTCATCCTGAAATTGGCGGCTTGCTGACGTTTGGCATTCCGGCTTTCAAGTTGGACAAATCGTTGCTGGCGCGCCGCCGTGAAATCTTTAGCGCCATGGGTATTCATTTCGAACTGAACTGCGAAGTGGGTAAAGACGTGGCGCTGTCCTCGTTGCTGGACGATTACGACGCCGTATTTGTGGGGGTTGGTACCTATCGTTCGATGAAAGCCGATCTGCCAAATGAAGATGCGCCGGGCGTTTATGATGCGCTGCCGTTCCTGATTGCCAATACCAAACAGGTGATGGGGCTGGATGCGCTGCCGGAAGAGCCCTTTATTGATACCGCAGGGCTGAACGTTGTCGTGCTGGGCGGCGGCGATACGGCGATGGACTGTGTACGAACCGCGTTACGTCACGGTGCGAGTCAGGTGACCTGCGCCTATCGTCGTGATGAAGCCAACATGCCAGGCTCGAAAAAAGAGGTGAAGAACGCGCGTGAAGAGGGGGCCAATTTTGAATTTAACGTTCAGCCGGTTGAACTGATGTTAAAGGCTGATGGACGCGTCAGCGGCGTACGTTTTTTACGTACCCAACTCGGTGAGCCTGATGCTCAGGGGCGTCGTCGCCCGGTCCCTGTTGCCGGGAGTGAGTTTGTCATGCCCGCTGATGCGGTGATTATGGCGTTTGGTTTTCACCCGCACGGTATGCCGTGGCTTGAGAGTCAGGGTGTGAAGGTCGACAACTGGGGACGTATTGCAGCGAATGTGGAGAGTGCATACCGGTATCAAACCAGTAATCCGAAAATCTTTGCTGGTGGTGATGCAGTTCGCGGTGCGGACCTGGTCGTTACTGCGATGGCGGAAGGGCGACATGCCGCACAGGGCATCATTGACTGGCTGGGCGTAAAATCAGTCAAATCTCATTAGCCTAAGGTCAAGACAAACCCGGTTTCACGGCGTAGTATTATTTCTCACTTCTTGCTGTGGAGCCGGTATGTCGCAAAAAATTACCCTCATCAAAGATAAAGTCCTTTCTGATAACTACTTCATCCTGCGCAATATCACCTATGACCTGACCCGCAGCAATGGCGAGGTCATTCGCCACAAACGTGAGGTTTACGATCGCGGTAACGGTGCCACCGTTTTGCTGTATAACCCGGAGAAAAAAAACGTCGTGCTGACCCGTCAGTTTCGTATTGCGACCTGGGTCAACGGCAATGAAAGTGGACAACTGATTGAAGCCTGCGCCGGGTTGCTGGACAACGATGAACCGGAAGTTTGCATTCGTAAAGAAGCTATTGAAGAGACCGGCTATGAAGTGGGCGAAGCACGGAAACTTTTTGAGTTATATATGTCGCCGGGCGGCGTGACGGAGATCATTCACTTTTTTATCGCGCAATACAGTGACAGCCAACGGGCAAATGCGGGTGGCGGTATTGAAGATGAGGATATTGAAGTACTGGAATTGCCTTTTGAACAGGCACTATCGATGATCAAAACGGGCGAGATTCGCGACGGGAAAACGGTGCTGTTACTTAACTACCTGCAATCGTCGCATCTTATGGATTAGCGGTCAGAGTTTATATTTCTTTACAAAGATACAGGCCAATCCGACGATTCTTATTGAGCCTCATCAGTCGCGCAAGGAAGATACCGCCTGGGCTGTGTGTTTTGATTTTGGGGTTGTACCGTCCATGCGCTATCGCATTATTTTCTTGTTCCTGCTCGGCCTGTTACCGGCCCGCTTGCTGTGGGCGGCACCTGCGCAACAGGCATTTTCTGATTGGCAGGTGACCTGCAACAATCAAAACTTCTGCGTGGCGCGAAATACGGGAGATCATCACGGCCTGGTGATGACCCTGAGCCGCAGTGCCGGGGCGCATACCGATGCTGTGTTACGTATTGAACTTGGCGGTATGGATTCTCCTGATGTCAAAGAAGCCGATATTGCGCCGCGCTTGCTGCTGGACGGCGCGCCACTCCCATTGGCCGGTGAACACTGGCGTATTACGCCCTGGCATTTGATGACGGATGATCCGGCTACCATCGGTACATTTTTACAAACCGTGCAGGATGCGAAAGCCATTACCCTACAAAAAGGTACGCAAACGCTGTCTCTGTCTGGGCTGAAAGCAGCATTGTTGTTTATTGATGCGCAACAAAAGCGCGTCGGTAGTGAAACCGCCTGGATTGAGAAAGGAGACGAGCCGCCGCTCAGCGTTCCGCCGGCTCCCGCCCTGAAAGGTGTGGCGGTGGTTAATTCCACGCCAACGCCACTCACTCAACAGGAGCGTAGCGAGCTGTTGGATTATGGCAACTGGCGGATCAATGGCATCCGCTGTTCACTCGATCCCATGCGTCGTGAGATTCGGGTTTTCGCCTTAACGGACGATAAAGCTCTGCTGATGATAGGCTGCGAAGCAGGGGCATACAACACGATCGATCTGGCATGGACCGTTTCTCGTGCAACACCGTTTACCTCTCGCGCTGTACGTCTGAGCCTGCCATTTAAAACCGATGCAGACAGTACCGACATGGAGCTGACCAATGCCACGTTTGACGAGAAATCTCGTGAGTTGGTCACTCTCGCCAAAGGGCGAGGTTTATCGGACTGCGGGATCCAGACTCGCTGGCGGTTTGACGGCCAGCGCTTTCGTTTGGTGCGTTACGCACAAGAGCCAAGTTGTGATAACTGGCATGGACCAGATGCCTGGCCCACGCTGTGGATCACGCGTTAATTTAATGCCGGATGCGACTGCGCCTTATACGGGCTGAAGGTGATAGATTTCGTCGGCCTGCTAAGACGCGTGAGCGTCGCCATCAGGCGTTCAGCACTTTATGCGCTTTTTCGACGATGTTCTCCACCGTAAAGCCGAAGAAAGGGAACAGTTTGTCTGCCGGAGCAGATTCCCCATACCCCGTCATGCCGACAATTGCGCCTTTCAGACCGACATATTTGTACCAGTAGTCGGCAATACCCGCTTCTACTGCCACGCGTGCGCTCACGTTTGCCGGCAGAACCGATTCCCGGTAAGCCTCATCCTGGGCGTCGAAAATATCTGTTGAGGGCAGTGAAACCACACGGACATTGCGGCCTTCACCCGTCAGCTTTTCCGCCGCCAGCAATGTAATTTCCATTTCTGAACCTGTGGCAATCAGGATCACATCGGGTTTTCCTCCACTGTCTTTCAGCACATAGCCACCGCGGGCAATCTGCTTCACCTGCTCGGGCGTACGTTCAATCTGTGCCAGATTCTGTCTTGAGAGGATCAACGCCGTGGGTCCGTCATGACGCTCCACCGCCAGCTTCCAGCCGACCGCTGTCTCCACCTGATCGCACGGACGCCAGGTGCTGAAGTTAGGTGTCAGGCGCAGGCTGGCGAGTTGTTCGACGGCCTGGTGCGTCGGTCCATCTTCTCCCAGGCCAATCGAGTCATGGGTATAGACCATGATCTGCCTGGCTTTCATGAGTGCCGCCATGCGTGCGGCGTTACGCGCATACTCAACAAACATCAGGAAGGTCGCCGTATATGGCACAAAACCACCATGATGAGCGATGCCGTTGGCAATGGCGGTCATGCCAAATTCACGCACGCCGTAGTGAATATAATTGCCGGCGAGATCTTCTTTCAGAGATGCTGAGCCTTTCCAGATAGTCAGGTTGCTGGGTGCGAGATCTGCCGAACCACCCAGCAGTTCAGGGAGTATTGGCCCGTAGGCGTTCAGTGTATTTTGCGAAGCCTTGCGGCTGGCGATTTTGGCCGGATTAGCCTGCAGTTCGGTAATGTATTTCTGGGTTGTTTTTTCCCATTCGTCGGGGAGTTCGCCGCGCATCCGGCGGGTAAACTCTGCTGCCAGTTCCGGGTATGCGTGTTGGTAAGCCGCGAATTTCGCATTCCAGTTCTGTTGCGCTTTTTCCCCTTTTTCGCGTGCATCCCATGCCCGGTAAATTTCTTTCGGGATCTCAAAGGGCGGGTGATGCCAGCCCAGTTTCTGACGGGTCAACGCCACTTCTTGTTCACCCAGCGCGGCGCCGTGCGCTTCTTCTTTACCTGCCTTATTGGGGGAGCCAAAACCAATCACCGTCCGACAAATAATCAGCGACGGCTTATCGGTAACGCGCTGTGCTTCCACAATCGCTTGCTTCACTGCTTCAGGGTCGTGGCCGTCAATCTCGTGCACCACATGCCAGTGATAAGCTTCAAAGCGTTTCGCGGTATCGTCGGTAAACCAGCCTTTGGTTTCGCCATCAATCGAGATACCGTTGTGATCGTAGAAACCGATCAGTTTACCTAGCCCCAGCGTGCCCGCAAGTGAGCAGGCTTCGTGAGAAATCCCTTCCATCAGACAGCCGTCACCCATAAAGACGTAGGTGAAATGACTGACAATTTCGTGATCCGGCTGATTAAATTGTGCAGCCAGCGTCCGTTCAGCTATGGCCATCCCAACCGCGTTTGCGAGTCCCTGACCCAGTGGACCCGTGGTGGTTTCCACGCCCGGTGTGTAGCCAATTTCCGGATGCCCTGGCGTCTTTGAGTGCAGTTGGCGGAAATTCTTTAGCTCTTCTAACGGCAGATCGTAGCCTGAAAGGTGTAGCAGGCTGTAGAGCAACATAGAGGCATGACCGTTGGACAGGATAAATCGGTCACGATCGTACCAGCTGGGGTCGGTTGGATTGTGGTGGAGAAAATCGTTCCACAGTACTTCCGCGATATCGGCCATGCCCATCGGTGCACCGGGATGGCCAGAGTTAGCTTTTTGGACGGCATCCATACTCAGCGCACGAATGGCATTGGCAAGCTCTTTACGGGTCATAGGAAATACTCCTTGAAAAGTAAAGCGTTAGATGCGTGTTGTGATTCACACTTTTGGGAAAATTGCGGGCGTTGTCAGCAAAAAGCATAGCAGACAGGCATGGTATTGCTGGCTTAAGCAGGTAACATAGCTGTTATAAATTGATAACAAATTCTTTCTTTGAATGGTGAGAGTTTGGAGGCCTTCAAAGTTTGTGCCGCTGACTGAGGTGATAATGTGCGGCTCAGCAGAATGGTTACCCGCGCCACTTTTTTGATAGATACGTGAAAGGAACAACAAGATGGATGACCAGTTAAAACAAAGCGCCCTCGATTTCCACGAATTTCCAGTACCCGGTAAAATCCAGGTTTCTCCGACCAAGCCGCTGGCAACACAGCGCGATCTTGCTCTGGCCTACTCGCCGGGCGTAGCTGCACCGTGCCTTGAAATTGAAAAAGACCCGCTGGCAGCCTACAAATATACCGCGCGTGGCAACCTTGTCGCGGTTATCTCTAACGGTACTGCGGTGCTGGGACTGGGTAACATCGGTGCACTAGCCGGTAAACCCGTGATGGAAGGTAAAGGCGTTCTGTTTAAGAAATTCGCCGGAATTGACGTGTTCGATATTGAAGTCGATGAACTCGATCCGGATAAATTTATCAATGTCGTGGCGGCCCTCGAACCTACATTTGGCGGTATCAACCTCGAAGACATCAAAGCGCCGGAATGTTTCTACATTGAGCAAAAGCTGCGTGAGCGCATGAATATTCCGGTATTCCATGATGACCAGCACGGCACTGCGATTATCAGTACGGCCGCCATTCTTAACGGTCTGCGGGTGGTAGAGAAGAATATTTCTGATGTGCGCATGGTGGTGTCTGGCGCAGGTGCTGCGGCGATTGCCTGTATGAACCTGCTGGTGGCGCTGGGTATGCAGAAGCACAATATTGTGGTCTGCGACTCCAAAGGCGTGATTTACAAAGACCGCGAGCCGAATATGGCGGAAACCAAAGCGGCTTATGCGGTGGTAGATGACGGTAAGCGTACGCTGGATGACGTGATTGACGGTGCAGACATTTTCCTCGGCTGCTCGGGTCCGAAAGTATTGACTCAGGAAATGGTCAAGAAAATGGCCCGTGCGCCAATGATCCTGGCACTCGCCAACCCGGAACCGGAAATCCTGCCGCCGTTGGCGAAAGAAGTCCGGTCTGATGCCATCATCTGTACTGGTCGTTCCGACTACCCGAACCAGGTAAACAACGTCCTGTGCTTCCCGTTCATCTTCCGTGGTGCGCTGGATGTGGGTGCTACCGCCATCAACGAAGAGATGAAACTGGCCGCGGTACACGCGATCGCAGAACTGGCGCATGCTGAACAGAGCGAAGTCGTGGCTTCGGCTTACGGCGATCAGGATCTGAGCTTCGGCCCGGAATACATTATTCCTAAACCGTTTGACCCACGATTGATTGTCAAAATCGCGCCAGCGGTAGCGAAAGCGGCGATGGACTCCGGTGTGGCAACACGTCCGATTGCTGATTTTGACGCTTACATCGATAAGCTGACCGAATTCGTTTACAAAACCAACCTGTTCATGAAGCCGATTTTCTCGCTGGCGCGCAAAGCGCCGAAGCGTGTGGTGCTGACGGAAGGGGAAGAAGCGCGTGTACTGCACGCAACGCAGGAATTGATCACCTTAGGCCTGGCGAAGCCGATCCTGATTGGTCGTCCGAGTGTGATCGAAATGCGTATCCAGAAGTTGGGTTTGCAGATCAAAGCTGGCGTCGATTTCGAGATCGTCAATAATGAATCCGATCCACGCTTCAAAGAGTACTGGAGCGAGTATTACCAGATCATGAAGCGCCGGGGGATCACCCAGGAACAGGCGCAGCGCGCAGTGATCGCCAACACCACGGTGATCGGTGCGATCATGGTGCAGCGTGGCGAAGCAGATGCAATGATCTGCGGTACGATTGGCGACTACCATGAGCATTTCAGCGTGGTGAAAGAGGTGTTTGGTCATCGTGAAGGTGTCCATACGGCAGGGGCGATGAATGCGCTGCTGCTGCCAAGCGGAAACACCTTTATTGCGGATACCTACGTTAACGATGACCCGACGCCGGAACAGCTGGCTGAAATCGCCGTGATGGCGGCAGAAACAGTGCGTCGTTTCGGTATCGAACCGAAAGTGGCGTTGCTGTCGCACTCTAACTTTGGCTCTTCCAATTGCCCATCCGCCAGCAAAATGCGCGACGCGCTGGAGCTGATTAAGGCGCGTGCGCCTGAGCTGATGATCGACGGTGAAATGCACGGTGATGCGGCGCTGGTAGAGAGCATTCGTAACGATCGGATGCCGGACAGCCCGCTGAAAGGCTCAGCCAATATTCTGGTGATGCCGAATATGGAAGCTGCCCGTATTAGTTACAACTTACTACGCGTTTCCAGTTCGGAAGGTGTTACCGTGGGGCCGGTGCTGATGGGGGTCGCTAAACCTGTTCACGTATTAACGCCAATTGCCTCTGTTCGTCGTATCGTTAATATGGTGGCGCTGGCGGTCGTAGAAGCCCAAACGCAACCGCTGTAATTTCACTTTAATTATTTCCGGCGCGGGGTTCTCCCGCGCCTTTTTATTTTTCATTTCTTAGTGATCTACTTCACCTTTTAAACCCACTTGCCGAATTTTGTTATTTACTCTGACAAAAAATTGCCACGATGAGGACAGTTTTAGCAGAGGCGGTGAGCAATGGAAAAAGAACGCATCATTCAGGAATTTGTGCCGGGAAAACAGGTCACGCTGGCGCATCTGATTGCGCACCCCGGTGAAGAACTGGCGAAAAAGATCGGCGTTCCCGAAGCGGGTGCTATCGGCATCATGACGCTTACGCCGGGAGAAACCGCGATGATCGCCGGCGATTTGGCTATGAAGGCAGCAGATGTACATATCGGTTTTCTCGATAGATTCAGTGGTGCGCTGGTGATCTACGGCTCTGTTGGTGCGGTCGAAGAAGCATTATTGCAGACCGTTAGCGGCCTGGGTCGGGTATTAAATTTCACTTTGTGCAACCTGACAAAAAGTTAATCAGAGGCGGCGATGAAACGTATTGCTTTTGTCGGTACGGTCGGGGCGGGGAAAACAACGCTTTTTAATGCGCTCCAGGGAAATTATTCCCTCGCCAGAAAAACACAGGCCGTGGAGTTTAATGAAAACGGTGATATCGATACACCCGGAGAATATTTTAGCCATCCGCGCTGGTATCACGCCTTAATTACCACGCTGCAAGATGTTGATACGTTGATTTATATACACGCGGCAAATGATAAAGAAAGTCGCTTACCTGCCGGGCTGTTGGATATCGGCGCCAGTAAACGACAAATCGCCGTTATCAGTAAAACGGACATGCCGGATGCCGACGTCGCCGCAACGCGACAACTACTTCGCGGGATAGGGTTCCAGGAGCCAATTTTTGAACTCAATAGCCATGACCCGCGCAGCGTGCAGCACCTGGTGGATTATCTGACTGAGCTCAGCCAAAAGGAGGAAAGGGCAGGTGAAAAAACTCATCACAGCTAACGATATTCGTGCGGCCCACGCACGCGGCGAACAGGAATTGTCGGTTGTTCTGCGCGCCAGCATCATCACCCCGGAGGCTCGCGAGGTTGCGGAGCTGCTGGGCGTCACTATCACTGAATGCGACGAATCAGCACCAGTTGCAGCAACCGCCGCAGCGGCCGCTCCAGTGGATGATGGCAAATCGGAAAGTCAGCGCATTCGCGAAACCATCATCGCGCAACTGCCGGAAGGGCAGTTCACCGAAAGCCTGGTCGCGCAGTTGATGGATAAAGTCATGAAGGAGAAGCAGTCGCTGGAGCAGGGCGGAATGCAGCCGAGCTTTAACTCGGTTACCGGCAAAGGCGGCGTGAAAGTCATTGAAGGCAGCAGCGTGAAGTTTGGTCGTTTTGACGGTGCTCAACCGCACTGTGTTGGCTTAACCGACTTAGTGACCGACCAGGACGGCAGCAGTATGGCCGCCGGCTTCATGCAGTGGGATAACGCTTTTTTCCCATGGACGCTGAACTACGACGAAATCGACATGATTCTGGAAGGCGAACTGCACGTTCGTCATGAAGGCGAAACCATGATTGCGAAAGCCGGGGATGTGATGTTTATCCCGAAAGGCTCCAGCATCGAGTTTGGTACGCCATCGACTGTGAAATTCCTGTATGTGGCCTGGCCTGCGAACTGGCAGTCCTGCTAAGGCGGATGTATGAAGGATTTCATTACCGAAGCATGGCTAAGAGCGAATCACACGCTTAGCGAAGGAGCTGAAATTCACCTCCCCGCTGATGCTCGCTTGACGCCGTCTGCCCGGGAACTGCTGGAAAGCCGACATCTGCGCATTAAGTTTATCGACGAGCAGGGCAGTCTGTTTATCGATGACGAAGAACAGCAGCCGCAGCCGGTGCATGGTTTAACCAGTAGTGATACGCATCCACAGGCCAGTTGCGAACTGTGCCATCAACCGGTGATGAAGAAGCCTGACACGCTGACACATTTGACGGCAGACAAGATGGTCGCCAAAAGCGATCCGCGACTGGGATTTCGTGCGGCGCTGGACAGCACCATTGGTCTGGCGGTGTGGCTGCAGATTGAACTGGCGGAGCCGTGGCAGCCATGGCTGGCGGATATCCGCTCACGTTTGGGCAACATCATGCGTGCCGATGCCATGGACGAACCGCTGTCCGCGCAGTCAATCGTCGGTTTAAGCGATGAAGACTTGCACCGCCTGTCGCATCAGCCATTGCGCTATCTGGATCACGATCATCTGGTGCCTGAAGCCAGCCATGGACGCGATTCTGCATTGCTCAATCTGCTGCGCACCAAAGTCCGTGAAACGGAAACCGTAGCGGCGCAGGTGTTTATCACCCGCAGTTTTGAAGTATTGCGACCGGACATTCTGCAGGCGCTGAATCGCCTGTCGAGTACGGTCTACGTGATGATGATTCTGAGCGTGGCGAAGCATCCGCTAAGCGTCAGCCAAATCCAACAGCGACTGGGGGAGAAGCAATGATCATTGAACGTGCTCGTCAACTCGCCCAGCGCGCACCCGCTCGGGTGGTGTTCCCGGATGCGCTGGATGTTCGGGTGCTGAAAGCCGCGAACTACCTGCATCAGCACGGCCTGGCGCATCCCATTCTCGTCGCCAGCCCGTTCGCGCTACGCCAGTTTGCCCTCAGCCATCGCGTGGCAATGGACGGTATTCAGGTGATTGACCCACAAAGCAACCCGCAAATGCGAGAGGAATTTGCGCTGCGTTGGCTGGCTCGGGCGGGAGAGAAAACGCCGCCAGATGCACTTGAGAAACTCAACGATCCGCTAATGTTCGCGGCAGCGATGGTCAGCGCAGGTAAAGCCGATGTTTGTATTGCTGGCAACCTGTCATCAACCGCGAATGTGCTGCGTGCAGGGCTACGCATCATTGGGTTACAGCCGGGATGCAAAACGCTGTCGTCGATTTTCCTGATGCTGCCGCAGTACCTCGGGCCGTCATTAGGGTTTGCCGATTGCAGCGTGGTGCCGCAGCCAACTGCTGCACAACTGGCGGATATTGCGATTGCCAGTGCGCAGACCTGGCAGGCCATTACCGGAGAAGAACCGCGTGTCGCCATGCTGTCCTTTTCAAGTAATGGCAGTGCGCGCCATCCCAACGTTGCCAACGTGCAGCAGGCGACCGAGATCGTTCGTGAGCGTGCCCCGCAGCTTACCGTGGACGGAGAACTGCAGTTTGATGCCGCTTTTGTACCGGATGTCGCCGCGCAAAAAGCGCCTGCCAGTCCGCTACACGGCAATGCCAATGTGATGGTCTTCCCGTCACTGGAGGCAGGCAACATTGGTTACAAAATCGCTCAGCGCCTGGGAGGGTATCGTGCAGTCGGTCCGTTGATTCAAGGGCTTGCTGCACCGCTTCATGACCTTTCTCGCGGCTGTAGCGTACAGGAAATTATCGAACTGGCGTTGGTGGCAGCAGTGCCGCGCCAGACTGACGTGAGTCGTGAAGACGCCTCACAAACACTGGTTGTTTAGGTCCCGTTCTGGACCCCTTCTACTTAAGAGGAAAGCACAATGGAAGCATTAGGAATGATTGAAACCCGGGGCCTGGTTGCACTGATTGAGGCTTCTGACGCAATGGTTAAAGCGGCACGCGTGAAACTGGTTGGCGTGAAGCAAATCGGTGGCGGTCTGGTTACCGCAATGGTTCGTGGCGACGTGGCGGCCTGCAAAGCAGCAACGGATGCGGGTGCTGCTGCAGCACAGCGCATTGGGGAACTGGTTTCTGTACATGTGATTCCGCGCCCGCATGGCGATCTGGAAGAAGTCTTCCCGATCAGCTTTAAAGGCGATAGCAACGACATGTAAGTAGTCCATGTGACGCCACATCATTGCTGGCGTCACCCTCTCTCCTTTTCACATTACCTTCTGCGGAGGGTAGGGGGAGGTTTTACCTGAAATATGCCACGGAGGCGGGTATGAAACTGGCAATCGTCACAGGACAAATCGTTTGTACCGTACGCCATCAGGGACTCGCGCACGATAAGTTGCTGATGGTGGAAATGATTGATGCCCAGGGAAATCCTGACGGGCAGTGTGCTGTTGCGATCGACAGCATCGGAGCTGGAAACGGAGAGTGGGTGCTGCTGGTCAGCGGAAGCTCAGCCCGTCAGGCGCACCATAACGAATCATCGCCTGTCGATTTGTGCGTGATTGGCATTGTCGATGAAGTGGTGGCAGGTGGTCAGGTGATCTTCCATAAATAGGGCAGAAAATCATGAATCAACAGGATATTGAACAGGTCGTGAAAGCGGTACTGCTGAAAATGAAAGACAGCAGCCAGCCCGTTAGTGCCGTTCAAGAAATGGGCGTTTTTGCCTCCCTGGATGACGCAGTGGCGGCCGCAAAACTGGCCCAGCAGGGGCTGAAAAGCGTCGCTATGCGCCAACTGGCCATTCACGCTATTCGTGAAGCGGGCGAAAAACACGCCAGAGAATTAGCGGAGCTTGCCGTTAGTGAAACCGGTATGGGACGCGTTGAAGATAAATTTGCCAAAAACGTGGCTCAGGCCCGTGGCACACCGGGTGTGGAATGCCTGTCTCCACAGGTTCTGACCGGCGATAACGGCTTGACCTTGATTGAAAACGCACCGTGGGGCGTAGTGGCTTCGGTGACACCGTCCACCAACCCGGCGGCAACCGTCATTAACAACGCCATCAGCCTGATTGCTGCGGGTAACAGCGTGGTCTTTGCTCCGCACCCGGCGGCTAAACGTGTTTCTCAGCGTGCCATCACCCTGCTCAACCAGGCGGTGGTTGCTGCGGGTGGCCCGGCGAATCTGCTGGTCACCGTTGCCAACCCGGATATCGAAACCGCTCAGCGTCTGTTCAAGTACCCTGGTATCGGCCTGCTGGTGGTAACCGGTGGCGAAGCGGTAGTGGAATCGGCGCGTAAACACACCAATAAACGTCTGATTGCCGCAGGTGCGGGTAATCCACCAGTGGTGGTTGATGAAACGGCCGATCTGGTACGTGCTGCACAGTCCATCGTCAAAGGCGCATCGTTTGATAACAACATCATTTGTGCCGACGAAAAAGTGCTGATTGTTGTCGACAGTGTTGCTGACGAACTGATGCGCCTGATGGAAAGCCAGCATGCGGTCAAGCTGACGGCGGCCCAGGCTGAGCAACTGCAACCGGTGCTGCTGAAAAATGTTGATGAGCGCGGCAAAGGTACGGTCAGCCGTGACTGGGTCGGGCGTGACGCTGGAAAAATCGCTGCGGCGATTGGCCTGAACGTACCGGATCAAACCCGGTTGTTATTCGTCGAAACCCCGGCCACGCATCCATTCGCTGTCACCGAACTGATGATGCCGGTACTGCCAGTGGTGCGGGTTGCCAACGTTGATGAGGCCATTGATCTGGCCGTCGCGCTTGAAGGCGGTTGCCACCACACGGCGGCAATGCACTCACGCAACATCGACAATATGAACCGTATGGCTAACGCCATTGATACCAGCATTTTCGTCAAGAATGGGCCGTGTATTGCAGGCCTGGGACTCGGTGGCGAAGGCTGGACCACGATGACCATTACCACGCCAACCGGGGAAGGGGTGACCAGTGCGCGCACGTTTGTGCGTCTGCGTCGCTGTGTGTTGGTGGATGCGTTTCGCATCGTATAACAGTTAGTCCATCAGGCTATAGGGAGAAAGAGATGGCGCACGACGAACAACGTTGGCTCACACCCAGACTGCAAAAAGCGGCAACGCTATGTAACCAGACACCTGCCGTGAGCGAATCACCGCTGTGGCTGGGCGTTGATTTGGGGACATGTGATGTGGTGTCGATGGTTGTCGACAGCGACGGGCAGCCGGTTGCGGTCTGTCTGGACTGGGCTGATGTTGTGCGCGATGGCATCGTTTGGGATTTCTTCGGTGCGGTGACCATCGTTCGTCGCCATCTCGATACGCTTGAACAACAGTTAGGTTGCCGTTTTACCCATGCGGCGACCTCATTCCCACCGGGAACCGACCCGCGTATCTCCATCAACGTGCTGGAATCCGCCGGGCTTGACGTGAGTCATGTGTTAGACGAGCCGACCGCGGTGGCGGATCTGCTGCAACTGGATAACGCCGGGGTCGTGGATATTGGTGGTGGTACTACCGGAATTGCCATTGTTAAACAGGGCAAAGTGACCTACTCCGCCGATGAAGCGACCGGTGGACACCACATTTCCCTGACGCTGGCGGGAAATCGCCGCATTCAGCTCGAAGAAGCTGAGCAGTACAAGCGCAGCAACGGTAAAGAAACTTGGCCGGTGGTGAAGCCGGTCTACGAAAAGATGGCGGAAATCGTAGCTCACCATATTGCAGGACAGGGAGTTACCGATTTATGGCTGGCCGGTGGTTCCTGCATGCAGCCGGGAGTCGATGAGCTGTTCCGTAAGCGTTTTCCGGAACTGCAAGTGCACTTACCGCAGCACAGCCTGTTCATGACCCCGCTGGCGATTGCAAATAGCGGAAAAGAAAAAGCGGAAGGAATCTATGCAAGCTGAATTGCAGACCGCGCTCTTTCAGGCATTCGACACCCTGAATCTGCAACGCGTTAAAACGTTTAGTGTTCCCCCTGTCACATTGTGCGGGTTGGGTGCGCTCAGCACCTGCGGGCAGGAAGCGCAAACACGCGGACTGACGCATATGTTTGTCATGGTGGATAGCTTCCTGCATCAGGCGGGAATGACGGCCTCGCTTGAGCGTAGCCTGGCGATGAAAGGTGTGGCGATGACGCTGTGGCCGTGCCCGGTGGGCGAGCCGTGCATCACGGATGTCTGCGCGGCGGTCGCGCAACTGCGTGAATCGAAGTGCGACGGCGTCGTGGCCTTTGGTGGCGGTTCCGTACTGGATGCGGCCAAAGCGGTCGCACTGCTGGTGACCAACCCGACCCAGACGCTGGCTGACATGGACGAACGCAGCGTGTTACGTCCACGGTTGCCACTGATTGCTGTACCGACTACCGCCGGAACAGGCTCAGAAACCACCAACGTCACGGTGATTATTGATGCCGCGACCGGGCTGAAGAAAGTGCTGGCGCATGCAACCCTGATGCCGGATGTGGCGATTCTGGATGCCGCGCTGACGGAAGGTGTGCCCGCGCACGTGACGGCGATGACCGGAATTGATGCGCTAACCCATGCGGTTGAAGCCTACAGCGCGCTGAACGCGACGCCGTTTACCGACAGCTTGGCGATTGGCGCGATTGCGATGATCGGCAAATCGCTGCCGAAGGCCGTTGGCTACGGTCAGGATTTGGCGGCACGCGAAAGCATGTTACTGGCCTCCTGTATGGCCGGAATGGCGTTTTCCAGTGCGGGGCTGGGCTTGTGCCATGCAATGGCGCACCAGCCGGGGGCGACGCTGCACATCCCGCACGGACAGGCTAATGCCATGCTGCTGCCCACGGTCATGGGGTTTAACCGCATGGTGTGTCGCGAACGCTTCAGCCATATCGGGCGGGCATTAACCAATAAGAAATCGGACGATCGTGACGCCATCAGCGCGGTTAGCGATCTGATTAACGAGGTGGGCCAGACCAAACGACTCTCTGACGTTGGGGCAAAGCCTGAGCATTACAGCGCATGGGCTCACGCCGCGCTGGAGGATATTTGTATTCGCAGTAACCCACGCACCGCCACACAGGCACAGATTATCGACCTGTACGCGGCTGCCGGGTAATGCCTGTAGGCCGGATAAGGTGCTCGCACCGCCATCCGGCAATAACACGGCGTTAATGCCGGAGGCGACGTAAATGTCTTATCCGGCCTACAAATCACAAATGACAGGGAGTAGGGGCTATGGGAATTAACGAAATCATCATGTACATCATGATGTTCTTTATGCTGATTGCCGCCGTGGACAGGATCCTGTCGCAGTTCGGCGGTTCGGCACGCTTCCTCGGTAAGTTCGGTAAGAGTATTGAGGGATCGGGCGGCCAGTTTGAAGAAGGCTTTATGGCGATGGGCGCGTTGGGTCTGGCGATGGTGGGTATGACCGCGCTGGCACCGGTACTGGCGCATGTGCTCGGGCCAGTAATTATTCCGCTGTACGAAATGTTGGGCGCGAACCCGTCGATGTTTGCCGGAACGCTGCTGGCGTGCGATATGGGCGGCTTCTTCCTGGCGAAAGAACTGGCGGGCGGCGACGTTGCGGCGTGGCTGTACTCTGGCCTGATCCTTGGGGCGATGATGGGGCCGACGTTGGTGTTCTCCATTCCAGTTGCGCTGGGGATTATTGAACCGTCTGACCGTCGTTATCTGGCGCTGGGCGTGCTGGCCGGTATCGTCACCATTCCGATTGGTTGTATTGCGGGCGGTTTGATTGCGATGTACTCCGGCGTCGAAATCAACGGGCAGCCGGTGGAGTTCACCTTCGCGCTGATCCTGATGAATATGATCCCGGTGCTGATCGTGGCCGTGCTGGTGGCGCTGGGACTGAAATTTATCCCGGAAAAAATGATCAACGGCTTCCAGATCTTCGCGAAATTCCTGGTGGCGCTGATCACCATCGGTCTGGCGGCTGCGGTGGTCAAATTCCTGCTCGGCTGGGAGCTGATCCCGGGTCTTGATCCTATCTTCATGGCTCCGGGCGACAAACCGGGTGAAGTGATGCGCGCCATCGAAGTTATCGGTTCTATTTCCTGCGTGCTGCTCGGTGCGTACCCAATGGTGTTGCTGCTGACTCGTTGGTTTGAAAAACCGCTGATGAGCGTCGGTAACCTGTTAAAAATCAATAATATTGCGGCTGCTGGTATGGTGGCGACGCTGGCGAACAACATCCCAATGTTCGGCATGATGAAGAATATGGATACCCGCGGCAAAGTGATCAACTGCGCCTTTGCGGTCTCCGCGGCCTTCGCGCTGGGTGACCACTTAGGCTTCGCCGCAGCGAACATGAACGCCATGATCTTCCCGATGATTGTCGGCAAGCTGATTGGCGGCGTGACGGCGATTGGTGTGGCTATGCTGTTGGTACCGAAAGATGAAGATGTTCCAGCAGAAGTAGAAACCAACCCGGAGGCGCAATCGTGAATACTCGCCAGCTACTGAGCGTCGGTATCGATATCGGCACCACCACCACTCAGGTGATCTTCTCTCGCCTTGAGCTGGTTAACCGTGCGGCAGTGTCGCAGGTGCCGCGCTACGAATTCATCAAACGCGAAATTAGCTGGCAAAGCCCGGTTTTCTTTACCCCCGTTGATAAGCAGGGCGGGCTGAAAGAAGCCGAACTGAAAGCGCTGATCCTCGCCCAGTATCAGGCGGCGGGTATCGCACCAGAAACCGTCGATTCCGGCGCGATCATCATTACCGGGGAAAGTGCGAAAACCCGCAATGCGCGTCCGGCGGTGATGACGCTCTCCCAGTCGTTGGGTGATTTCGTGGTGGCCAGCGCCGGTCCACATCTGGAATCGGTGATTGCTGGTCATGGTGCGGGTGCCCAGACCCTGTCAGAGCAGAAGTTGTGCCGTGTACTGAATATCGACATCGGTGGCGGGACGTCGAATTACGTGCTGTTCGACGCGGGAAAAGTCAGCGGTTCAGCCTGCCTGAACGTCGGTGGGCGTCTGCTGGAAACGGACGGCCAGGGGCGCGTGGTTCACGCGCATCAGCCGGGACAGATGATTGTCGATGACGTTTTTGGCCCTGGCACCGATGCGCGTTCGCTTAACGCCACGCAACTGGTTCAGGTGGCGCGACGGATGGCGGCGCTGATTGTGGAAGTGATTGAAGGCACGCTTTCACCACTGGCGCAGGCGCTGATGCAAACCGGTCTGCTGCCTGCGGGCGTGAAACCGGAAGTGATTACGTTGTCCGGCGGGGTGGGCGAATGCTACCGCAACCAACCTGCCGATCCGTTCTGTTTTTCCGACATCGGGCCACTGCTCGCCACGGCGCTGCATGAGCACCCGCGTCTGCGTGAGATGAACGTGCAGTTCCCGGCGCAAACCGTGCGCGCCACGGTGATTGGTGCTGGTGCGCATACGCTGTCGCTTTCGGGCAGCACCATCTGGCTGGAGGGTGTTCAGCTTCCGCTGCGCAATCTGCCGGTGGCGATTCCGGTGGATGAGTCCGATTTGGTTGCTGCCTGGCAACAGGCATTGATGCAGCTCGATCTGGATCCACAAACGGATGCTTATGTGCTTGCGCTGCCCGGTTCGTTACCGGTGCGTTACGCCGCGCTGTTAACGGTGATTGACGCGCTGCTGGCCTTCGTCGCGCGTTATCCGAATCCGCATCCCCTGCTGGTGGTAGCCGAGCAGGATTTTGGTAAAGCCCTGGGCATGCTGTTACGCCCACAGTTACAGCAACACCCGCTGGCAGTCATCGATGAGGTGGTTGTCCGGGCGGGGGACTATATCGACATTGGTACGCCTCTTTTTGGCGGATCGGTTGTGCCGGTGACGGTGAAATCACTCGCATTTCCTTCCTGAGGGAACGACTTATGAAACTAAAGACCACATTGTTCGGCAATGTTTATCAGTTTAAGGATGTAAAAGAGGTGCTGGCAAAAGCCAACGAACTGCGTTCGGGGGATGTGCTGGCAGGAGTGGCCGCAACAAGCTCGCAGGAGCGTGTGGCTGCCAAGCAGGTGTTGTCGGAAATGACGGTGGCGGATATCCGCAATAACCCGGTGATTTCCTATGAAGAAGACTGCGTAACGCGTCTGATTCAGGATGACGTCAACGAAACGGCCTATAACCGCATCAAAAACTGGAGTATCAGTGAGCTGCGCGAGTATGTGCTGAGCGATGAAACTTCTGTCGATGACATTGCGTTTACGCGCAAAGGGTTAACGTCGGAAGTCGTTGCTGCGGTGGCTAAAATCTGTTCCAACGCGGACCTGATCTACGGCGGCAAGAAAATGCCGGTGATCAAAAAGGCGAACACCACCATTGGCTTGCCGGGCACCTTTAGCTGCCGTTTGCAGCCGAACGATACCCGTGACGATGTACAGAGTATCGCCGCTCAAATCTATGAAGGTCTTTCCTTCGGTGCGGGTGATGCGGTCATTGGGGTCAACCCGGTAACGGATGATGTGGAGAACTTAAGCCGCGTCCTCGATACCGTGTATGGCGTCATCGACAAATTTAACATTCCGACCCAGGGCTGCGTACTGGCGCACGTCACCACGCAGATTGAAGCAATTCGTCGCGGCGCGCCGGGCGGGCTGATTTTCCAGAGTATCTGCGGCAGTGAAAAAGGCTTAAAAGAGTTTGGCGTTGAGCTGGCGATGCTGGATGAAGCGCGTGCTGTGGGAGCAGAGTTTAACCGTATCGCCGGGGAAAACTGCCTGTACTTCGAAACCGGGCAAGGGTCTGCGCTTTCTGCTGGCGCTAACTTTGGTGCCGATCAGGTGACGATGGAAGCGCGTAACTACGGGCTGGCGCGTCACTACGATCCGTTCCTGGTGAACACCGTGGTGGGCTTTATCGGACCAGAGTATCTCTACAACGACCGTCAGATCATTCGTGCCGGTCTGGAAGACCACTTCATGGGCAAGCTGAGCGGCATCTCAATGGGCTGTGACTGCTGCTACACCAACCATGCTGATGCTGACCAGAACCTCAACGAAAACCTGATGATTCTGCTCGCCACCGCTGGCTGCAACTACATCATGGGCATGCCGCTCGGTGACGACATCATGCTCAACTACCAGACCACTGCATTCCACGATACCGCGACCGTGCGCCAGCTGCTGAACCTGCGTCCGTCGCCGGAGTTTGAGCGCTGGCTGGAAACCATGGGCATTATGGCAAACGGTCGCCTGACCAAACGGGCGGGCGATCCGTCACTGTTCTTCTGATGACGCGGGGATGACACACGATGGATCAAAAACAGATTGAAGAAATTGTACGCAGCGTAATGGCGTCAATGGGTGAGTCACAGCCGCAGGCTCAGGCACCGTCACCGGAAGCGAAATGCAGCACCACGCAGTGTGCTGCGCCGACAGGTGAAAGCTGTGCGATGGACTTGGGTTCTGCTGAAGCCAAAGCGTGGATTGGCGTCGAAAATCCACACCGTGCGGACGTGTTGACTGAACTGCGTCGCAGTACTGCAGCACGCGTGTGCACCGGTCGTGCCGGTCCTCGCCCGCGTACTCAGGCGTTGTTGCGTTTCCTGGCGGACCATTCGCGTTCGAAAGATACGGTCTTAAAAGAGGTGCCGGAAGAGTGGGTGAAAGCGCAAGGGTTGCTGGAAGTTCGTTCAGAAATCAGTGACAAAAATCTGTATCTGACACGCCCGGATCTGGGGCGTCGTCTGAGTGCGGAAGCCATTGAAGCGTTGAAATCGCAGTGTGTGGCTAACCCGGATGTGCAGGTGATTATCTCTGATGGCCTGTCTACCGATGCGATCACCGCCAACTACGAAGAGATTCTGCCGCCGCTGCTGTCGGGTTTAAAACAAGCCGGGCTGAAGGTCGGTACGCCGTTCTTTGTTCGCTATGGTCGCGTAAAAATCGAAGATCAGATTGGCGAACTGCTGGGGGCGAAAGCGGTGATCCTACTGGTGGGGGAACGTCCGGGCTTAGGCCAGTCGGAGAGCCTTTCCTGCTACGCGGTGTATTCACCGCGCGTGGCGACTACCGTTGAAGCTGACCGCACCTGTATCTCGAACATTCACCAGGGCGGTACGCCTCCGGTAGAAGCGGCTGCGGTAATCGTCGATTTGGCCAAGCGCATGCTGGAGCAGAAAGCATCCGGCATCAATATGACCCGTTAAGGAGGCATCATGCCAGCATTAGATTTGATAAGACCCTCAGTCACCGCGATGCGCGTGATTGCCTCGGTAAATGACGGTTTTGCTCGCGAACTTAAATTACCGCCACATATACGTAGCCTCGGGCTCATCACAGCAGATTCTGATGACGTGGCGTATATTGCCGCAGACGAAGCGACAAAACAGGCAATGGTCGAAGTGGTTTATGGCCGCTCATTGTATGCCGGTGCGGCGCACGGACCTTCTCCCACCGCAGGTGAAGTGCTGATTATGCTCGGCGGGCCGAACCCGGCTGAAGTTCGCGCGGGCCTGGACGCCATGGTTGCCAATATTGAAAGTGGCGCGGCGTTCCAGTGGGCAAATGACGCAGAAAATACCGCCTTCCTGGCGCACGTCGTATCGCGCACGGGTTCGTATCTTTCCGCGACAGCGGGATGTCGGCTTGGCGATCCTATGGCTTATCTGGTGGCACCGCCGCTGGAAGCGACATTCGGTATTGATGCTGCACTGAAATCTGCCGATGTACAGCTGGTGACCTACGTTCCACCACCGTCAGAAACCAACTACTCAGCGGCGTTTTTGACCGGTAGTCAGGCCGCCTGTAAAGCCGCGTGTAACGCCTTTGCCGATGCCGTTCTGGATATTGCCCGTAATCCGGTACAACGCGCGTAAGAGAGGTTGTGATGATCAATGCACTGGGATTACTGGAAGTGGATGGCATGGTTGCGGCTGTTGATGCTGCGGACGCCATGCTGAAAGCTGCGAACGTGCGACTGCTTAGCCACGAAGTGCTCGATCCTGGCAGGCTGACGCTGGTGGTGGAAGGCGATCTGGCGGCGTGCCGCGCTGCGCTGGATGCTGGCAGTGCTGCTGCTGCGCGTACAGGCCGTGTTATCAGCCGTAAGGAGATAGGGCGGCCGGATGATGACACCCAGTGGCTGATCGGCGGTTTTAAACGTGCGCCGAAGAAACCCGCACCGAAGCCAGAAATGAAACCAGAAGCCAAAGCGGAAAAGACACAGGAAGCGCCTGTGACATCTGAGTCTTCTGATGAACTCCTGGCGTTATTGGCATCAACCCGTCAAGGAATGACGGCAGGGGAAGTGGCCGCGCACTTTGGCTGGTCACTTGATAAAGCCAGAAATGCGCTGGAACAGCTCTTTTCTGACGGAGCGTTGCGTAAACGCAGTAGTCGCTATCGCTTAAAAAATTAACCTGTCGGAGGGCCGGGGGCTTCATTGAAGCTTCCGGCTTAAAAGATCATGAAAAAGACCCGTACTGCAAACCTGCACCATCTTTATCATGAAGCATTACCCGAAGACGTTAAACTTACGCCGAAGGTGGAGGTGGACAACGTTCACCAACGGCGAACAACAGATGTGTATGAGCATGCCCTGACGATTACTGCCTGGCAGCAGATTTATGATCAACTGCATCCGGGAAAATTTCATGGCGAGTTCACGGAAATCCTGCTTGATGATATTCAGGTGTTCCGTGAATACACCGGTCTTGCGCTGCGCCAGTCATGCCTGGTTTGGCCGAATTCGTTCTGGTTTGGTATTCCGGCTACGCGCGGCGAGCAGGGATTTATTGGTACGCAATGCCTTGGCAGTGCTGAAATTGCGACCCGCCCAGGCGGAACAGAGTTTGAGCTGAGCACACCGGATGATTACACCATTCTGGGGGTTGTCATTTCGGAAGAGGCGATTGCGCGTCAGGCCAACTTCCTGCATAACCCGGAAAGGGTGCTGCATATGCTGCGCAACCAGTCGGCGCTGGAAGTCAAAGAACAGCACAAAGCTGCGTTATGGGGCTTTGTGCAACAGGCGCTGGCGACGTTTAGTGAAAATCCTGAGAACCTTCATCAGCCGGCGGTGCGCAAAGTATTGGGTGATAACCTGTTGCTGGCGATGGGCACTATGCTGGAAGACGCTCAGCCGATTATGACCGCTGAAAGCATCAGCCATCAGAGTTATCGCCGCCTGCTGTCGCGTGCGCGCGAATATGTGCTGGAAAATATGTCAGAACCGCTGACCGTGCTCGACTTGTGTAACCAGCTACATGTGAGTCGTCGCACGCTGCAAAACGCGTTTCACGCGATCCTGGGTATCGGACCGAATGCCTGGTTAAAGCGTATTCGTCTGAATGCTGTGCGCCGGGAGCTTATTAGCCCGTGGTCGCAAAGTGCAACGGTGAAGGACGCTGCGATGCAGTGGGGATTCTGGCATTTAGGGCAGTTTGCTACCGATTACCAGCAGCTGTTTGCGGAAAAACCCTCGCTGACGCTGCATCAGCGCATGCGTCAGTGGGCGTGATGACATTCTTGTGCCGGATGCGACGCTAACGCGTCTTATCCGGCCTACGGGTTTTGCCGTTGCTGTAAGCCTGATAAGCGTAGCGCCATCAGGCAATTACACCCAGTCGCGGACCTGAATAAATTCGCTAAGGGCGGCTTCCGGGCTGTTCGCTTCCGGCTGCCAGTCATACTCCCAGCGCACCAGCGGCGGCATTGACATCAGAATCGATTCGGTGCGCCCGCCGGTCTGCAGACCGAATAAGGTGCCGCGATCCCACACCAGATTAAATTCCACATAGCGTCCGCGACGATAAAGTTGGAAATCGCGCTCGCGCTCGCCCCAGCTCATCGCTTTGCGGCGTTCGACGATCGGCAGATACGCCTCGGTGTAACCTTGCCCGACCGCCTGCGTAAAGGCGAAGCAGTGGTCGAAATCTGGCGTATTTAAGTCATCAAAAAACAGCCCACCAATGCCGCGCTGCTCGTTACGGTGCTTCAGAAAGAAGTAGTCGTCGCACCATTTTTTGTAACGCGGGTACACGTCATCACCAAACGGTTGGCAGAGTTCAAGCGCGGTGCGATGCCAGTGAACGGCATCTTCTTCAAAACCATAGTAGGGCGTTAAATCAAAGCCACCGCCAAACCACCATACTGGATCGGCACCCGGTTTTTCGGCGATAAAAAAACGCACGTTGGCATGGCTGGTAGGGATGTACGGATTCTGCGGATGCACGACCAGCGAGACACCCATCGCCTCAAAGCTGCGCCCGGCAAGCTCTGGCCGATGTGCGGTAGCAGAGGCTGGCATTGCGTCACCGTGTACGTGGGAGAAATTCACCCCCGCTTGTTCAAAGATACCGCCGTTACGTAGCACCCGGCTACGACCGCCGCCGCCCGCTTCACGCTGCCAGTTATCTTCAACAAACGTTGCACCATCGACGGCAGATAACTGTTGGCAAATATTATCCTGCAGACTCAGCAGGAACTGTTTAACGCGCTGTGCATCGGGCTTCATGATTAACGTTTCTTCGAATGTGCTTTCTGATTATCAAACCAGTGGAAATAGCTGATGATGCCATTGGCGATAGCGGTGGCGATTTTCTGGCGAAATGCCGTTGTGCCCAGTAACCGTTCTTCTTCCGGGTTGGTGATGAATGACGTTTCGACCAGTACCGAAGGAATTGACGGTGATTTTAGTACCACGAACGCGGCTTGTTCCGTGCTGCGACTGTGCAAGCGGTGTACTGGCTTGATTTTCTTAAGAATGTGCGAACCGAGCGTCAGGCTGTTTTTAATGGTGTCGGTTTGTAACAAATCGAACAGTACCTGCTGCAATAAATGGTCTTTATCGGTGGCCTTTTTACCTGCGACTTCATCGGCACGGTTTTCACGATCGGACAGGTACTTCGCCATGGCGCTACTGGCACCGCGATTGGACAGGGCGAAGACCGATGCCCCCGCCGCGCTCGGATTGGTGAAGCCGTCGGCGTGAATCGACATAAACAGATCGGCACCGTGCTTGTGGGCAATCTCAACGCGATCGTACAGTGGAATGAAGGTATCGCCAGAGCGGGTCAGGCGTGCATCAATTCCTTCATTGCGCAGAATCGAGCGTACATTCTTGGCAATCGCCAGCACCACGTGTTTTTCTTTCGAGCCGTTGCGGCCAATTGCTCCGGTATCAATACCACCGTGTCCTGGGTCAAGAACAACAACACGCTTAGCACCCGCTTTTTTGGCTTTCGGTTTGCTGTGACCATTACTGGTCTTTAGCGTTTCTTCCTTTGCGATGGCTTGCGACATGCCGGACAGCGTCAGGGCTGCCAGCCCAGCTTTCAGCACCTGGCGGCGCGATGTGAGAGTTTTTAGTGGTTTAAAAGTGCTCATACGGCCTGAGTTGTAAAAAAAGGTTCCAGACGTTATATCGTATCGCGTAGTCCGTTGCGACGGATCGGGATAAGAATTGTTTTACTTTTCATTTCAATACGTGACAATTCCGTATTATGCCATTTTTTCCGTCGCTTCGCGTCAGATATTGGCTAAATCAGTGGTTCGCGCCATAATCGCTTTTTAACGTCCTGAAAAGGAAACTAATACCATGGAAATACGCGTATTTCGCCAGGAAGATTTCGAAGAGGTGATCACCCTCTGGGAGCGCTGTGATCTGCTGCGTCCATGGAATGACCCGGAAATGGACATTGAACGCAAAGTTAATCATGACGTCAGCTTGTTTCTGGTCGCAGAAGTGAACGGCGAAGTTGTCGGCACAGTGATGGGGGGCTATGACGGTCATCGTGGTTCCGCCTATTACCTTGGCGTGCATCCTGAGTTCAGGGGGCGTGGTATTGCTAATGCGCTGCTGAACCGACTGGAGAAAAAGCTCATTGCCCGCGGTTGTCCGAAGATTCAAATCATGGTACGTGACGATAATGACGTTGTGCTGGGTATGTATGAGCGTCTGGGCTATGAACATGCAGATGTACTCAATCTGGGTAAACGTTTAATCGAAGATGAAGAGTACTGAGTTCCATCCCGCCGACTATGACGGTCATGGGCGTCTGCGCCTGCCATTTCTGTTCTGGTGCGTGCTGCTGCTCCAGGCGCGTACCTGGGTGTTGTTTGTGATTGCGGGTTCTTCCCGCGATCAAGGCAACACGTTGCTGAATTTGTTTTATCCCGATCATGACGCGTTCTGGCTGGGGTTACTTCCCGGCGTTCCGGCCGTGCTGGCGTTTTTACTCAGCGGGCGGCGTTCCGCGTTTCCCGTTTTGTGGCACAGGCTGCGCGGATTACTGATTCTGGCTCAACTGGCGCTGCTCTGCTGGCAGCCGATGCTGTGGTTGGCAGGCGATCCTGTCAACGGCGTTGGTCTGGCGCTGCTGGTGGCGGATATTGTCGCGCTGGTCTGGCTGTTAACCAATCAACGTTTGCGTGCCTGTTTTTCCCCCGAGAAAGAATAACGGCACTTTTTAGTGAAACCGGACTCAAAGCAGCGTTGATAAATATGGAAGGAAGTGAAATGAAATCACTGCGTTTGACGTTATGCGCGATACCGCTGGTGCTGACCGGGTGTTCAACCCTCTCATCGGTGAACTGGTCTGCCGCTAATCCGTGGAACTGGTTTGGTTCTTCGACCGAGGTCACTGAGCAAGGCGTGGGAAAACTCACGGGCGCGACGACATTGGATGAAAAGACCATTGCTGATGCGCTGGATGGCGATTATCGCCTGCGTAGTGGGATGAAAACCAATAACGGCAATGTCGTGCGCTTTTTTGAGGTGATGAAAGGTGACAAACTGGCAATGGTGATCAATGGCGACCAGGGAACCATCAGTCGCATTGATGTATTGGACAGCAATATCGCATCAGCCTCGGGTGTCGAAATCGGTACACCGTTTAGCGACCTTTACACTAAAGCCTTCGGTAATTGTCAGAAAGCAACCGGTGATGATAGCGAGAACGTTGAATGTAAAGCTGAAGGAAGTCAGCACATTAGCTATATTTTTTCTGGCGAATGGAGCGGGCCTGAGGGCTTAATGCCGTCGGACGACACGCTGAAAACGTGGAAAGTAAGCAAAATTATCTGGCGGCGTTAATTTGCGTCTGAACAAATCGACTTACTAAAAAAACAGGTAGAATAACGCCCATCAATGCCACGATGTCGTGGCAGCTTTTTTTCAGGAGGAACAATGTCTCAGGTTCAGAGTGGCATTTTGCCAGAACATTGCCGTGCGGCGATTTGGATTGAAGCCAATGTAAAAGGTGATGTTGAGGCTCTGCGAGCGGCCAGCAAAACATTTGCCGATAAGCTGGCGACCTTTGAAGCGAAATTCCCGGATGCGCATCTGGGCGCGGTAGTCGCTTTTGGCAACAACACCTGGCGCACGCTGAGCGGCGGCGTGGGCGCGGAAGAGCTGAAGGACTTCATCCCTTACGGTAAAGGCCTGGCTCCGGCGACCCAGTATGACGTATTGATCCATATTCTCTCGCTGCGCCATGACGTGAACTTCTCCGTTGCGCAGGCGGCCATGGAAGCGTTTGGCGACTGCATCGATGTCAAAGAAGAGATCCACGGTTTCCGCTGGGTGGAAGAGCGTGATCTCAGTGGCTTTGTTGATGGCACTGAAAACCCGGCGGGTGAAGAAACGCGTCGTGAAGTCGCTGTTATTAAAGATGGCGTCGATGCTGGCGGCAGCTATGTATTCGTGCAGCGTTGGGAACATAACCTGAAGCAACTGAACCGCATGAGTATTCACGATCAGGAAATGATGATTGGCCGCACCAAGGAAGCCAACGAAGAGATCGATGGTGACGATCGTCCGGTAACATCCCACCTGAGCCGTGTGGATCTGAAAGAAGATGGCAAGGGTCTGAAAATTGTTCGTCAGAGCCTGCCATACGGTACAGCCAGCGGCACGCATGGTCTCTATTTCTGCGCGTACTGTGCGCGTCTGCACAATATTGAGCAGCAACTGCTGAGCATGTTTGGTGATACCGACGGCAAACGTGACGCGATGCTGCGCTTTACCAAACCGGTCACCGGTGGCTATTACTTTGCACCATCGCTGGATCGACTGATGGCGCTGTAATCCCGGTATTGCCTGGTGGCGCTAACGCTTACCGGGCCTACCGCGTTCTTATCTGTCATCGAATTGAAAATCCCCGCCCCGACGGGGATTTTTTTTACCTTAAATTAACCTGATTTAGTGAGCTATTCCTCAGCATGAATTTGTTAATGCTGTATCTTCTGCGTGAATGAAGCGAAGGCTTCATATTCAAAAGGAGAATATTGAAATGGGAAAACTCACGGGCAAAACAGCATTGATTACGGGCGCATCTCAGGGTATTGGCGAGGGGATCGCCAGAACGTTTGCCCGCCATGGCGCGAACTTAATCCTGCTGGATATCTCCGATGAGATTGAAAAGCTGGCGGATGAACTGGCTGGGCGCGGGCATCGCTGCACAGCGGTTCACGCAGACGTCAGAGATTTTGCGTCGGTCACGGAAGCGGTAAAACGCGCGAAGAAAATTGAAGGCAAAATCGACATTCTGGTCAACAATGCAGGCGTATGTCGCCTTGGCAACTTCCTTGAAATGAGCGATGAAGATCGCGACTTCCACATTGATGTCAACATTAAAGGCGTCTGGAACGTGACGAAGGCCGTTCTGCCGGAGATGATTGCGCGCAAAGACGGGCGCATCGTGATGATGTCATCGGTAACAGGCGATATGGTAGCCGACCCGGGTGAAACTGCGTATGCGCTGTCGAAAGCCGCTATTATCGGCTTAACTAAGTCCCTGGCGGTTGAATACGCGCAATCGGGGATTCGTGTAAATGCAATTTGCCCAGGCTACGTTCGTACGCCAATGGCGGAAAGTATTGCACGTCAGTCTAACCCGGACGATCCTGAATCGGTTTTAGTCGACATGGCGAAAGCGATTCCAATGCGCCGTCTGGCCTGCCCGCTTGAAGTGGGTGAACTGGCGGCGTTCCTGGCGTCGGATGAATCCAGCTACTTAACTGGCACGCAAAACGTGATTGATGGCGGCAGCACACTGCCGGAAAGCGTTAGCGTCGGCATCTGATTGATGCCTGTCTCCTCCCTGGTGAACCTGGGGAGGAGGTACCCCTTAGCGCTAGCCCATTAGGCTATTTTATTTGCCAGTTTGGCCCTGGGCAGTGCTCAAAATCCTCACGTACTTCGTGTACGCTCCGGTTTTTCCGCGCTGTCCGTGTCCAAACTGCCTGCAACAATTACACCTACTGGGATAAGCTCTTATTCTCTTTTCAACTTTCAAATCATCAAACGGTATATAAAACCGTTACTCCTTTAGTGCCGGTTATAAATATGATGACCATAAGAAAGTCATTAAATTTATAAGGGTGCGCAATGGCCGTTAACTTACTGAAAAAAAGAACGCTGACGCTGGCGGCGCTGCTGCTGGTGATGGGGCAGGCGCAGGCAACAGAGCTGTTGAACAGCTCATACGATGTGTCTCGCGAGCTGTTTGCCGCCCTTAATCCCCCGTTTGAACAGCAATGGGCGAAGGATAACGGCGGCGATAAACTGACGATAAAGCAATCTCATGCCGGGTCATCAAAACAGGCGCTGGCGATTTTACAGGGACTGAAAGCCGATGTGGTGACCTATAACCAGGTGACCGACGTGCAAATCCTGCACGACAAAGGCAAGTTGATCCCGGCCGACTGGCAAACTCGCCTGCCGAACAACAGTTCACCGTTCTATTCCACAATGGGATTCCTGGTGCGTAAAGGAAACCCTAAAAATATTCACGACTGGAATGACCTTGTTCGTTCTGACGTCAAGCTTATCTTCCCTAACCCGAAAACGTCCGGGAATGCGCGCTACACCTATTTAGCGGCGTGGGGCGCTGCGGATAAAGCAGACGGCGGCGATAAAGCCAAAACCGAACAGTTCATGACCCAGTTCCTGCAAAATGTCGAAGTGTTTGATACCGGCGGCCGTGGCGCGACCACCACTTTTGCCGAGCGCGGGCTCGGTGACGTATTGATCAGCTTCGAGTCGGAAGTGAATAACATTCGCAAGCAGTATGAAGCGCAGGGTTTTGAGGTTGTTATTCCGAAAACCAATATTCTTGCCGAGTTCCCGGTTGCCTGGGTAGATAAGAATGTGCAGGCCAACGGGACAGAGAAAGCGGCTAAAGCCTATCTGAACTGGCTGTACAGCCCGCAGGCACAAACCATCATCACCGACTATTACTACCGTGTGAATAACCCACAGGTCATGGACAAGCTGCAAGATAAATTCCCGCAGACTGAATTGTTCCGCGTAGAAGACAAGTTCGGCTCCTGGCCTGAAGTGATGAAAACACACTTTGTCAGCGGCGGTGAGCTGGACAAACTGTTGGCGGCGGGGCGCAAGTAAATGTTTGCTGTTTCTTCCCGACGCGTGCTGCCCGGCTTTACCTTAAGTCTGGGTACCAGCTTACTGTTTGTGTGCCTGATATTGCTGTTACCGCTTAGTGCGCTGGTAATGCAACTGGCGCAAATGAGCTGGGCGCAATATTGGGATGTGATCACTAACCCGCAGGTCGTGGCGGCCTATAAAGTCACGCTGCTGTCAGCATTTGTGGCGTCGATTTTTAACGGCGTGTTTGGTCTGTTGATGGCGTGGATCTTAACCCGCTATCGTTTTCCGGGCCGCACGCTGCTGGATGCGCTGATGGACCTGCCGTTTGCGCTGCCTACGGCGGTAGCGGGTCTGACGCTGGCGTCACTGTTTTCGGTTAACGGTTTCTACGGCGAATGGCTGGCGAAACTGGATATTAAGGTCACTTACACCTGGCTGGGTATCGCGGTGGCAATGGCCTTTACCAGCATTCCGTTTGTGGTACGTACCGTACAGCCGGTGCTGGAAGAGTTAGGTCCGGAGTATGAAGAAGCGGCGGAGACGCTGGGTGCTACGCGTTGGCAGAGTTTCCGCAAAGTGGTGCTGCCGGAGCTGTCTCCTGCGCTGGTGGCGGGCGTGGCGCTGTCGTTCACCCGTAGTTTAGGCGAATTTGGCGCGGTTATCTTTATCGCCGGGAATATTGCGTGGAAAACGGAAGTCACCTCACTGATGATTTTTGTTCGCTTGCAGGAGTTTGACTACCCAGCCGCTAGTGCGATTGCGTCAGTAATCCTTGGGGCTTCGTTGTTGCTGCTGTTTTCGATTAACACCCTGCAGAGTCGCTTTGGTCGACGCGTGGTAGGTCACTGATGGCAGACATTACCCAATTGAAACACTATGGGGCGCCCCGCATCAACTGGGGTAAATGGTTTCTGATTGGCACGGGCATGCTGGTGTCCGCGTTTATTTTGCTGGTGCCGATGATCTATATCTTCGTGCAGGCATTCAGTAAGGGGTTACTGCCGGTATTACAGAATCTGGCTAACCCGGACATGCTGCATGCCATCTGGCTTACGGTGTTGATTGCACTGATCGCAGTGCCAGTGAACCTGGTGTTTGGTGTCTTGCTGGCCTGGCTGGTGACCCGCTTTAACTTTCCGGGTCGCCAGCTGTTGCTGACGCTACTGGATATTCCGTTTGCTGTCTCGCCGGTGGTCGCCGGTCTGGTCTATCTGCTGTTTTACGGCTCTAACGGCCCACTCGGCGGTTGGCTGGATGAACATAACCTGCAAATCATGTTTGCCTGGCCAGGCATGGTGCTGGTTACGGTCTTTGTAACCTGTCCGTTTGTGGTGCGCGAACTGGTGCCGGTGATGTTAAGCCAGGGCAGTAATGAAGATGAAGCGGCTGTGCTGCTTGGCGCGTCCGGCTGGCAGATGTTCCGACGCGTGACGCTGCCGAATATCCGTTGGGCATTGCTGTACGGTGTGGTGTTGACCAATGCCCGTGCGATTGGTGAGTTTGGTGCGGTGTCGGTGGTGTCTGGTTCGATTCGCGGCGAAACCTTGTCATTGCCATTGCAGATTGAATTACTGGAGCAGGATTACAACACTGTCGGCTCCTTTACCGCAGCGGCGTTGTTAACGCTGATGGCGATTATTACCCTGTTTTTGAAGAGCATGCTGCAATGGCGCCTGGAGAACCAGGAAAAACGCGCGCAGCAGGAGGAAAATCATGAGCATTGAGATTGCCAATATTAAGAAGTCTTTTGGTCGCACCCAGGTGCTGAACGATATCTCGCTGGATATTCCTTCAGGTCAGATGGTCGCGCTGCTGGGACCCTCCGGTTCGGGTAAAACGACGCTGCTGCGAATTATTGCCGGGCTGGAACATCAGTCCAGCGGGCATATTCGCTTTCATGGTACTGACGTCAGTCGTTTACATGCGCGTGATCGTAAAGTTGGCTTCGTCTTTCAGCATTATGCGCTGTTTCGCCATATGACCGTTTTCGACAATATCGCCTTTGGGCTGACGGTCTTACCGCGTCGCGAGCGTCCAAACGCGGCGGCCATTAAGGCGAAAGTCACCAAATTGCTGGAGATGGTGCAGCTTGCCCATCTGGCGGATCGTTTTCCGGCGCAGCTTTCCGGCGGGCAAAAACAGCGTGTGGCGCTGGCTCGAGCGTTAGCGGTGGAACCGCAGATCCTGCTACTCGATGAGCCGTTTGGTGCACTTGATGCTCAGGTTCGTAAAGAGTTGCGTCGTTGGTTGCGTCAGTTGCACGAAGAACTGAAATTCACCAGCGTGTTTGTTACCCACGACCAGGAAGAAGCAACGGAAGTGGCCGATCGCGTGGTGGTAATGAGCCAGGGACATATTGAACAAGCCGATGCGCCGGACCAGGTCTGGCGTGAACCGGCAACCCGCTTTGTGCTGGAATTTATGGGTGAGGTTAACCGCCTGCAGGGGACGATTCGTGGCGGACAGTTCCATGTTGGCGCACACCGTTGGCCATTGGGCTATACGCCAGCGTATCAAGGGCCGGTTGATCTGTTCCTGCGTCCGTGGGAAGTGGATGTGAGCCGTCGTACCAGCCTGGATTCCCCGTTGCCGGTACAGGTGCTGGAAGCCAGCCCGAAAGGTCACTACACCCAATTAGTTGTGCAACCACTGGGGTGGTATAACGAACCGCTGACAGTGGTCATGCAGGGAGACGATTCCCCTGCTCGTGGCGAACGCCTGTTTGTTGGGCTGCAAAATGCACGTCTGTACAACGGTGACCAGCGCATTGAAACGCGTGAAGCGGAACTTGCCCTGGCGCAATCGGCCTGATAGGTTAATTCGCATAGTTATTCCCCGGTGGCGCTGCGCATACCGGGCCTACGGGCTAAAGCATGACCTGTAGGCCGGGTAAGCGTAGCGCCACCCGGCATTTTATTGAGCTGAAAACGTGAACACATTAGAACAAACGATTGGCAATACGCCTCTGGTTAAACTGCAGCGTCTTGCGCCGGAAAACGGCAGTGAAATTTGGGTCAAACTGGAAGGGAATAATCCCGCGGGATCGGTGAAAGACAGGGCTGCGCTGTCGATGATTGTCGAAGCGGAGAAACGCGGAGAAATTAAGCCGGGCGATGTACTGATTGAAGCAACCAGCGGGAATACCGGCATCGCGCTGGCGATGATCGCCGCGCTGAAAGGTTATCGCATGAAGCTGCTTATGCCTGACAACATGAGTCAGGAGCGACGTGCGGCGATGCGGGCTTACGGGGCTGAACTGATACTGGTGACCAAAGAGCAGGGCATGGAAGGGGCGCGTGACTTAGCACTGGAAATGGCCCAACGTGGCGAAGGTAAGTTGCTCGATCAGTTTAACAATCCTGATAACCCGTATGCGCATTACACCACAACCGGCCCGGAAATCTGGCAGCAAACGTCCGGACGCATTACCCATTTCGTCTCCAGCATGGGCACGACCGGCACCATTACCGGCGTATCTCGTTTTCTGCGTGAACAGGCTAAACCGGTGACGATTGTCGGTCTGCAGCCGGAAGAGGGCAGCAGTATTCCGGGGATTCGCCGCTGGCCTGCGGAGTATATGCCGGGCATTTTTAACGCCTCGCTGGTGGATGAGGTGCTGGATATTCATCAGAATGATGCAGAAAACACCATGCGTGAGCTGGCGGTTCGTGAAGGCATTTTCTGCGGTGTCAGTTCTGGCGGCGCGGTAGCGGGGGCGTTACGCGTGGCGCGTGCTACACCCGGCGCTGTGGTGGTGGCGATCATCTGCGATCGCGGCGATCGCTACCTTTCGACCGGCGTTTTTGGTGAAGAGCACTTCAATCAGGGCGCAGGGATTTAATTTGTTTGCCTGATAAGCGTAGCGCCATCAGGCAAACACACGACACGATCGCCGGATAAGACGTTGCGTGTTTTATCCGGCCTTCAATGAGTAATCGTTACGGTTCTCTACCAGTTTATCCAGGAACTGCCACAGTTTTTCATTCATCTGCTGGTAATCCCATTCGCGCATTTCAGCAACAGAGCGGATAAAGCGTTTTCCTCTGGCCTCTGCTAACTCTTGTTCCGAATGCTGAATCAGCCCCTCGATTGCCTCGGCGGTGAATTCCATATGACACTGGAAGCCATAGATAAAATTACCGTATTGCACGATTTGTCTCGGACAGCCTTCACTTGTCGCCAGAATTGTCGCCTGATCGGTTAATCCAGGCATATCGTTGTGCCAGTGACCGACCATCAGCGGCGATCCAAAGTGGGCGATCAGCGGGTGCGCTTTACCTGCTTCAGTCAGTGTGATGGGATAGTGACCAATCTCTTTTTCCGGGCTTTGACATACCTTCGCGCCCAGCGCCTCGCCAATCAGCTGTGAACCTAAGCAGATCCCCACCACAATTTTGCGTGCTGAAATCGCCTGATTGATCAGATGCTGTTCGGCCTGAGAATCAAAATACGGGCATTCTGCCAGCGTGGTGCGTGGAGACTGCGGGCCACCAAAGACGACCAGCATATCGAACCCATCAGCATTGGCAGGAACCGATTCTCCGGCGTAAACCCGTGACCAGGTGATGGTATAGCCACGCTGTTCTGCCCACGGCAGATACGCGCCAGCAGATTCAAAAGACTCATGAATAACAAAATGAACTCGCACTTTTTCTCTCCTGTTAGCGCTTTTGCGCCTGATGAATATCAGCCGCCAGCTTATGAATATCGCTGTCGTTCAAGGTCGACAGCGTAATGCGCAGACCGTGCGATGGTGTATTCACACCAAACACCTCACCTTCGCGTACCAGCCAACCGGATTTTGCCAGGGCAAAAGCAAGTGATTGACTGTGGTGTGTCAGAGGCAGCCACAGATTCAGACCATCACCGACGGGTAGATCAATGCCATATCCTCTGAGAGCGGTGGTCAGTTTTTGCTGCTGTGTTGCGTAAAACCGCTGAGTCTGGACCAGCTTGCGTTGATACTCCTCGTCACTCAGGCAGGCGCAGGCCAAATCCTGAAGCAGATGGCTGACCCACTGACTGCCGGCGTTGAGTCGTAACCGCAGTTTTGCTGAAGTGACCGGATCGCTGGCAACGATGGCAAGGCGTAAATCCGGGCCTAATGTTTTCGACATTGAACGGACGACTGCCCAGTGCGTGGTTTGCGTGGCAATCACCGGGTGCCAACGGCATGCAGACAGCAGTGCAAAGTGGTCGTCGACAATCACCAGCACCTGCGGATAGCGGGCCAGGATTTTTTGTAACTGGGCGGTGCGTGAGGCGCTCAGGCTACATCCCGTTGGGTTGTGGGCCCGCGGCGTCAGGATCACTGCCCGCGCCCCTCTTTGTAACGCCACCTCCAGCATGTCGGGTTGCATACCTTCGTTGTCTACGGTGACCGGGCTCGCTGAGAATCCCGCATAACGCAACATATTGATGCTACTTAAAAAGCAGGGATCTTCTACCGCGACGCTATCGCCCGGCAATAAATGGGCGCACAGTAGTCGTTCAATAGCGTCAATAGCACCGCTGGTGATATCAATTTCTCCCACGCCAGGGAGGGCATCCTGCATCCAGCGTGTGGCCCAGGTTTTAAGCTCAGGCGATACGACGGCATCGCCATACAGACGTGGATTCTTATTTATTTGCGCGAAATAACGACTGAGATCGGGGAGACAAGTCGGCGCAGGGTTACCACCGGAAAGGTCGGTAAGCGGGGTATCCGGGTTCCCTCCCTCCAGCGCGATAGGGGAGGAAATTCCTTTGATTACCGTCCCGTTTCTCCCAAGACTGAGTGCCAGCCCGGAGGTGACCAGTCGTTTATAAGCCGCCGCGACAGTATTGCGGTTGACGTTCAATGTCGTCGCCAGCTCGCGCACTGGCGGAAGCGTTTCGCCTGAGGCGAGGGTGCCTGTAGCGACATGTTGACGAATACTGTCAAAAATTTCGTTAGCGGTTTTTCCGTCGATCATTATTGACCTATGACAAAATGAATTTTAGCATATGACGATAATAGTGAGGCGATAGCCCGCTGTCCAGCGAGAGGAGAAGTTTATGCAGCAGGAGAGTGAAATACAGTCAGTGCTCTTCGACGACAAGCATCGGGCGCTACAAACCGATATCGTCGCCGTCCAGTCACAGGTGGTGTATGGCAGCGTAGGTAACAGCATCGCCGTCCCGGCCATCAAAGCGCAGGGATTACGCGTCACCGCGATCCCAACGGTACTGTTCAGCAATACACCGCATTATGAGACTTTTTATGGCGGTGTTATCCCGGCCGACTGGTTTAGCGGCTATCTTCGCGCCTTAAATGAACGCGATACGTTACGTGAGCTAAAAGCGGTGACCACGGGGTATATGGGCAGTGCGGAACAAATCGCTCTGCTGGCACAGTGGCTGGAGACCGTGCGGGCTACCCACCCGGATCTGTGTATTCTGGTTGATCCGGTGATTGGGGATACGGACAGCGGCATGTACGTAAAGGCCGAAATACCGGAGGCGTATCGCAAACATCTGCTACCGCTGGCACAGGGACTGACGCCAAATGTGTTTGAGCTGCAGATGTTGAGCGGTAAACCGTGTCGCACGCTGGATGAAGCGATATCGGCAGCCAAATCGCTGCTCACCGATACGCTGAAATGGGTGGTAATCACCAGCGCACCGGGAGAAACCGAGGAGGTCATTCAGGTTGCAGTCGTGACGGCTGAAACGGTTGAGGTGCTAGCCCATCCGCGGGTGAAAACGGACCTGAAGGGGACCGGCGATCTGTTCTGCGCTGAACTGGTGAGTGGTATCGTGCTGGGAAAACCACTTACCGCTGCCACGCACGACGCTGCACAGCGCGTGCTGGAAGTGATGACATGGACGCACTTGTGCGGTTGTGATGAGTTAATTCTGCCACCGGCAGGGGAGGCGCGATGAAGAGTTATCGACTGGTGGTTAGTCAGCATGGACGCATCGTTGGACATTTTGATACCAGCGGAACAGAGGCGCTGGAAGATATCTGTGTGGCGCGCGCCATGTTTGGGATTGCCGGTGGCTATGATTGTGAACTGCTAGTGGCGGATTCGGAACGGCGGATGCTGGAAAGCGGGCCGGAAGGTATGAAAATCCTGATGCGCGAGGCGTGTTACCGACCGGTTACTTCACAAATTTAATGCTGATGGCGGCACATACGCCTGACCTGGCCTACGTTACGGCGTTTTTCGTAGGCCGGAGAAGCGTAGCACCATCCGGCAGGTTTTGACGTCCGTTAGATAAAAAAATGGCGCCATCTGGCGCCATTCTTCCCTGCGGCAAGAATTACTTCTTGATGCGGATAACCGGAGTTTCACCCACGGTCACGCTACCGGACAGTTTGATCAGTTCTTTGATTTCGTCCATGTTGGAGATAACAACCGGAGTCAGGGTAGACTTGGCTTTCTCTTCCAGCAGCGGCAGATCGAATTCAATAACCGGGTCGCCCACTTTCACACGCTGGCCTTCTTCAGCGATACGCTTGAAGCCTTCGCCTTTCAGTTCAACGGTATCAATACCGAAGTGAACAAACAGCTCAATGCCGCTATCAGATTCGATAGAGAACGCATGGTTGGTTTCAAAGATTTTGCCGATGGTGCCATCAACAGGGGCAACCATTTTGTTACCGGTTGGCTTGATAGCAATACCATCACCAACGATTTTTTCAGCAAAAACTACATCCGGCACGTCTTCGATGTTGACGATCTCGCCAGAGAGCGGAGCAACAATCTCAATAGTTCCGGTGTCTTTCTTATCATCAGAAACCAGAGATTTCAGTTTATCGAACAAACCCATGATCTTCTCCTAAGCAGTAAATTGGGCCGCATCTCGTGGATTAGCAGATTGTTTTTTCTTCAATGAACTTGTTAACCAGCGTCATTAACTCGTCCGTTGTCGGTTGAGCAAGAGCCTGCTCTGCTAACACCTTCGCATCTTCGAAGTTCGTGTTACGGATAATCTTCTTAATGCGCGGGATAGAAATGGCGCTCATAGAGAACTCGTCCAGACCCATCCCCAGCAACAGAAGTGTAGCACGTTCGTCGCCTGCAAGCTCACCACACATGCCGGTCCATTTGCCTTCAGCATGAGAAGCATCAATAACTTGCTTGATCAGCGTCAGAACAGATGGCGACATCGGTTGGTAAAGGTGTGAAATCATATCATTACCACGGTCAACTGCCAGGGTGTACTGCGTTAAATCATTGGTGCCGATACTAAAGAAATCAACTTCTTTGGCTAAATGACGTGCAATTGTTGCCGCAGCTGGTGTTTCCACCATCACGCCAATCTCAATGCTTTCGTCAAATGCTTTACCTTCGTCGCGCAGTTCCTGTTTGTAGATTTCGATCTCTTTGCGCAGCGCACGCACTTCTTCAACAGAGATAATCATCGGGAACATGATGCGCAGTTTGCCGAAAGCAGAGGCACGCAGGATAGCGCGAACCTGGTCACGCAGGATCTCTTTACGATCCATCGCGATACGCACGGCACGCCAACCCAGGAACGGGTTCTCTTCTTTCGGGAAATTCATGTACGGCAGTTCTTTATCGCCGCCGATGTCCATGGTACGTACGATAACCGCCTGAGAGCCACACGCTTCAGCAACGGCTTTATACGCAGCAAACTGTTCTTCTTCAGTCGGCAGCGATTCACGGTCCATGAACAGGAATTCGGTACGATACAGACCCACGCCTTCAGCGCCGTTACGCTCAGCGCCTTCAACGTCACGAACGGTACCGATGTTGGCACACACTTCAACCTGGTGACCGTCCAGCGTGATAGCGGGCAGATCTTTCAGCTTAGCGAGTTCCGCTTTCTCGGTAGCAACTTGCTCCTGAACGGCACGCAGTTGTTCGATAACGTCGTTAGTTGGGTTGACGTAAACCTGATTGTTTACGGCATCCAGAATCAGATAGTCGTCGTTTTTCACCTGAGAGGTGACGCTACCGGTACCTACGATGGCAGGCAGTTCCAAAGAACGCGCCATGATTGAGGTATGAGAGGTACGTCCACCTGCGTCAGTGATGAAACCCAGCACCTTCTCGAGGTTCAGCTGTGCGGTTTCTGACGGGGTCAAGTCAGCGGCAACCAGGATAACTTCTTCCTGGATAGCGCTCAGGTCGATAATTGCCAGACCCAGGATGTTACGCAGCAGGCGTTTACCGATGTCACGTACGTCAGCCGCACGTTCTTTCAGGTATTCATCATCCAGCTCTTCCAGGGCTGTGGCCTGACCTTCGATAATCTCATGCGCAGCTGCGTCAGCCGTCATGTGCTTATCTTTAATCAGGGCTATGATTTCCTGCTCCAGCTCCTCATCTTCGAGCAGCATGATATGCCCTTCAAAGATGGCTTCTTTTTCTTCACCGAATGTTTCACCAGCTTTGGTTTTGATCGCTTCCAGTTGCGCAGATGCCTTGGCACGACCGCTCAGAAAACGTTCAACTTCCTGATCAACCTTGTCGGCAGAAATTTTTTTCCGGTCAATGACGATTTCGTCTTCTTTCAGCAGCAGTGCCTTGCCGAAAGCGATACCCGGGGATGCTAAAATGCCTGAAATCATAACCCTACCTTACTTGTGACTGATATTTAAAAGAACTCGTTGAACTTACTCGAGTTCAGCCATCAGTTTAACCAGATGCTCAACTGCTTTCTGCTCGTCTTCGCCTTCTGCGGAAAGGGTAACAACGGTGCCCTGAGTCAGGCCCAGAGTCTGCAGCTTAAACAGGCTTTTTGCGCTAGCGCTTTTGCCGTTGGAAGTCACAGTGATTTCAGACGTAAAGCCTTTTGCTTCTTTAACAAACTGAGCAGCAGGGCGAGTATGCAGACCGTTCGGAGCGGTAATGGTAACTTCTTGCTGGAACATTATATTTCCCCAACTTATAGGTTTAGTGTTGTGGAACTAAAGTCTAGCCTGGCGGTTCAACTTTAGCCTGTATTGTTAGCGTCGACGTAAACAGGACGCGACACAAAAGGAGTTCGGTGCAATCCGTTGCTGGCAACTTCTTGCCGCTGACGTTTCGTTCGTCATTAAACATTATGCCGCGAAAGGAAGAGTTGAACCAAATCATAAAATCGATTCAGCTAGCGCTTTTCCTGTAACGATTAATTTCGCGCATCAAAATAATTAGTTTGGTTAAATACCAGTTCCGGCGGGCTGAATCAATGCCAGGTGGGTTGAAACTTTGAAGCAGGCCACAAAAAAGCACCCAAAAGGGTGCTTTTTTACGCGTATTTAACATGCTGGCATTACTGTTGCAGTTCTTTCTCAGTGAAGAGATCGGCAAACAGTGCTGTGCTCAGATAACGCTCACCCGATGACGGTAGAATAACCACTATATTCTTATTGGTAAAGGTTTCATCTTCCTGGAGCTTAAGCGCAGCAGCAACCGCAGCACCTGAAGAGATACCCGCCAGAATGCCTTCTTCTTCCATCAGGCGGCGCGCCGTGGAAATAGCTTCATCATTGGTGATGGCAACCACTTTATCGATAAGCTTCAGGTCAAGGTTACCCGGAATGAAGCCTGCGCCAATGCCCTGAATTTTGTGCGGACCCGGTTTCAGCTCTTCACCCGCCAGTGCCTGGGCGATAACCGGCGAGTCTGTCGGCTCAACGGCAACGGTGATGAGGTCCGTTTTGCCCTTGGTCCCTTTAATGTAGCGGGTCACCCCGGTCAGCGTACCGCCGGTACCGACGCCAGAGATAAACACATCAACCTGACCATCGGTATCTTCCCAGATTTCCGGTCCGGTGGTTTTCTCGTGGATTTCCGGGTTAGCCGGATTGCTGAATTGCTGAAGCAGCAGGAATTTTTCTGGGTCGCTGGCAACAATCTCTTCTGCCTTTTGAATCGCGCCCTTCATGCCTTTCGCGCCTTCGGTAAGCACCAGGTTTGCACCCAATGCCTTCAGCAACTTGCGACGCTCAATGCTCATGGTTTCTGGCATCGTCAGGGTGAGTTTGTAACCACGGGCGGCAGCAACGTAGGCCAGCGCGATCCCGGTGTTACCGCTGGTCGGTTCGACCAACTCAACGCCCGGCTTCAGTACACCACGTTTTTCGGCATCCCAAATCATATTGGCACCGATACGGCATTTGACGCTGAAGCTCGGGTTACGTGACTCCACCTTCGCCAGAATGCGTCCGTTACCGATACGGTTCAGTCGAACCAGCGGCGTATGACCGATAGTCAGCGAGTTGTCTTCAAAAATCTTACTCATGGCCTGTCCTTAACTGTATGAAATTGGGATACCGCTTCAGCATACCTGTTGAGAAAGTATGGGGAAGTAAGGATTTAGCATATCTATATTCAGAAAGGAAATATTCGACGTCAGTATGGAATAAGGGACGGCATAAGCCATCCCTGTTTTACACATTTTTGCATTACTTCCATAACGCGTGTTTAGCACGGTAGCAGTCTACCCACATCGCCGTGGCACCACAAACCGCAACCGGCATGATGAACAGATTGAGCACCGGGATCATCGTAAACAGACTGGTTAGCGCACCAAACTGCATGTTGGTGACTTTGCGTGTGCGCAGGGCGATACGCATCTCTTTAAAGGGCACTTTGTGGTTGTCGAATGGATAATCACAATATTGAATGGCCAGCATCCACGCACTGAACAGGAACCACAGCACCGGGGCGACGGTCTGCCCCACGCCGGGGATAAAATAGAGGAGCAGTAACACAAAGGCGCGCGGGAGATACCACGCCAGCTTTTGCCATTCACGCTTCATAATACGCGGCACATCTTTCATGATGCCAAGAACGCCAGTGTCAGGCGGTGTCGCGCCCGTCAGGCGGGCTTCGAGTTGTTCTGCCAACAAGCCGTTAAACGGTGCGGCAATCCAGTTGGCGATGGTGGAGAACAGGTAGCCAAACACCAGTAGCACGGAGATAGTCACAATCGGCCATAGCAAATAGCTAAGCCACTGTAGCCAGTTCGGGACGTGGCTCATCAGCGCGGGGATCCAACTGTCCAGTTGCGTAAACAGCCACCAGAATGCGCCACCCATCAGTAGAATATTCACCAGTAAAGGCAGGATAACAAAGCGACGAATTCCCGGTTGAGTGATGAGTTTCCATCCCTGAGAAAAGTAATAAAAACCGCTGCGAGGTACAACTGCAGATGATGAAACCATGGTCAGGACATACTCCTTGTTATATAAGCTCTGGTAAACTTTGCGTATCTTACCGGGTTGTTGAGCGTTAGGCTGTTCAGAAATGTTCGAAAAAACAGCAAAAAGCACGTTTTTATTCATCTTTATGCCGTGAAAGCCAAGAGTGCACTTGCACTTGGCGTAATCGGCAAATACTCTTAGTGAGTAAATGTTTGCCGTGGTGGCAAGGTGTTAGAACAACAGAGAATATAATGATGCAGGATTTGCGTCTGATATTAATCATTGTTGGCGCGATCGCCATAATCGCTTTACTGGTACATGGTTTCTGGACTAGCCGTAAAGAACGGTCTTCTATATTCCGCGATCGCCCACTGAAACGCATGAAGTCTAAACGTGATGACGAGGATTCCTACGACGACAATGTCGAGGAAGACGAAGGCGTGGGCGAAGTCCGCGTGCATCGTGTGAATCATGCTCCCGGCAGCGCTCAGGAACATGGTGTTCCTCCTCAGCCGCCGCAACACCAGTACCAGCCGCCTTATGCGTCTGCTCAGCCGCGTCAACACGCGCAGCAGCCCGCTCAGGCGCCACAGGTACCGCAGCCGCATGCCCAGCATCCGCAGCAGCCAGTACAACAGCCACAACCGGTGCAACATCAGCCGGTACAGCAGCAACCGATGCAACCTCAGCCAGCGGCTCCACAGGTACAGCAACCCGTGCAGCAAGCGCCACAACCTGCACCGCAAGCCTTTCAGCCAGTAGAGCCTGTTGTTGAACCGCAACCACAGCCTGAACCGGTTGTTGAAGAAGCGCCTGTTGCTGAAAAACCGCAGCGTAAAGAAGCGGTCATCATTATGAACGTCGCGGCGCATCATGGCAGCGAGCTCAACGGTGAGGTGTTGCTCAACAGCATTCAGCAGGCTGGTTTTAAATTTGGCGATATGAATATTTTCCATCGTCATCTCAGCCCGGATGGTAGTGGCCCGTCGCTGTTCAGTCTTGCCAATATGGTGAACCCAGGGACGTTTGACCCTGAGATGACCGGCGATTTCAGCACGCCGGGCGTTACTATCTTTATGCAGGTTCCGTCCTATGGCGACGAACTGCAAAACTTCAAGCTGATGCTGCAGTCCGCACAACACATTGCCGATGAAGTGGGTGGTGTGGTGCTCGACGATCAACGTCGTATGATGACGCCGCAGAAACTGCGTGAGTATCAGGACCGCATCCGCGAAGTTAAAGAATCTCACGCCTGATTTTCTTCTGGCGTGACCTCTCCTTTCTGAACCCCCGCCTGTCGGGGGTTTTTTATCATTGATGGTGCGATATGGAATCAATCGAACAACAACTGACAGAACTGCGAACCACGCTTCGCCATCATGAGTATCTTTACCATGTGATGGATGCGCCGGAAATTCCTGATGCGGAATATGATCGCCTGATGCGCGAACTGCGTGAACTGGAAGCGCAGCATCCTGAACTCGTCACGCCCGATTCACCCACCCAGCGCGTAGGTGCCGCACCACTGGCGGCATTCAGCCAGATCCGTCATGAAGTGCCGATGCTGTCGCTGGATAACGTGTTTGATGAGGAGAGTTTTCTCGCTTTCAATAAGCGCGTTCAGGACAGACTGAAGAGCACGGATAAGCTGACATGGTGCTGTGAGCTGAAGCTGGATGGTCTGGCGGTCAGTATCCTGTATGAGAACGGTGTACTGGTCAGCGCGGCAACACGTGGTGATGGTACGACTGGCGAGGACATTACCTCGAACGTGCGCACCATTCGCGCGATCCCGTTAAAACTGCGTGGCGATAATATTCCGGCACGTCTGGAAGTGCGCGGCGAAGTGTTTTTGCCACAGGCCGGGTTTGAAAAAATTAACGAAGAAGCCCGCCGCACGGGCAACAAAGTGTTTGCTAACCCGCGCAATGCGGCGGCAGGATCATTACGCCAGCTCGATCCGCGTATCACGGCGAAGCGACCGCTTACTTTCTTCTGCTATGGCGTCGGTGTGCTGGAAGGCGGCGAACTTCCCGATACGCATTTGGGGCGCTTGCTGCAGTTTAAAGCGTGGGGCCTGCCGGTCAGCAACAGGGTAACGTTGTGCGACTCTCCAGAGGAAGTACTCGCTTACTATCGTCAGGTTGAAGAAGACCGCCCAACGTTGGGATTCGATATTGACGGCGTGGTTATCAAAGTCAACTCCATGGCGCTGCAGGAGCAACTGGGTTTTGTCGCTCGCGCGCCGCGCTGGGCGGTGGCCTTCAAGTTTCCGGCGCAGGAACAGATGACTTTTGTTCGCGATGTTGAGTTTCAGGTCGGGCGTACCGGCGCGATTACGCCCGTCGCCCGTCTCGAGCCGGTGCAAGTGGCTGGCGTGTTGGTCAGTAATGCGACGTTGCATAATGCTGATGAAATCGAGCGTTTGGGGCTACGCATTGGCGACAAAGTCGTTATTCGTCGTGCGGGCGATGTGATCCCGCAGGTGGTTAACGTGGTGTTGTCCGAGCGTCCTGAAGATACGCGCGAAATCGAGTTCCCCACTCATTGTCCGGTGTGTAACTCTGACGTTGAACGCGTGGAAGGTGAAGCCGTGACTCGCTGCACGGGCGGTTTAATCTGTGGTGCGCAGCGTAAAGAGTCGCTCAAACACTTCGTTTCCCGTCGTGCGCTGGATGTTGACGGTATGGGCGACAAAATTATCGATCAACTGGTCGAGAAAGAGTACGTGCACACACCAGCGGATTTGTTCACGTTGACCGCAGGTAAGCTGACCGGTCTCGATCGTATGGGACCGAAGTCGGCGCAAAACGTGGTGAACGCGCTGGAAAAAGCGAAAGAAACCACCTTTGCCCGTTTCCTGTATGCGCTGGGCATTCGTGAAGTCGGTGAAGCCACGGCGGCTGGCCTGGCGGCGCATTTCGGTACGCTGGATGCGCTGGAAGCGGCTTCCATTGAAGAGCTGCAAAAAGTACCGGATGTCGGCATTGTGGTGGCCACTCACGTGTTTAACTTCTTTGCAGAAGAGAGCAACCGCGAGGTGATCGTCCAGTTGCTGGCGCAGGGTATTCACTGGCCAGCACCCGTCGTCATCAATGCAGAAGAGATCGACAGTCCTTTCGCGGGGAAAACGGTCGTGCTGACCGGTAGTCTGAGCCAGATGTCGCGTGATGATGCCAAAGCGCGGCTGACCGCACTGGGTGCGAAAGTGGCAGGTAGCGTGTCGAAGAAAACCGATCTGGTTATTGCCGGCGAAGCTGCAGGCTCGAAGCTGGCAAAAGCGCAGGAGTTGGGCATTGTCGTTATCGATGAAGCTGAAATGATCCGCTTACTGGGTGCCTGAGATGGAAAAAGAGCAACTGATTGATATTGCCAACACCGTGATGCCTTTTGGAAAATATAAGGGGCGTCGACTGATTGACGTCCCGGAAGAGTATCTGCTGTGGTTTGCCCGCAAAGATGAATTTCCGCCGGGTAAACTGGGTGAGCTAATGCAAATCACGCTGCTGATTAAAACCGAGGGGCTGACACAGCTGGTACAGCCCCTGAAACGTCCGCTTTAAGCTTTCGCGGCGCGGCTATTCTGCTGCGCCGCCTGTAATGCGTCCGTCTGGCGCTTGTAACGACGTGCCAATACGGCGCATACCATCAGTTGGATTTGATGGAAGATCATCAACGGCAGCACCATCATACCAATCACCGAAGTCGGGAACAGAATATTGGCCATGGGGATCCCGTTTGCCAGACTCTTTTTCGACCCACAGAAGACAATGGTAATTTCATCGGCTTTGTTGAAGCCGCATTTGCGCGCGACAAAGACGTTGATACCAATCACGATGGCCAGTAATACAAGGCTGACAATCACAATAAACAGCAGTGAACCGACCCCAACTTTGTGCCAGATTCCGTTCACGACCGCTTCACTGAAAGCGGAGTAAACCACCAGCAGAATGGATGACTGGTCTGTTTTGGCGATCCATTTTTTATGGCGTGACACCCAGTTACCAATCCACGGACGTGAAAGATGCCCAAGCACGAATGGCAGCAGCAGTTGCAGCATGATTTTCCCTACCTGCTCCAGGCTGCCTTCTGCACCATGCATATTCATCACCAGTCCGACCAACAGCGGCGAGAGGAAAATACCCAACAGGCTGGAGGCAGAGGCGGAGCACACGGCGGCGGCAACGTTACCGCCCGCAAGGGATGTAAAGGCAATTGCCGACTGCACTGTGGCCGGCAAAATGCACAGGTACAGGAAGCCCGTGTAGAGCATCGGATCAACGTTGACCGGTGCCCACCAGGCAAACAGGACACCCAGCACGGGGAAGACCACAAAGGTGCTGCACATGACCCACAGATGCAAACGCCAGTGGCTACCGCCGGCAATAATGGCTTCACGCGAGAGCTTTGCGCCGTGCATAAAAAAGAGCAGGGCAATAGCGGCGGTGGTTAGGCCTTCAAAGAAAGGAACAAAGCCGCCCTCTGCAGGGAAAAATGAGGCCAATAAAACAACGGTAATCAGCGTTATCGTGAACGGATCAAGGATACGAAAAAGTTTCATAAAAGCTCCTGAAATTCGGTAGGAACATTTTGCGTTTTTCTGTTTGAGAAATAAAATTGATTTATTGCATCTATATATGAATTGAATCGATGAATTATTCTTTGCGCCAATTACGTATCTTTGTCACCGTCGCTCAGGCCAAAAGTTTTAGCCGGGCGGGGGATATCATCGGCTTAAGTCAGTCGGCGGTCAGTCATAGTGTAAAAGAGCTGGAAGGGCAGACGGGTGTCCGGCTACTGGATCGTACAACGCGCGAGGTGGTGCTGACGGAAGCCGGGCAGCAACTCGCAGCGCGGCTGGAACGCCTTCTGGATGAACTGCACAGTACGCTGCGCGAAGCCGGTCAGGTTGGTACGCAGTTAACCGGTACGGTGCGTGTGGCTGCCAGCCAGACGATTTCCGCACACCTCATTCCGCAGTGTATTGCGCAGAGCAATCAGCTTTATCCGGCGATCGATTTTGTCCTGCACGACAGGCCACAACAGTGGGTACTGGAGAGTATTCGTCAGGGGGAAGTGGATTTTGGTATTGTGATTGACCCGGGAGCCGTGACCGATCTGCAGTGTGAAGCGGTGCTATCGGAGCCGTTTCTGTTGTTGTGTCGTCAGGATCACCCGCTAGCTCACCGGGAATGGATTAACTGGCAGGATCTGCAGCATGAGCGCCTGGTTTTACAGGATTATGCCTCTGGTAGCCGACCGCTAATTGATGCGGCATTGTCTCATTTTTCTATTGATGCCAACATTGTTCAGGAGATTGGACACCCGGCAACGCTGTTCCCGATGGTCGAAGCAGGGATTGGAATCAGCGTGCTGCCCGCGCTGGCACTCCCCTTACCGCAGGGCAGCCATTTACAGGTTAAACGTTTAACGCCAGTTGTTGAGCGGCAACTGATGTTGGCGCGGCGCAAAAATCGTTCTCTCTCAACTGCCGCTCAGGCATTGTGGGACGTGGTGCGTACACAGGCCAGTGAATTAACCGCTGGGCGGGCACGCGATCCGTTGTATCAGATTTAAATGCACCTGCCAGTCGGGCAGGTGCGGTAGGTTAAAATATGTATTTGATGGAATAAATGATGCCATCCTGAAGGAAAGACTCCCCCAGTTTATTATCGGCGTAGCGATATTGAATTCCTGCAGTCAGGTGCGGTGTCGCATTCCACCACAACGCAAAGGCACCGTTGATGCCGTCTTTACCGCCGTTTCCTGCTGCGTAGGTTGCTGCGCGGTCAAATTCGTACTCATTCCAGTTCGTGACGGAAAACGTCTCACTGCCTAACAGGAAGCTATAGCCTGCAACCCAGCCCATCACATAACCATTATCTCCGGTGTAATATGTCTGGTCAGTGTAGCGTTTGGCAAAGAAGGGTTTAAACCAGTAACCGTTGCCAGTGAAGTTATACCCTAACCCATACAGAAACATGTCATCATGAAAATTAGCACGTTCAGGTGAGCCATAGGTGCCGTAGGCATGAAGATAGAGGTTTAACCCTGTATCACCTAAATAGATACGGTTGGTATTTTTGAAGGTGTAGCGCTGTTCACTGCCGGGTTTAGCGTGGCGGCCATTGTAGAAATTCTCCCAGTCGAAGAATCCATACATTTCTCCCCAACTAAAATTCGCGCCACCTTCAAGTTCAAGATAACCAAAATCATCTTTGTGTGATTTCTTACTGGTTTTTTCTGTGGTATCGGATGTCCAGTCCAGGTAATGCAGACCAATATCGGCGAAGCCGCCTTTAAATTCAGCCTGTGCCAGTTGAGGTAAGGTAAATGAGGTTGCTAAACTTATTGCGATAAGTTTTTTATTCATTGAGTGTTCCATCTGCCAAATAATAAATGCACTGAATATTTGTGCGTAATTTATAATTGCTGCCAGGATGCAGCTGTTCTTATGTTATTTGTGTAAAAGATGGCTCGTCCAATATTTAAAAGTTGATAATTGATAGGCATTGGATCTGAATTAATAAAGGTCAATCTATATAAAATCGATATTGAATTATGCAGGAAACGGTATTGGTAAGGCTCATGTGATTCCCGCTATAAACGAAGGGTGTCAGATTTCATTCAATTAATAAGCCCTTAGAAGGACATATCATGAGCCACTCTTTCTCGCAAAATCCCTGGTACAGTGCTGATATTATTCGTAGCTATAAACCCGACTTTACCCCACGTGTCGCCTTTATTCTGGGGTCCGGTCTGGGCGCGCTGGCTGAACAAATTGAAGGTGCTGTGGCTATTTCCTACGAAAAGCTGCCGGGTTTCCCGGTGAGTACCGTCCATGGGCATGCCGGAGAACTGGTGCTTGGTCATCTGGCAGGGGTCCCGGTAGCTTGCATGAAAGGGCGTGGCCATTTTTATGAAGGCCGTGGTATGGCGGTAATGACTGACGCCGTTCGCACGCTGAAATTATTGGGTTGTGAATTGTTGTTCAGCACTAATGCCGCGGGATCTTTACGTCCTGAAGTGGGGCCGGGGAGCCTGGTTGCACTACGCGACCATATCAATACGATGCCGGGTACCCCGATGGTCGGGCTAAATGATGAGCGTTTTGGCGATCGCTTCTTCTCATTGGCGAATGCTTATGATGCAGATTACCGCGCCATTCTCCAGACCGTTGCGGCAGATGAAGGATTCCCTCTCACTGAAGGCGTATTTGTTTCTTATCCTGGACCGAACTTCGAAACAGCAGCTGAGATTCGCATGATGCAAATTATTGGCGGCGATGTGGTGGGCATGTCTGTTGTACCTGAAGTTATTGCTGCTCGCCATTGCGACCTGAAAGTTGTGGCAGTATCAGCGATTACCAATCTGGCGGAAGGATTGGGTGATGTAAAACTGTCCCATGAGCAAACACTGGCAGCAGCCGAACTTTCTCGTCAGAACTTTATCAATCTGATTTGCGGTTTCTTACGCAAGCTGGCCTAAATACACAATAACAATAGCCCCGCATCAGGGGCTTTACCCTACGGCAAGGAATAAAAAATGGGTATTATTTCCCGATTAAAAATTATGTCGTTTTTGCAATATTTTATCTGGGGTAGTTGGTTGGTAACCCTGGGTTCATACATGATAAACACCTTACATTTTACGGGGGCCAACGTTGGCATGGTATACAGCTCCAAAGGCCTGGCGGCGATTATCATGCCTGGCATTATGGGGATCATTGCCGACAAATGGTTACGCGCGGAACGTGCGTATATGCTGTGCCATCTGGTCTGCGCCGGTGTGTTGCTGTATGCCACAACCGTCACGGATTCGGACACGATGTTTTGGGTCATGTTAGTCAATGCCATGGCCTACATGCCGACGATCGCATTATCGAACAGTGTTTCCTACTCTTGCCTGGCAAAAGCGGGTCTGGACCCTGTCACATCATTTCCACCCGTACGTGTTTTTGGCACCATTGGGTTTATCGTGGCTATGTGGACAGTCAGTCTGATGGGGCTGGAGTTGAGCAGCGCACAGTTGTATATCGCCTCCGGTGCATCGTTGCTGCTTGCGCTTTATGCTCTCACGTTGCCGAAAATTCCGGTTGCAGAGAAAAAAGAATCAGCAACACTTGCCAGTAAGTTGGGACTGGATGCGTTTGTTCTGTTTAAAAACCCGCGTATGGCAATCTTCTTTTTGTTTGCAATGATGCTGGGGGCTGTACTGCAAATTACCAACGTCTTTGGTAATCCGTTCCTGCATGATTTCGCCCGTAACCCTGAGTTTGCCAATAGCTTTGTGGTGCAATATCCTTCAATTCTATTGTCGGTTTCTCAGATGGCAGAAGTCGGCTTTATCCTCACTATCCCGTTCTTTCTCAAACGCTTTGGCATCAAAACGGTGATGCTGATGAGCATGCTGGCGTGGACGTTGCGCTTTGGGTTCTTTGCGTTCGGCGATCCTTCTCCGTTTGGTTTTGTGCTGCTTCTTATGTCGATGATTGTCTACGGCTGTGCGTTTGATTTCTTCAACATCTCAGGTTCGGTGTTTGTGGAGCAGGAGGTCAGTTCCAATATACGTGCCAGTGCACAAGGGCTGTTTATGACGATGGTAAATGGTGTTGGTGCATGGGTAGGTTCGATTTTAAGCGGTATGGCCGTCGATTATTTCTCTATTGATGGAGTAAAAGACTGGCAAACCATCTGGCTGGTATTTGCTGCTTATGCACTGGCGCTGGCGGTTGTATTCGCATTGTTCTTTAAGTACCAGCATCATCCAGAAAAGTTGGCGACTAACTCATTGGCACATTAATTTATATATCACTGGCGAGTAAATACTCGCCAGTTTGCTTTATAAGCGACAGTAATGCGTAAAGAAGTAATTCCCTTTTAGGGTATTGAGGCTGACAATGGCACATTATTAATTTTACGCTATATATCTATTTTCATGCCTGTCTGTTCCCAACGTACGCTCTATTATCTGTATGCATATCGGATATCTGGTCGTTAAAACTCTTTTTTATCAGGTAATGTGGTAAATTCCAGACCTTATCCCTCATTCATGGAGTGCAACAGTTATGGAACGTGCTCATCGTATTGATCTGAAGTTATTGCGTTATTTCCTTGCTGTTGCAGAAGAACTGCATTTTGGTCGGGCTGCTGCCCGGTTGAATATGTCGCAACCCCCTTTGAGTATTCATATCAAAGAACTTGAACATCAACTTGGCACTTTGCTGTTTATCCGTCACTCCCGTAGTGTTGCGTTAACCCATGCAGGGACTATTTTGATGGAGGAGTCCCGCCGTTTGTTAGCCAGCGCCAATCAGGCATTGGCACGCGTAGAGCAGATTGGTCGTGGTGAAACAGGGCGAATTGAACTTGGTGTTATCGGTACGGCAATGTGGGGAAAAATGCGCCCGGTCATGCGGCGTTTTTTGAAGGAAAATCCCAACGTTGAAGTGCTATTTCGCGAGCATATGCCAGCAATGCAGATGACGATGCTGGAGCGGCGTGAGCTGGATGCAGGAGTATGGCGGATGGCGACTGAACCTTCGCCTGGATTCACCAGCTTGCGTTTGCATGAGTCCTCTTTTCTGGTAGCGATGCCAGAAGAGCACCCACTGGCCGCGCTTGCAGCGATACCATTGGAAGCGTTACGGAACGAATATTTTGTCACGATGCCTTCCGTTCATACTGACTGGACATTTTTGCAGCGTGTATGCCTGAGCGTCGGCTTTACGCCAATGATTATTCGCGAGGTGAGGGAGCCGCAAACGGTACTGGCGATGATCAGTATGGGGATTGGGATTACCTTAATCGCAGACAGTTATGCGCAGATGAATTGGCCGGGAGTGGTGTTCCGCCCGTTAGAGGAACGTATTCCGGCGGATTTGTACATTGTGTACGACCAACAACAGGCAACGCCCGCGCTGGAGAAACTGGTAGTGGCATTGACGATGTGATGTCTGTGCCGGATGGCGACTAACGTCTTATCCGGCCTACGCGTGTAGTCTGTAGGCCTGATAAGCGCAGCGCATCAGGCAAGACCCGAACCTGCTGCAGGTTCGAATCGTTAAATTTTGCGCATAGCAAAAAGGCGCCTTTAGGGCGCCTTTTTGCATTGGTGGGTCGTGCAGGATTCGAACCTGCGACCAATTGATTAAAAGTCAACTGCTCTACCAACTGAGCTAACGACCCGAAGTGGTGGGTGATGACGGGATCGAACCGCCGACCCCCTCCTTGTAAGGGAGGTGCTCTCCCAGCTGAGCTAATCACCCACTTCGGTACTTCATTTTATTGTAAGAAATCCAGCTGGCGAGAAAGTGGTGGGTGATGACGGGATCGAACCGCCGACCCCCTCCTTGTAAGGGAGGTGCTCTCCCAGCTGAGCTAATCACCCACTTCTCAATTTCTTACTTTACACGGCGGAGACTACTTAAAGTAGTTGGTGGGTGATGACGGGTTCGAACCGCCGACCCCCTCCTTGTAAGGGAGGTGCTCTCCCAGCTGAGCTAATCACCCCCGCTGTGTGGAGTCGCATTATAGGGAGAGTTGAAAATGAGTCAACGCATTTTCTAAAGAAATTGTTCGTTCGTCGTAAATTTAAGCAAAACGATCGCAAAACAATCCATGCCGCATGATTTGTATACGAAAATGGCAAAGCGTGATGTTCCAACCTGAACAACATTGAGGAATCAGACCACAGTGATAGAATACCAGCCTGATAATCTTCCCAGGATTTGCCGGTTGTCGGCATCTTTATAAACGTAAGGCCATTTCATGAAAATCAAAACTCGCTTCGCGCCAAGCCCGACAGGTTACCTGCACGTCGGCGGTGCGCGTACTGCTCTTTATTCCTGGCTTTTTGCACGTAACCATGGCGGTGAGTTTGTGCTGCGTATTGAAGACACCGATCTCGAACGCTCCACTCCGGAAGCTATTGAAGCCATTATGGATGGCATGAACTGGCTGAATCTGGAGTGGGATGAAGGCCCGTATTTCCAGACTAAACGTTTTGATCGTTATAATGCTGTCATCGATGAAATGCTGGAAGCAGGTACGGCATATAAATGCTATTGCTCCAAAGAACGTCTGGAACAGCTGCGTGAAGATCAGATGGCAAAAGGTGAAAAACCACGTTACGACGGTCGCTGCCGTCATAGCCATGAACACCACGCGGATGACGAACCTTGCGTCGTACGCTTTGCGAACCCGCAGGACGGGTCCGTTATTTTTGATGACCAGATCCGTGGGCCGATCGAATTCAGCAACCAGGAGCTGGACGACCTGATCATCCGCCGTACTGATGGTTCCCCGACCTATAACTTTTGCGTTGTGGTTGATGACTGGGATATGGAAATCACCCACGTCATTCGTGGCGAAGACCATATCAACAACACCCCGCGTCAGATCAATATCCTGAAAGCGTTGAACGCACCGGTCCCGGTTTATGCTCACGTATCGATGATCAACGGCGACGACGGCAAAAAACTTTCTAAACGTCACGGTGCGGTCAGCGTTATGCAGTATCGCGACGACGGCTACCTGCCAGAAGCGTTGCTGAACTATCTGGTACGTCTGGGGTGGTCCAGCGGCGATCAGGAGATCTTCACCCGTGAAGAAATGATCAAACTGTTCTCTCTCGGTGCGGTGAGCAAGTCTGCAAGCGCGTTCAACACCGAAAAACTGCAGTGGCTGAACCACCACTACATTAATGCACTGGCGCCAGAATATGTGGCGACACATCTGCAGTGGCACATCGAGCAGGAAAATATCGATACGCGCGTTGGCCCGCAGTTGTCTGAGCTGGTAAAACTGCTGGGTGAACGCTGTAAGACGCTGAAAGAGATGGCGCAGAGCTGCCGCTACTTCTACGAAGACTTTGCTGAGTTCGATGCCGATGCAGCGAAGAAACACCTGCGTCCGGTTGCCCGTCAGCCGCTGGAAGTGGTTCGCGATAAACTGGCTGCTATCAGCGAATGGACCGCGGAAAACGTGCACCACGCGATTCAGGCAACCGCTGATGAGCTGGAAGTGGGTATGGGTAAAGTCGGGATGCCGCTGCGCGTAGCCGTAACCGGTGCGGGTCAGTCTCCTGCGTTAGACGTTACGGTGCATGCGATTGGTAAATCTCGCAGCATTGAACGTATTAACAAAGCGCTCGCGTTTATTGCTGAGCGTGAAAGTCAGCAGTAAGACAGGTTAAGAGATAAAAAAACGGCAGGCGCATAGCCTGCCGTTTTTTTTGGTATTTATTCAGACTCATCAATGCCCAGACGGGTCAGGAAAGTGCGAATACCTTCGCGCGAAATATACATCGCCAGCTTTTCCTGTTCCGTTGGCGACATGTTATCCAGTGCGCTGATTATCTGACGGCAGGCGTGGCTGCGAACCACGTGTGTATACTCGGCAAGCGGTTCTTCTGCCTGATAAAATTCTGGCACCTTGCGAAAAGCTGGAATATTGAGCAGAAACTCTCGGACGCCTGCATCAATATGAATAAGCCTTGCGCGACCACCTTTAACACCGGGAAATTTTTCGGTTGTCCAGTTTTGCTCTCTGATCCAACGATTGACGGTTTGTTTGGCGACACCGAGGCATTCAGCCAGCTCTTCGGTGGTCATTTTACTGCGTAATTTTTTCATATTATTTGTTGTCGCGAATCCCTAAGCGTTGTAACAAACCCGTAATGCCTTCACGCAGGATCAGCGACGTAAACATTTTCTGTTCTGATGGCGTCATTTCTTTGGCGAGTCTTATCAGTAGAGCTTCGATGGAGGTGTCACCGGATAAAGATAAATTATCTGATAAGCCTTCCGCTGAACGCTCAGCGCTGCGAATGTATTCACGAACTTGTTCGGTAACGTGAACCAGACGGGCTTTACCGCCCTGAACGCCTGGTTTGGGCGAGGTAGCCCAACCTTCCTTGCGCACCCATTTATTGATGGTCTGTCGGCTGTATCCGGTCAGATTAGCAAGTTCTTCTGGCGTCATCCGTTCCTTGAACATAACGATTCCCTGAATAGTCGTGGGGTTAATTAGTGGCTCATTTTATAGCACCATTTTAGTAGAAACCGTGACGCGTTTAACTACTGAATGCGAGTTGTTGCGCAATGTTCTTCATTTGCCTGCTTTTTCAGCGATTGAATTCTATGAGTTAATTTTGCCGTTGACACACGCGAAGGGAATTCATATGATGCCGCCCGTCAACTCGACAAGCTTTACGTGACGGGGCTATAGCTCAGCTGGGAGAGCGCTTGCATGGCATGCAAGAGGTCAGCGGTTCGATCCCGCTTAGCTCCACCAAATTTAATCCCAATGAATTTGGTACGTAAACGCATCGTGGGGCTATAGCTCAGCTGGGAGAGCGCTTGCATGGCATGCAAGAGGTCAGCGGTTCGATCCCGCTTAGCTCCACCAAAATTGAAACCCTCGCTGAAAAGCGGGGGTTTTTCGTTTCTGTATCCTGTCCGTTCTTACCCTATATCCCTTCGGTTTGCTGAATAGCAGGCATAAAAAAGCCGGGGAAAATCCCCGGCATTTTTACAACGATATTGTCTTACGCTTACAGCACCAGTGCTGCAATGGAGGCAGACAGTACGCTGACCAGCGTAGAACCGTATACCAGTTTCAGACCAAAGCGGGAAACCACGTTACCTTGCTCTTCGTTCAGGCCTTTAATTGCACCTGCAATGATACCGATAGAAGAGAAGTTCGCGAAGGAAACCAGGAACACAGAGATAATGCCTTCAGCGCGTGGAGAGAGCGTAGAGGCGATTTTCTGCAGATCCATCATCGCGACGAATTCGTTAGAAACCAGTTTGGTTGCCATGATACTGCCCACCTGCAACGCTTCGCTGGACGGTACACCCATTACCCATGCAACCGGGTAGAAGATGTAGCCTAGGATGCCCTGGAAGGAGATGCTGTAGCCAAACCAACCGGTCACGGTAGCGAACAGGGCGTTCAGGGCAGCGATCAGTGCGATGAAACCAATCAGCATTGCCGCAACGATAATCGCAACTTTGAAACCTGCCAGAATGTATTCACCCAACATTTCGAAGAAGCTCTGACCTTCGTGCAGATTGGACATCTGAATATTTTCTTCGCTGGCATCAACGGTATAAGGGTTGATCAGTGACAGAACGATAAAGGTGCTGAACATGTTCAGAACCAGCGCAGCAACAACGTATTTTGGTTCCAGCATCGTCATGTACGCGCCGACGATAGACATGGAAACGGTAGACATCGCCGTTGCTGCCATGGTGTACATGCGGTTGCGAGACATTTTACCGAGGATATCTTTATAGGCGATAAAGTTCTCGGACTGACCCAGGATCAGGGAGCTAACGGCGTTGAAGGATTCCAGTTTGCCCATACCGTTCACTTTGGATAACAGGAAACCAATCGCGCGGATGATAACCGGCAGAACACGGATATGCTGCAAAATACCGATCAGGGCGGAAATGAAGACGATTGGGCAAAGCACTTTCAGGAAGAAGAATGCCAGGCCTTTATCATTCATACTGCCGAAGACAAAGTTAGTCCCTTCATTAGCGAATCCGAGCAGTTTTTCAAACATCTCGGAGAAGCCTCTTACAAAGCCCAGGCCGACATCAGAGTTCAGGAAGAACCATGCCAGTAACACTTCGATAACAAGCAATTGAATAACATAACGAATGCGGATTTTTTTACGGTCACTGCTTACCAGCAGTGCGAGTACCGCAACCACGGCAAGGGCCAGGACAAAGTGAAGAACGCGGTCCATATTTGCTCCAAATTTGAGGCAGATTTAGTTTTCGTGCACATTCTATGTAACAACAGTAAAGAAAACGAGATCAAACACACACTATAATAAGGACCTGTGACGAGATTCAAAATTAGTGATCGGTGATACACTTCCGTTATGTTTAGTATGGAAGTGAAAAGTTATGTCACTGTGCTAATCTCATAACAATAATCAAACATCTTACCGGCATTTCCAAATTTCTTACCGTTCCATAGACAAACGCTATCAGAGAAATCAACTTCACCCATTAAAATGAATTTGATAATCATTCTCAATAGGCGTAGCTTGAAACATAGCAAAGGCTATGTTTCTGAGGCACTAAAATGACTAACGATCGCGTTGAGAGTAGCAGTGGACGGGCAGCGCGCAAGTTGAAGCTCGCATTAATGGGACCTGCGTTCATCGCGGCTATCGGATATATCGATCCCGGTAACTTTGCTACGAATATCCAGGCAGGGGCCAGCTTTGGCTACAAACTGCTGTGGGTTGTGGTCTGGGCAAACCTGATGGCGATGCTGATTCAGGTGCTGTCGGCCAAGCTTGGCATTGCCACCGGCAAAAACCTGGCGGAACAGATCCGTGATCACTATCCTCGTCCTGTGGTTTGGTTTTACTGGGTACAGGCCGAAATCATTGCGATGGCGACCGATCTTGCAGAATTTATTGGCGCTGCGATTGGCTTTAAACTCATCCTTGGCGTTTCGCTGCTGCAGGGGGCTGTGCTCACGGGTATTGCGACATTTTTAATTCTGATGCTGCAGCGTCGCGGGCAGAAACCCCTGGAAAAAGTGATCGGCGGTTTGTTGTTATTCGTGGCCGCGGCATACATTGTCGAGCTGATCTTTTCCCAACCGAACCTTGCGCAGCTTAGCAAAGGAATGGTTATACCAAGCCTGCCCAATTCTGAAGCGGTGTTCCTGGCGGCCGGTGTGCTTGGCGCTACCATCATGCCGCACGTCATTTATCTACACTCCTCCTTAACCCAGCATTTGCACGGTGGTACGCGCCAACAGCGTTACGCAGCGACGAAATGGGATGTGGCTATCGCCATGACGATTGCCGGATTTGTGAATCTGGCGATGATGGCGACCGCAGCAGCCGCGTTTCACTTTAGCGGGCATACCGGTATCGCAGACCTGGACCAGGCCTATCTGACGCTTGAACCGCTGCTGAGCCATGCTGCTGCTACCGTATTTGGTTTAAGCCTGGTGGCAGCTGGGCTTTCCTCTACCGTGGTTGGCACGCTGGCGGGGCAGGTGGTTATGCAAGGTTTTATCCGCTTTCATATCCCGCTCTGGGTGCGTCGTAGCGTCACCATGATGCCGTCATTTATTGTGATTCTAATGGGGCTTGATCCCACCCGGATTCTGGTGATGAGTCAGGTATTACTCAGCTTTGGTATCGCCCTGGCGCTGGTACCGCTACTGATTTTTACCAGCAACAGCCAACTGATGGGGGATTTAGTTAATAGTCGTTGGGTGAAACAGGTAGGCTGGGTGATTGTGGTGCTGGTCGTGGCACTGAATATTTGGCTGCTCGTCGGAACCGTGCTCGGATTGTAACAGGGCTTTCATCTGCTGTGGTTACCCGGTCAAGCCGGGTAACCCTCATGATTATTTTTTATTTAAGTGGCTACGGTATGTATCAAGTACCACTGCAACGATTATCACGGCTCCTGTTATAAAACGTTTTGTCGGCTCGCTTGCGCCAATTTGCGCCAGTCCCGCTGCCAGAACGGAAATAATCAGCGCGCCAAGAAACGTACAAATAATAGAGCCACGTCCTCCCATCAGGCTCGTGCCACCAATCACAACGGCGGCAATCACCTGTAGTTCCATGCCAACGCCGCTATTGGGGTCGGCGGCTTCAAGACGGGCAACCTGAAACAGCGACGCCAGGCCGGATAATCCCCCCATCAAAGCAAAGACTGCGATCTTATAAGGACCAGGATTTATACCTGACAATCGAACGGCTTCTTCATTGGTGCCAATACCGATCAAATGGCGACCAAATACGGTTCGCGTCAGCACCAGATGCCCAGCGACAATGACAACGATCGCGATAATAAAAGAAGGGGAGACGCCAAAGAGAATGGGGTCGGCTAAATAATCATAAATAGAACCGATATACGCGGTCCGCGAGTCAGTTAACTGATACGCTGCTCCGCGGGCCATTTCCAGAACGCCCAGTGAGACGATAAACGCCGGAATACGCCAGGCAACGGTAATCAGGCCTGTTAGCGCCCCAACGAATGTGGCGAGTGCTACGCCGGAAAGCGCGGCCAGCCAGGGCGTCCAATGAAAATTTAAATAGGTGACGCTGACGACTGCAGCAGCAAGCGCCAGCAACGATCCAACGGAAAGGTCGATGCCGGCAATGATTAAGATAAATGTCATCCCCACCGACATGACGATTAAATCGGGGATCTGATTCGCAATAGTGCTGAAAGTGTTCATGCTCCAGAAATGAGAACTGAGGCATGAAAATAGGACGATCATTGCGGCTAACGCTCCGAGCAACCCGATATAGCTACTTAGACCTTTCCATGACGTCGGTGTATTTCGTTTCTCTGCTGCCGCTTGTTTTGTCGCAAAATTGTTTTTCATTTTTTATCCCCGGCTACTCGCTGACAGTCTCTTCTGAATGCTGATAGGCCGAAAATGCAGCCGCTAAAATGCGATCCTGGCTCCAGTTATCACGTGTAAATGTGTTCACTAACTTGCCATCGGAAATGACCGCAATACGATCGCAAACCAGCATCAGTTCGCGCAGGTCGCTGGAAACGACAACAACGCCTTTTCCCTTCGCCGTTAACGTATTCAGTAATTGATAAATATCTTGCTTGGCACCTACATCAATACCGCGAGTCGGCTCATCAAATAAGACGACTTCACAGTCTCGTTCCAGCCAGCGGCTAATGAGAACTTTCTGCTGGTTACCACCTGACAGGCTTTCCACGGCCTGTGAGGTGTTCGTTGTACGAACGCCTAAATTTTTGATGTGCTTATTCGCTAATGTGGTTTCACTCAATGTGTTAACGACCGACAGATGGCTAATTTTGCCGCTGTTACCCAACGAGATATTTGCGGCAACCGACTGTGGTAGCAGAAGCCCTTCACCTTTACGATCCTCAGTGACTAAGGCGATACCGTGTCGGATAGCTTGTGCAGGCGAACGGATCACCACCGGTTTTAGTGGAGTGCCAATCAGTAATGTGCCACTGTCTATTTTGTCCGCGCCAAAAATAGCGCGTAGCAGCTCTGTCCTGCCAGAGCCGACCAGGCCACTAATGCCGAGCACTTCGCCACTATGCAAGGTAAACGACGTGTCGCGAATGATTTTCCCACGCTTAAAATTTTCCACTTTCAGGATGGGCTGACCTGCCTGGCGTCCACTTAAATCAAATGAACTTTCTAAATCGCGGCCGACCATCAACGAAACAAGTTGATCGCGGGTATAACGTTTAATATCGTCCACGCAAACCAAATGACCATCACGTAGCACCGCGATGTCATCGGCTATCATCGCAAGCTCATCCAGTCGGTGAGAAATATAAATTATTGAAACGCCTCGGGCTTTGAAGAGCGCTATTTGTTTAAACAGCAGTTCGACCTCACGACTACTAAGCATGGCCGTCGGTTCATCCAGAATAAGTATCCGGCTTTCACCAATCAGGTTTCTGGCGATTTCGATCATCTGTTGGTGACCAATACCCAATTCGCCCACCAGCGTATTTGGATCGACTGATTGCAGCCCAACCATTGCCATTACCGGACGGGCCATTTCTGCTAGCTTTTTTCGATCGATCCAGCCGAATCGATGCGGAAGTTGTTCGAGAAATAAATTTTCTGCAACCGACAACGTAGGCAGTAAATTGAGTTCTTGCATAACCATGCGAACACCCAGCTTTTCTGCATCTTTTCGGCTCGCAGGTGCGTAAGGCTTCCCCTGATAAACCATTTTCCCGGTCGTTGCGTTGGTTAACCCGCCAATAATTTTTGATAACGTACTTTTCCCGGCACCGTTTTCTCCCGTCAGGGCCAGTACTTTTCCTGGATATAATGCTAGCGTCACATCCACCAGAACAGGTTCACTGTAGGTTTTACCTACCCCCTGTATTGTGAGGATTTCTTGCCCACTTTTCATATTCTGGCCTTATCCTGTAAGCCGCTCTGATACTCAATTGATGGCAGTACCACAGCGGCGCACTGTAATCCGCTTATTGTTTGACGATCAGTTTTATTGGTGTTTCTACGTTGCTGGAGAGCTCACTCTGTTTTTTGCCATTTTTTAAGGCATCAAGGGCGGCATCAATACCAAATACAGCTTGTTGAGAGGCAAATTGGTCCGCGGTTGCTAAAACACGACCGTCATTTAACATAGGCTTAATCGCTTCGATATTGTCATAGCCGACAACCAGAACCTGTCCTTTTTTCCCGGCAGAACGGATGGCGGAAACGGCACCTAATGCCATATTATCGTTATCGGCTAACAGTGCTTTGATATCAGGATACTCACTTAACATTGCCGCAGCGACCGCATTGGCGTTGTTAATTTCCCACTGGCCAGATTGAACAGAGACGACTTTCATACCGCCCTGCGCCATTGCATTTTGGAAGCCCAGAGTACGTTGCTGAGAGTTGCTGGAGGTAGGGATGCCCTCAATAATACCAACCTGATCGCCGGCCTTAAGATGCTTCGCTAAATAATCGCCAATTTCTTTTGCACCTTTTTGGTTATCCGGGCCAACAAAAGGAATATTCAGGTTTTTATCTTTAAGTACACCGTCATCAAATTTGTTATCAATGTTGATGACAATAATACCGGCATCAATTGCCTTCTTAATGACTGGTACAAGGGCTTTCGAATCTGATGGTGCAATGATAATCGCATCGGCTTTTGAGACAATCATTTGTTCAACGATCTGGATTTGATTTGCCGTATCTGTTTCGTTTTTGATGCCGTTAGAAATCAAATCAAACTTGTCGGCATTTTTTTTCTGATACTCTTTTGCTCCGGTTTCCATGGTCAGGAAAAACTCATTTGCCAGTGATTTCATCACCAGCGCGACTTTAGGTTTATGCGTCTGAGTATCGGCGGCAAAAGCAGGGGCGGTGAAAGTGGCGGAAAGCGCTAAACCGACTGTGGCACCGATAACACGATAAAACATTTTATTTTTCATGAAATTATCCTATAGGTGTAGGGGGCTGAATGATGCTCTAAACAGCTACTGCATACGATGATAAACGAGTGAATTGTTGGGCATATTTGATGCACCTTTACGTTCAACTTTCAACGAGGCAAACGCAGAAGCATACTGCGCTGCATTGATGAGTCCTTTACCGTTTGCAATGCATGCAGCCAGTGCCCCGGTAAAGGCATCGCCTGCTCCACTGGTATCGACCACGGCTGATTTATAGGCAGGAATATGCGTGAAAACTGTGCCATCAAAGATCAGACAACCGTCGCTACCTAACGTGATAATGACGCATTTTGCGCCTTGCACATAAATGCTCCTGGCGGCATTTTTGGCCGAATAGATATCAACAATGTTGATACCAGATAACGCTTCAGCTTCAATTTTGTTCGGCGTAATAATGTCAATTAAATGCAATATTTCTTTGATCTCTGAAACATAAGGTGCCGGGTTCAGGACAACCAGCGATTTTCCGAGTTTTGCCTGCATGATAGCGAAACGCGTGATCGGAAAATTATTCTCCAGCTGAGTTAAAAAAACTTTGCAATTACGGATGGTATCAATATCCAATAGAATATCTTCCTGGGTAAATGTTTCATTGGCCCCAAGATCGATACTGATCATATTGTCACCCGTGGCACCTGAAACCCATACCATTGCAATGCCCGTGGATGACATTTCATTTTCAAAAAAAGAAAAAGAAGAAATTTCAGTATTGGTTAAATATCTTTTGGCTTTTTTGGAAAACTCATCAGCTCCTAACTTAACGGTAAGATGAACATTGTTATTGATTTTAGCCGCGGCAACCGCCTGGTTTGTGCCTTTTCCTCCAGCATAAAAACGGGTTGCAGAGGCTCGGATGGTCTGGCCAATCTGAGGGAATGTCGTCGTTTCAGAAACAATATCGATATTAAATGAACCAAGTATGTAAATGCTATCATCTATATAGCTATTTTTTTTGGCATGAGCAGAAACCGATACAATTTCTTTGTGGCTTTTGAACCCATTCAATATGGTGTTGGTGAAAGACTGTTCAAATAATGATTCATCAGATGCGCTTTTTAATTGTGCACCACCATGAAATAACGAGAAAAGACTATTCTGACTTAATTCATTTAAGTCATTACGGATCGTGCGAGTTGTGACAGATAATTCCTTTGCTAATTCGCTAACATAAACCTTTTTATCGGTTACTAACTTAACCCGAATGGCCTTTTGTCTTTCTTGTTTTTTCATTAGCGCTCACCCCAGGTTTTATAATATTAAATTAATGTTAATATTTATCGCGCAAAGTTCAAAAAAAACACGATAAATCGGAATTTTTTTTTCCGATTTTGCGAATTTGTGAAATGAACAGGAAATTTACGGGAAAACAGGGGAGAGCGGATGTGACTGCTCGTCATCTGGCGATGGGCAAAGCGTGATGCAAAAAGGGCCTGGGTATAGACACAGGCCCTGGCTAACTCGATGATTTGTGTGAACAGTACTCCCCGCATGATGGGGATTTGTTACATTAATGGCGGTGCCCGTGGCCACGTCCACGCCCGCGATGGTCATCGCGATCGTTCCAGCCTTCACGATAGCCGCGCTCATAAGCTTTGCGCTTATCCCAGCCGCGATGATAGCCGTTGTCATGACGCCACCAACGATTTTTGCGCCATTCATAATTATGGTGCCAGTAATCCCGGTCACGCCAGCGCCCACCGTCCCAGTAGTTGCCGTAGTTATCGCGATCGCCAATTTGTAATTTAATCGACGGCAGCAGGGTAATTTCGCCAGCGTTTGCGGCCAGCGGTGCAAAAGCCAATAAGACTGCCGCCAGAATCAGTGACCTGAACATTCTTTCTCTCCTTCACGATCGAGCCGTAGCCGGCCTGTTAACGCAATATTACGGGGCAGTAAAGCCCCGTTTCATCGCCTTAACTCTTAAATCGTCAGAGAGCGCACTTTTTGTTAATAAATGTGTCTTTATTTCCATCAACCCAGGATGGCGTCGATCTCCGCACACTCTTCGGCAGAGAAATGACGGTTTGCCAGCATGCCAACGGCATCTTCAATTTGCGCAGGTTTGCTGGCGCCAATCAGTACTGACGTCACTTTATCATCGCGAAGAACCCAGGCTAACGCCATCTGGGACAGTTTTTGTCCCCGGCGCCCGGCCAGCGCATTAAGGGCACGGACTTTTTCCAGTTTTTGTGGGGTGATCTGGTCTGGGTTGAGAAAACGGCTGGCACTCGCTGCCCGGGAATCCGCCGGAATACCGTTCAGATAGCGGTCAGTTAATTGCCCGCCAGCCAGTGGGGAAAAGGCGATACTGCCCACACCTTTCTCCTGTAAGAGTGACAGCAGTCCCCCCTCAACCTCGCGTTCAAACATGGAATATTTCGGCTGGTGGATGAGACACGGTGTCCCTAAATCATCGAGTATTTCGATCGCCTGCCTGGCGAGATCCGTCGGATAGTTAGAGAGTCCTACGTACAACGCTTTCCCCTGACGCACAATATGATGCAGCGCGTTCATGGTTTCTCTGAGCGGTGTTTGGGGATCGGGGCGGTGATGATAGAAGATATCAACATACTCCAGCCCCATACGTTTCAGGCTTTGATCGAGGCTGGCAATAAGGTACTTGCGCGATCCCCAGTCACCGTAGGGACCTTCCCACATGGTATAGCCCGCTTTAGTCGAGATTATCAGTTCATCCCGGTACGATAAAAAATCTTCCTGCAGGATGCGACCGAAGTTTCGTTCAGCCGAACCCGGCGGTGGGCCGTAGTTATTCGCCAGATCAAAATGGCTGATCCCCAGATCGAAGGCGTGCTGTAATAAAGCTCGGCTGTTTTCGACCTGAGTGGTGTCACCAAAATTGTGCCACAGACCCAGGGAGACAATCGGCAGTTTAAGCCCGCTCTGACCGCAGCGGCGGTATTCCATTGTGTGATAGCGATTTTCGTTAGCCTGATAAGCCATGTCGCCTCCTTCCAGAATATATGTGCCTTTCAGTGTATACGGTTACACAATCGATTCTTCAAGGACATTTTGATCGTCAAAACTGTACACCCTGCTTTCCACCTCCTTCGCAGCGACATTCCTGGACAGTCATCACAGTTCTTCGATACTCAACATGAGGTTACCGTCAGAAGGATAGCTGTCATGCAAACCCCGTATTCCGTTGCTGATTATCTGCTGGACAGGCTGGCAGGCTGTGGCATTGACCATCTGTTTGGTGTGCCGGGCGATTACAATTTGCAGTTTCTTGACCACGTTATTGACCACTCAAGCGTGCGTTGGGTCGGGTGTGCGAATGAATTGAATGCGGCGTATGCCGCGGATGGCTATGCCAGGGTAGTTGGAGCGGGAGCGCTGCTTACCACTTTTGGTGTGGGCGAGTTAAGCGCAATTAATGGCATTGCAGGAAGTTACGCGGAATACGTTCCTGTCCTGCATATTGTCGGGGCACCATGTCGCAGCGCTCAGCGTCGTGGCGAGTTAATGCATCACACCCTCGGCGACGGTGACTTTCAGCATTTCTACCGTATGCAACAGTCAGTGACGATAGCCAGTGCAGTGCTGGATGAACAAAATGCCTGCTATGAAATTGACCGCGTGTTGCAGGCGATGTTAACGGAAAGACGACCGGGTTACCTGATGCTACCTGCTGATGTTGCGAAACAACCCGCCACACCACCGAGTGACATACTTATTGTTCCCTTGAGCGAGCCGGAAAGTAGTGTAGCTGCTGCGTTTCGCTATCATGCGCGTGAGCAGTTACTGGACAGTTCGCGCGTGTCGCTATTAGCCGATTTTCTCGCGCTACGCTTTGGCTTGCAGCCCGTTTTACAACGCTGGATGACGGAAACGCCGATGGCTCATGCCACGCTGTTGATGGGCAAAGGATTGTTTGACGAGCGACATCCGGCGTTTGTGGGCACATACAGTGCGGGGGCCAGCAGTGATTATGTGCGCCAGGCGATAGAAGATGCCGATACGATTATTTGCGTCGGCACCCGGTTTGTTGACACCCTGACCGCCGGGTTTACGCAAAACTTACCTCTTGAGCGAACGATTGAGGTTCAACCCCATGCGTCGCGGGTTGGGGGAAGCTGGTTTAACATCCCGATGGAACAGGCGGTTACTACGCTACGGGAACTGTGCCTGGAAATGTCGTTTTCGCTTCCGCCTGAACGTCCTTGTGCCGGGCGTCTGCAAGTTGAGAAAGGCCCTCTGACGCAGGGAAATTTCTGGCATACGGTGCAACAGTATCTGGCCCCCGACGATATTATCCTTGTCGATCAGGGGACCGCAGCATTTGGCGCAGCTGCGCTGTCACTTCCTGCCGGGGTGGAAGTACTGGTCCAGCCGTTGTGGGGGTCAATCGGTTACGCTTTGCCTGCTGCATTCGGGGCGCAAACAGCCTTCCCGCACCGTAGGGTGATCCTGATTATTGGCGATGGCGCGGCACAGCTCACCATTCAGGAGTTGGGAACCATGCTTAGGGATGGGCAAACTCCTGTTATTTTGCTGCTCAATAATGACGGTTATACCGTGGAACGAGCCATTCATGGTGCGAACCAACGATACAATGATATCGCCGGATGGAGCTGGACGCTGGTGCCGCAGGCGCTAAGTCGTGAATGTCAGGCGGAATGCTGGCGCGTGAAGCAGGCTGTCCAACTGGAAGAGGTTCTGGCTCGTCTGGCAAAACCGCAACGCCTCTCGTTGATAGAAGTGGTGTTGCCGAAAGCTGACCTTCCCGAACTCTTGCGCACGGTGACCCGTGCGCTGGAATCCCGCAACGGGGGGTAGTTACTTATCGGGACGGTCAGCAATCATCATTGGTTTTCCGGCTAATAGCAGCCAGGCCGGAAGCATGACGATGCACAACAGCGGTAGTAGGGTGGTGTCCGGCACCACCACTGCCGCCATAAACAGGCTCAGCCATGCATCACGAGTGACGACCAGTACCAATCCCAGAATGGCGCAGGAGACCGTAATCGCGGCAGGAACGGCTTCGACATGGGCGTGCAGCATCAGCCCCAGCGCGACGCCAACGAATACCGCAGGGAAAATCCGCCCACCGCGAAAACCACTCGCTGCAGCCACGACCAGCGCCGCCAGCTTTATCACCGCCAGCATGAAATAGTCCGAGGCTCCCAGCGTCTGGCTAAATGCCATTTGCTGCATCTCATCCAGGCCCTTAAACAGAGTCAGTGGTCCTCCGATAACACCCAAAATACCGAGGATAAAGCCTCCCGCGCCGAGGATCAGCACCGGGTGTTTCAGGCGATGTATCAGATGGTGCAAACGAGGCAGGCACCACACGGCCACCATCCCCGCCGCGATAGCAATGGCCGCAACGACCGCGCCACTGAAGATATCGACCAGATGCATCTGCGTATAGTGCGCGATGGGCAGCGAAAAGTGGGGATGAAAGAACAGGCTGGTGGTAAGTGATCCTGCCGCGGCGGCCATTAACGGTGCGAACAGACGGTCCCATAAGGGGACATCGTTGGAGCTGTTCAGCGTTTGTGAAAAGACCAGTGCAGCGGCAACCGGGGTACCAAATAGCGCCCCGATGGTGCCAGCAGAGGCGAGGATGGTCCAGTCCAGCTTCGCAATTCGCGGAAACATGCGGCTACCCATCGCCACTGCCAGCGCAATGTTAACGGTCATGATGGGGTGCTCTGGACCCAAACTGACACCCCCTGCGAGGCCAATAATCAGGGCGGCCAGCAATCCTGGCAACGCAGACGTCGAGACGGGCATACCGATTAAGGGTTCGCAGGCTGGGTCAGGGCCAGCATGACCATGACTGTAGCGGATGATGAGCCCAACCATGACCCCGGTAAGCGTGAGCATAGCAATAATCCAGAATGGAGAATCCTGGGCAATACCGATGCTTATGGGCAGACGTTCCCACAAAAATTGCTGTAAAACGGAAGCCACTTTCATCACAGCAATCAGCACCAGACTGGACGCTACCCCAATCAGTAACGCAGGCGTTGATAGCAAGAGCATCGTTCTGGCTCGCGGATGGAGCATTTTCTATTCCTTAATGCAGAGTCATAGACGTAGTTTGCACAGCCTGCCCAACGGCATCGCTGCAAATGGTGCTGAAACGATAAAGTAATTCTGTGACCTGGATCGATATTCCACGGGCATCAGTCTTCAGGGCGTTGTTGTTATGCCCCCATGAATTTACAGTGTGACAAAGATTTATTCTGACTTTAGCGGAGCCGTGGAAGAATGACAAAATATGCTTTAGTGGGTGATGTTGGCGGCACCAACGCGCGTCTTGCTCTGTGCGATATTGCCAGTGGCGAGATTTCGCAAGCGAAAACCTATTCCGGGCTGGATTACCCAAGCCTTGAAGCCGTTGTGCGCGTGTACCTGGATGAGCATAGCGTTAGCGTCAAAGATGGCTGTATCGCCATTGCCTGCCCAATAACCGGCGACTGGGTGGCCATGACCAACCATACCTGGGCATTTTCCATTGCCGAGATGAAAAAGAATCTGGGCTTTAGCCATCTGGAAATCATCAATGATTTTACTGCCGTATCAATGGCAATCCCGATGCTGAAAAAAGAGCATTTGATCCAGTTTGGCGGCGCTGAGCCTGTCGAGGGCAAACCTATTGCGGTCTATGGTGCAGGCACCGGTCTCGGCGTGGCGCATCTGGTACATGTGGATAAACGCTGGGTGAGCCTGCCAGGCGAGGGGGGGCATGTGGATTTTGCGCCGAACAGTGAGGAAGAGGCGATTATCCTGGAAGTGCTGCGGGCTGAGATTGGTCACGTTTCGGCGGAGCGCGTGCTGTCCGGTCCTGGGCTGGTAAATCTGTATCGTGCGATTGTGAAATCCGACGGACGTCTGCCGGAAAATCTGCAACCGAAAGACATTACGGAACGCGCCCTGGCTGATTCCTGTATTGACTGTCGTCGCGCACTGTCGCTGTTTTGCGTCATTATGGGCCGGTTTGGCGGCGATCTGGCATTAACGCTGGGGACGTTTGGCGGGGTGTACATTGCCGGTGGCATAGTGCCGCGCTTCCTGGAATTCTTTAAAGCGTCGGGTTTTCGCGGTGGTTTTGAGGATAAAGGGCGTTTTAAAGCCTATGTGCAGGATATCCCGGTATATCTGATTGTGCATGATAATCCAGGTCTGATTGGTTCCGGCGCGCATTTACGCCAGACGCTGGGGCATATTCTGTAAGACTCGTGCCGGATAGCGCTTTGCGCTTATCCGGCCAACAACGAAAATAATTCCGTTGACGGTTAAAACTGAAACGCCCTGAGGATGTGGGCGATTTTTTGTATTATCAATTATTACAAATGTCATTATGTTGACATTAAATATCCTGGCACAACCGCAAAAGGTTGCCGCAATAATAAGAAAAAGTATAAATATCACTCTTGTGGATAACGTGTCGAAATATCATTAAGTTAGCGTAAATTTAATGCTTTTCACTTTATGAGAACGGACATCTTATTTAGAGTAATACGTCGGGATAGTATTGCATTATCCAGGCCAGATTGCTGCAATAAGACTCGATTTATCGTGAGGAATTCTTTTTAGTATATTTAGTAAGCGGTAAAAGTGATGGAGCTTAAAGAGGCTGGTGAGCTAGAATAAACGTCCTGATTTATTGGTAATACATTTCAGCCTGGCGAATTTTTAAATATGTTTATTCCTTCTGTTAGTGCGACGGCCTTTGTTGCTTCGATTGCCACATTGGGCATTCTTTCTCCCGGCCCGGACTTCTTCATGGTGATTAAAAATGCGGCGCGCTACAAGCGTCTTCAGGCCATGATGACGGCTCTTGGCATCGTCGGTGGTGTGGCGACCCATATGTCCTACTGTGTGGCAGGACTGGCGGTTGTTATTACCACGACACCCTGGCTATTCGATATTCTGAAATATGCGGGGGCTGCGTATCTGATTTGGGTGGGGCTGCAAGCTCTGCTGTCACGCGGACACAACAGTATGGATATGACCCAGGTTGCGCGCCAGGAAGTGACGTTAGGTAAAGCATTTCTGCAGGGTTATTTGTGCAACCTGCTCAATCCAAAAGCGACGCTGTTTTTCCTGTCGATCTTCACTCAGGTGCTGAGCGTCCAGTCTGGTTTTCCAGAAAAAGCCTGGTATGCCGGCGTTATTTTGATGGTGTCAGTGATTTGGTGGCCGGTACTCGTGATCCTTATCCAAAGTGCGCCAGTTCGCGCTGGCCTGGCAAAGGCGCAGAAAATCATCGATAAAATGCTGGGCGGTCTGCTGATTGCTCTCGGTATTAAGGTTGCTCTTAGCTAATTCGGTTTAGCCTGTGGCATGTCCTGCACATTAAGTGGCCGCGAGCTAATGGTTTAGTTAGCTCGCGACCTGTTATTGTCAGTGAGATGTCGTGCTTGTTGCGTTTTGTATCGGCAGTTTCCCGGCTCTCAGTAGCACCATCTCTTGCTTGCATAGCAGTACGATAGCCTGACGAGCCTTCATTCTACGTGAGGTGAGGGCTTTTTTCACCGCACGGCGATCTGCACCCAGTTCCAGCATCTGAAAACATAACTGGGATAGCGCATGTCTGTATTTCATTGAAAACTCACTTTATTACGTTTTATAGCACCGGCAGTAGATCGCCATTTTACAACAATCCGCATGGTCATGACTAATCGCACTATAAATGCATTAATTGCCTGAATTCTTTTACTTTGCTCCGGCTAACCGGGATTTCAAATTCCAGATCTTTCAATCGCAAAATATAGGTGTTGTTAAACCACGGTTCGATCTCGCGGATTTTGTTCAGGTTTACGCAGAATGAGCGGTGGCAGCGGAAAAAATGTGAGGCAGGCAGTTTGCTGCAAAATTCGGTGATGTTCATCGGCATGACATACGATTCGCGCCGCGTGTAGACGAAGGTCATCTTTTCATGGGCTTCAGCGTAGTAAATATCGTTGATTGGCGTAACGATAATCCGCTCGTCTTTGATCAGGTTGATCGTATCGTTTTCACGCGTCACCGGGCTGCTAAGGGGGGCTCCTGTTTGCTGCTGCTGCCAGGCCGCCTCCAGTTTTTGCAACATGCCGACAATTCGTGATTCCTGGTACGGTTTCAGAATATAGTCAAACGCTTCTAGTTCAAAGGCTTCAACAGCGTGTTCTTTCCAGGCTGTAATAAACACAATAAAGGGCTTATGCGCAAACTGACTGATGTTTTGTGCCAACAGCACACCATCCAGTGATGGAATATTTATATCCAGAAAAATAGCGTCAACGCGGTTGTGCTGCAGGTATTTAAGCACATCCAGACCGTCGTCAAATGTACCGACAATCTCCATCTGGCTGTGCTCTTTTATCAGCCAGCTAAGTTCCTGTTGGGCCAGGAATTCATCTTCAACAATGATGACTTTCACAACTTTACTCCTGGTTAAAGCAATAATGTGGCCGGGGCTGCTGCAGGTGAGTGCTGGTTTGGCACGTAAAACGCAATCTCTGTGCCAGGTTCAAGACGACGGATATGTAGCCCTTCACCGTACAGGAGCTTAACGCGGTGATGTACATTCAACAGGCCAATTTTATTGCCCGGCATTTCATTGGACTCAACGCGTTCAATGACTTTCGGATCGATACCATGGCCGGTATCTCTGACGGCAATGCGTACCCGATTACCACATTCCGCCACGCTGATCGTGACCACACCTTTCCCTTTGCAGGGTTGGATCCCATGGACGATGGCGTTCTCAACCAATGGCTGAATCAGCAGGCTGGGAATAAAACAGCTGACCTCTTCATCAATATCATAAATAACCGTCAACTTATCGCCAAAGCGGGCCTGCTCAATAGCAATGTAATCCTTAATTTGATACAGCTCTTTCTTGATGTCGATCTGCTCATCATCTTTTAATTCAATATTATAGCGAAGATAGCGTGATAAATTAAAAATGAGCTGGCGTGCAGTGTCCGGGTTCAGTCGCACTGACGATGAGATCGCGTTTAGCGCGTTAAACAGAAAATGGGGATTTATTTTACTTTGTAGTGCCCGCAACTCTGCCTTATTTGCCATTTCGCGTAGCTGCTCGGCGCGGGAAACCTCAAGCTGAGTCGAGATAATTTGTGACAGACCGATAGCCATTTCTTGTAATGAAGAGGTGATCTGGTGGGCATGGCAGTAGTAGATTTTCAGCGTGCCAGTGACCACACCTTTTTCCCACAACGGTATTACCAGCATGGAGTGTATTTCCGGCGTGCGATGGGCTTCATCATTGTTCTTTATGATGATTTTTCCGTAATTTATCGCCTGCTGGGTGGTCGGGCTAACGAAATCATCGTTATCGCGGTAGTTCAGTTCGCCAACGCCGACATAGGCCAGAACGTGCTGGGTATTGGTGATCGCGACGGCATCTGCATGAATATCATGGCGAATAATTTCGCACACCTGGCGTAGCGACTCGCTATTGACCTGACGAAAAAGCGGCAGGGTTTTGTTGGCGATATCCAGCGCCAGTTTAGCCTGTTTTGCCGCACTGGCTTCTTTCTCTCCTTCCACGCTTTGTACCAGCATGACGATAAAGCCGATACAGACGCTGCCAAGGATCATTGGGATACCGATTTTCGAGACGATATCCAGCCCCAGTTCGGTTGTGGGAGCCCAGGCGACCACCAGAATCATGGTCAATGATTCGCACAGCATCCCGCCTAAAATACCGGCGCGCCAGTGTTGTGCCTTAGGGATTTTTCGGTTGATCCAACCCGCAATACAGCCAGCAAGGATGCTGGTAATAAAACAGGGAAGGGCGGTAACACCTCCGATATCAATCAGATAACGGTGTGTACCCGCGATGAGTCCGGTAATGACACCGACCCATGGGCCGAACAGAATTCCGCCTGACATCACGGCAATAATACGCACGTTCACCAGTGAGCCTTCTACCGGTACACCAGACCAGGTGCTGAACAGGGCAAACATGGAGAAAATGGCCGTAACGGCGAGCAGTTCTTTCACCGAGTGGGCTGACTTGTGCAACAGTTCGCGGAACAGGCGGATACGAATCAGGAAAAACAGACAGAACAGCATCAGCGCTGCCCGATCAAAGACCGCCAGCAGCATATTGAATATTTCGTGCACAGGTGACTCTTGCGAAGGGGTTAAACCCCTATGATAGGTAACCTGAGGCTGGATGACCAGCATCCCTGTCAGCACAGGTTAATGAGGAAAAACCACAATATTAAAAGGGGATTGTTGCATGATTGTTGTATTTACAATATCCCTCCAGAGAAGGCGAACTTCAACGTAATGTATTTAACAACAAAATGTTAAAAAATGGTGATTTCATGAGGGTTAGATATTCATGCATTTCCCGTTTTAGAAACGCTGTTCCTCTTTTATGCCGATAAAAAATATTTTGCTGTACCTCTCGACAGAAGGAAATTAATCAGGCTATTTTCTAAACGTGCCACCATCGTGGCAGCGTCGCTCGGACGGTCCGGGCGCTAACGTACATCTGAGGATATTATGGCTGACTCCCGCCCTGAACGTCGTTTTACGCGTATTGATCGTCTCCCCCCTTACGTTTTTAACATTACCGCTGAACTGAAGATGGCTGCGCGTCGGCGCGGCGAAGATATTATCGATTTCAGCATGGGGAATCCGGACGGTGCTACGCCTCCTCACATTGTCGAAAAACTGTGTACCGTGGCGCAGCGCCCGGATACCCACGGTTATTCAACGTCGCGCGGTATTCCTCGTTTACGTCGGGCGATTTCTCGCTGGTATCAGGAACGCTATGACGTCGAGATCGATCCTGAATCCGAAGCGATTGTAACGATTGGCTCCAAAGAGGGGCTGGCTCACCTGATGTTGGCGACATTGGATCACGGCGACACCGTCCTGGTGCCGAATCCCAGTTATCCCATCCATATTTATGGTGCCGTTATCGCCGGAGCACAGGTGCGTTCCGTGCCGCTGGTGGAAGGGGTCGACTTCTTTAATGAACTGGAGCGTGCGATTCGCGAAAGCTATCCGAAACCGAAGATGATGATCTTAGGCTTCCCGTCCAACCCGACGGCGCAGTGTGTCGAGCTGGAGTTTTTCGAAAAGGTCGTCGCGCTGGCTAAACGCTACGATGTGCTGGTGGTTCACGACCTGGCCTATGCCGATATTGTCTACGATGGCTGGAAAGCGCCATCGATTATGCAGGTTCCGGGGGCCCGTGATGTTGCCGTTGAATTTTTCACCTTGTCGAAAAGCTATAACATGGCGGGGTGGCGCATTGGTTTTATGGTTGGCAATAAAACGCTGGTAAACGCACTGGCGCGCATTAAGAGCTATCACGATTATGGAACGTTTACACCGCTGCAGGTAGCCGCTATTGCCGCGCTGGAAGGTGATCAGCAGTGTGTACGGGATATCGCTGAGCAATATAAGCGTCGTCGCGATGTGCTGGTCAAAGGGCTGCATGAAGCGGGCTGGATGGTTGAAATGCCAAAAGCGTCGATGTACGTGTGGGCGAAAATTCCGGAGCAGTACGCCGCAATGGGGTCGCTTGAATTTGCCAAAAAATTGCTGAATGAGGCGAAGGTTTGTGTTTCGCCGGGGATTGGCTTTGGGGACTATGGTGATACACACGTGCGTTTTGCGTTGATTGAGAACCGTGACCGTACCCGCCAGGCAATCCGCGGAATCAAAGCCATGTTCCGCGCAGATGGTTTACTCCCGGCCAGCCCGAAATCAGCCACTGAAAGTATCGACTAGCAAAACTTTCACCTTACAACGCAAACAGGAGCCAAATGGCTCCTGTTTTTTTGCTGCATCTTTCAATTTAGATCATCAGGGCAAAAGTACCGGCCCATACGATGACCATAAAAGAAATGCCCATAAAGAAATATTTCACTTTTCATCTCTCCGCATACGATGAGTACGCCTAAATGAACATATGCTTACCTGACAGAGAGCTGATGCGAGCATAAACGAAAGGGAGAATACCCCGCGTTTGCTTGGCTGCATCACCTCAGAATTCTGAGCTTTAATGCTCCAGACGGCGCTAATGTACGCCTAAAAATGAGGTGAAACAAGAGGCATTTTTTTATTTAATTTTAGTAACTTACAAGTGTCGTGATTCGGCGACAGTTTAATTTCTGACGGTAATAAATTGCTATTGAGCGACGTAGTTGTTACTCAGAGAATTCTCATATCACCTTGAGGTTAATGCGGTTAATTTTCTCGCGGAATTTGATAATGAAAAGGTTAAAAATGACCAGATTAATGATGTTAGCACTTGTTCTTGCGCCATTGACGTCGATGGCGGCTGCACCACAAGCGTTCAATTTCAACTGCGCAAGTATTGGTGGTGTGAATAGTGATGGTAAAGGCAATGTATGGATTAATGGCACAAAAGCGACCATTAAGACCTTCAATGAAAATTACTGGGAGGCGAAGAGCGGTAAAAATACCGTCTCTATTTCCAGAAAAGATGACGGAAACCCGGAAGTGTCCTGGGCTGGCCCAAACCGCAAGCATGGGATTTGTCAGCCTGAAGATAATGTTGATTTCTCTCCGGCGAAAAAATCGACTCATGCTGGCCCATCGTTCTCCTGTTCTGCAGCGGAAAAGGGAAGTATGGAAGAGATTATCTGTCAGAGTCCCTCGCTCTCCGCAATGGATTTAAAATTGAACGGGGTCTACAAGCAGGCGCTGGCTAAATCGAAAAATGACCCGACGCTAAAAGCAGAGCAACGAGGCTGGATCAAAGGACGTAATGAATGCTGGAAAGAGCAGGATAAGCCCGCCTGCCTTGCCAGAGAATATAGCGAACGAATGACTGAATTACAGAACAAGTGGGGTGTTAAGTAATTCAAGTGCAGAAATAAAGAAAGGCCATTCGGCCTTTCTTTTTAGACATATAGCGAGGCTTCACCCATCGGGCGGGTTTTGAAACGACGATGGATCCAGAGATACTGCTCGGGTGCCCGCATAATCTCTTTCTCAATGATTTTGTTCATATAGGCCGCGGCCTGGTTTTCATCTTCCGGGTAACCTTCCATTTCTGGTGTGATAAACAGACGGTAGCCGGAGTTATCAGATTTTCTCACCATGGTGACGGTCAGCATTTTCGCCCCTGACAAGCGTGACAGCACGTAGGTACCGTTGGTTGTCGCAACATCTTTGACGGCGAAGAATGGCGCAAATGAGCTGCCTTTACGGCCATAATCCTGATCGGGTGCAAACCATACGGCTTCCCCTTTTTTCAGTGCGCCGACAATGCCGCGCAGATTATTTCTGCCGATCATGGCTTTGTTCGAGCGCATACGGCCACGGGTTTGTATCCACTCCATTAATTTGTTGTTGTGCGGGCGGTAGGTTGCCATCATTGGCTGGCAAAGCCCCATCACACGGCCCCCCAGTTCCAGCGACATAAAATGCACGCCGACTACCATTACGCCACGGTTATGCGCCTGAGCGCGTTGCAGGTTGTCCAGGCCTTCAACATCAAACCATTTACGCACCCGGCGATCTGGCCAGAACCAGGCCATTCCGGTTTCAAGCAGTGCCATGCCGAGTGAGCGGAAGTTCTCGTCGACCAGTTTGTTCCTTTCTTCTTGTGACAGATTCGGGAAACAGAGTTCGAGATTTTTATGGGCAATGGATTCCCGGCGCTTTAAAAATGGGCGCGCCAGCGTACCTGTACGGGTGCCCAGAAAACATAAAACAGGATAAGGGAGTTGCACCAGTAACCAGAGCACACCGACACCGAACCATGTGAGCCAGTAGCGCGGATGCAAAAACGCGCGCGAAAATTTACATTGGGGGAACATAAGCACCTGTTGTTGGTACGAAAATAATGTATCGCGAAGATTCTTTGTCTACAGCGTTACTCTCTGACACTGAACAGTTAGGTCACTATGAGCGACAATGGTTCCTGTAAAGAGTGTAAAACTGAGTCAGGACAAACCACGAGGGGTATGAATGATCGGACGCACAATGTACACCCGAAGATTAATGTCATCCAGAAATAATTCCTCAAGTTTCGTAAATGTTTTTTGGTCGATAAAAAGCAAGAATAGGTTTATAGATAATTTGTTGTTTTTATGACGATTAAATAAAGGCCAACAGAGAATGCTCTGTTCAGAAGGTGAACAGTTATTGTAGCGAAAATGTTGCTTGAATTGCGAACGGATAGGAATTGTCTTAGACTATAAAATCAAGGAAGTGTAAGGACTTACGTCGATTTTTACGGCAGACAGGAGGTAACGCTATGTTCTATTTTTGGACTTTCCTCGCATTGAGCATTCTGTGCGTCAGTTGCTATATTTGGCAGGTAATGGGCGCTGCCGCGTCAATTAGTTCTTTTTTCGGCATGGCTATCCTTACGGCATTAATTTATTTCTTTACCATACGGTTGACTGATGGAAACGAAATGGTAACGGGACTATTTCTTTTTCTTGCCCCGACATGCGGATTGATCATTCGCTTTATGGTGGGGGATGATAAGCATTAAATCGAAGGTTCATAACTGAAAACGCAATTGTGTACCCCATTGACTGATTTTCTGGCTTCCATCTGAGCAAACTAAAGTGCCAGCATCGCTGGCACTTTTTTCTCTCTAAAGCAGATTACCTTGCATCAGCAAGCTGCAGCTCGGTGTCCTGTTGTTGGGCATTTTTTCGTTGTTGTTCGAGTTCCAGCGCCCCGCGGTGAGACAGATAGCAGAACAGAATGCAGCAGACAATCCCGCCCATCAGCAGATAGAAACCGCCATGCCATCCCATTTTATCGACCATGACACCAAACAGACTGGTTCCCAGCGATGCACCAAAAATGTAGCTCATAAAACCACGTAATCCGACCGCCGAACCGACAGCAAAGCTAGGGACGATTTCCATGGTCTGAACAGACGCCAGGAACTGGGGAACATAGATCAGGCACCCGACGATGGCAGCAAAAATAGTGACCATCAGCAGAGATTCACTTTTCCAGTAACCGATCAGACAGACGAAGATCAGCGCCATACAAATCATGGCCAACGGCATGCGACGACCTTTAAACAGTTTGTCGGTCAGCCAGCCTGCCAGCAGTGTGGAAGGAATTGCCGCCCATTCGAAAAACAGGAACGCCACACTCATTTGCTCTTTCGAGAAATGTTTTTCAGTTAACAGATAAATCGGTAACCAACTGATCATGCCAAAACGCACCATATAGACAAAAACGTCTACCAGTGAAACATACCAGGCATTTTTGTTACGCAGCACGTAGGTGCAAAAAATCTGAAAGGCGCTCATGTTTTCCGGTGCCTGGGTTACGTGCCGGGCATTTAACACGACTTTTTCTTCCGGCATCATCTGTTCCAGAGCAGGCAAGCCTTCTTCGCGTGGTGAGCCTTTGCCCAACATCAGAACAATAAAAGCAAATAGCACCGCAACACAGGCTGGGACGATATAGCTGGCGCTTTGCCAGTGTTCGCTGCCGAGAATAGCAAAGGCGGCGCCAACAATGGGGGCGACAATACCGCCACCGACGTTGTGTGAGATATTCCAGAATGCGCCAACGCGTCCACGCTCTTTGCGTGGGAACCAGTTGGCGATGGTAATAAACGAGGGACCGACGCCCATCCCCTGGAACAACCCGTTGAAGACCACCAGCGCGGCAAAAATCCAGAATCCGGTGCTGAACCCTAAGCCAACGTTGACAATGGCGCACAGGATCAGACCGCAAGCCATAAAGACTTTCGGGCTGGCTTTGTCTGCCAGGCTGCTCATGATGCCTTTACTGATCCCATAGGCAATAAGCATACAACTGCTGAGTAAACCAATCTGTGTTGCGCTGAGATCCAGATGTTCTTTCAGGTACGGGGTCGAGAGGGTGAAGTTATTGCGTACAATATAATACGCAAGATAACCAAGAAATACGCTAAGTAACGCCTGAATGCGGTATCGACCGTAAGTCTCCTGAATTTTTTCTTCCGGGACTTTATTTGCCGATGGCCCTGTCTTGAATATTGATAACATATCATCACCTAAATTTATATTGATGTGAATATCAGGATTTTTCGCAGTGAAGAGTGAAATAGGTGGCGAAGAAATTCAAATTGAAGAAATGTGTCACTATTGACTCAATTTGCTGAAAGTGGGACTGATTTTGACCCTTTTGAATTATGGTGAGGTCAGAACTATTATTCTGAATGCGTTTTTATCATCAGCATGTGCGGGTATTAACAAATTCAAACGACATTTTCGGGTATTCTTTATCTCTGTTATCGCATTCCGTCTGGTTATTCTGATAGCGGTTTTATCTTTTTCACCTGTCATGATAAACGGGTAAGTTTTGTCTCAATATTATTTTTCGACGATGTTGGTATTTATGAACAGGATCACAAACAGACTTTTCTGCCGGGGTAGTTTGTTGGCGCTCTCACTGTGTTTTATGTCGCTGTCGGCGACCTGTCTGGCACAGGGGAAGGAGCTGGTGATGGCGACGACGTTTTCCCCGGGGGCAACGGCCTGGATTATTCAGCGCTGGCAAACGGAGCCGGGGTCCGTGATGATCCGCACGCTGAACCGGACCAGTTCTTCTCTGGAACAATTGCTCGATACGGCGAATGCGGAAAATGTTGACCTGATTTTAACCTCTTCGCCGATGCTACTGCAGCATCTTCAGGAGCATCAGAAACTTGCTCCTTTTGATAACGCATTGCCGGAAAGCCAGCGGCTGGTGCCTGAGTCAATACGGTCGACGTCTGTAGCCGTGGCGATCTCAGGATTTGGTCTGCTGATTAATCGTTCAGCACTGACAGCGCGACATCTGCCTCCACCGACGGACTGGGGGGATTTAACGCATCCTAAATATCAAAATGCCCTGCTGATGAGTAGTCCATCGCGCTCCGATACCAATCACCTGATGGTTGAATCACTGCTGCAGCAAAAGGGGTGGCAAGAAGGTTGGGCGACATTGCTGGCCAGTGCCGGGAACCTGGTGACCATCTCATCACGCAGCTTTGGTGTTGCGGATAAAATTAAGAGCGGATTGGGCGTTGCGGGGCCAGTTATTGATAACTATGCCAATCTGCTGCTCAATGACCCCAATCTGACCTTTACTTACTTCCCACACTCTGCGGTCTCGCCGACCTACGTAGCTGTGCTGAAAAACAGCCCGCGTGCCAATGAAGCACAACGTTTTATCCGCTATTTATTGAGCCCAGAAGGGCAGCGGATCCTTGCCGATGCGAATACCGGTAAATATCCGGTAACGTCGCTGGCAGCAGATAACCCGCGTGCAGCCCAACAGGCCATTTTGATGAAACAGCCACCGCTTAATTACCGTCTGATCCTGAAGCGTCAACAGCTGGTCCAGCGGATGTTTGATACGGCCATCAGTTTCCGCCTCGCACAGCTTAAGGATGCCTGGCGAGCGCTGTACAGTGCGGAAGCACGTCTGAAACACCCGTTACCCGAAATCAGAGCGCTGTTAACCCAGGTCCCAATCGACGCCAGGAGCAGCGAAGATGAAGCCTGGCTTGCTCAATTCGATAATAAAAGTTTTGCTGAACAGCAAATGATGGAGTGGCAACTCTGGTTTCTTAACAACCAGCGCCTGGCGATATCAAAACTGGAAGAACTACAATGAAAGGCGGTTCGCTATTGCAACGTCTTCGTCAGCTCAGCATCAGCAGCAGTTTGCGGGGTGCTTTTCTGACGGGAGCTTTACTGACGCTAAGCGTGAGCTGTGTCAGTTTGTATTCCTGGCATGAGCAAAGCTCGCAAATCCGCTATTCGCTCGATGACTATTTCCCGCGCGTGCATTCCGCTTTTTTGATTGAAGGGAATCTTAACCTGGTTGTCGATCAGCTTAATGAATTCCTGCTTGCCCCCAACACGACTGTACGGCTGCAACTGCGCAATCAGATCATAGAACATCTGGACAAAATTGAACTGCTGAGTCGGGGATTGCAACCCACGGAACAGCAACAGCTGGCGGTGATTTTGCAGGATAGCCGTGCGTTGATGATCGAGCTGGACAGGGTGCTCTACAACATGTTCCTGGTACGCGAAAAAGTCAGCGAACTTTCCGCGCGAATCGACTGGTTACATGATGATTTCACGACCGAACTGAACTCTCTGGTGCAGGATTTCACCTGGCAGCAGGGAACGTTGTTGGATCAAATTGAAGCGAAAAATGGTGACGCGGCGTTGTACCTGAAACGCGCCAGGGAGGTGCAAAATGAGCAGCAACAGGTGTACACGCTGGCAAGAATTGAAAACCAGATTGTCGATGATTTACGCGACAGGTTGAATGAACTGAAGTCAGGTAGCGACGACGGCATGCTGGTAGAGAATCATATTCGCTATCTGGAAAATTTGAAGAAAACGGCGGATGAAAATATCCGCACCCTGGACGACTGGCCCAGCACTATCACGTTGCGGCAAACCATCGACGAATTGCTGGAAATCGGGATGATGAAAAACAAAATGCCCGATACGATGCGCGATTATGTCGCAGCGCAAAAAGCGCTGGTTGATGCCAGTCATGCCAGAGAAGCTACGCTTGGTCGTTTTCGAACATTGCTTGAGGCTCAGTTGGGAAGTAGTCATCAGCAAATGCAGATGTTTAACCAGCGACTGGAGCAGATTGTTCGCGTCAGCGGTGGGCTTATTCTGCTGGCGACGCTGTTGGCGCTGCTTCTTGCCTGGGGGCTCAATCACTACTTTATCCGTTCACGGTTGGTTAAGCGTTTTACCGCGCTCAACCAGGCCGTGGTGCAAATTGGTCTTGGCAGAACCGATGCCTCAATACCTGTTTATGGTCGTGATGAGCTAGGGCGCATTGCGGGGTTACTGCGCCATACGCTGGGTCAGCTCAATACGCAAAAAAGTCAGCTTGAGCAGGAAGTGGCAGAGCGTAAGGAGATTGAAGCCGATCTGCGAGCGACCCAGGGCGAATTGATTCAGACGGCGAAACTGGCGGTGGTTGGACAGACCATGACCACGCTGGCCCACGAAATCAATCAACCACTGAATGCATTGTCGATGTATCTGTTTACTGCGGGCAGGGCAATTGAACAGGAGCAGTTGGCGCAGGCCAGAAGCACGTTAACCAAAGCTGAAGGACTCATTACCCGTATCGATGCCATTATTCGCTCATTGCGACAGTTTGCGCGCCGGGCCGAGCCGGGAGCACCACTGCATCCGGTCGATTTACGACAAACCTTCAGCGCGGCCTGGGAGTTATTGTCTATGCGGCATAAACCGCAGCAGGCTACGCTTTCGCTGCCGGTTGAGCGCGTGTGGGTTACGGGCGATGAGGTGAGAATTCAGCAAGTTCTGGTAAACATACTGGCAAATGCGTTGGATGCCTGCCCGATTGCCGCGAAGATTGACGTTCACTGGCAGACCGAAGGTAGTACGGTATGTGTCTTTGTCAGCGATAATGGCCCCGGCTGGCCTGGTGCACTGCTGCCGTCGCTATTAAAACCGTTTACCACCAGTAAGGATGTTGGTCTCGGTATTGGGCTATCAATTTGTGTTTCGTTAATGACGCAGATGAACGGCGAGCTACGCCTGGCGTCAACGCTGGGGCGCAATGCCTGCGTGGTACTGCAATTCAACCTGACGGATGTAGAAGATGTTGAGTGATGAATATTCTGTTCTGCTGATTGATGATGATGCCGATGTCCTTGATGCTTACACCTTGTTGCTTGAGCAGGCAGGCTATCGGGTATGCGCATGCAATAATCCCTATGATGCCCGAAATTGGCTACAGGCTGACTGGCCCGGTATCGTCCTGAGTGACGTGTGTATGCCCGGCTGTAACGGTATCGAACTGATGGCTCTTTTTCATCAGGATGATAACCAACTGCCGATCCTGCTGATTACCGGACATGGTGATGTGCCGATGGCGGTGGATGCGGTGAAAAAAGGGGCATGGGATTTTCTGCAAAAGCCGGTCGATCCCGGCAAGCTGCTGTTGCAGGTTGCAGAGGCGTTGCAGCAGCGAAAATCTGTGATTGCCCGTCGTCATTACTGCCAACAAAAGCTGCAGGTTGAGCTGGTTGGCTACAGCGACTGGATAAATCAGTACCGTCAACGCCTGCAGCAACTGGCAGAAACGGATCTTGCCGTCTGGTTTTATGGGGAGCCGGGGACGGGACGCATGACGGGAGCCCGTTATCTGCATCAACTGGGACGTAGCGCCCAGGGGCCGCTTATTCGCGCAGAGCTCACCATCGGGAACACCGCTCAGCTCGATGAGCTGATTGCACAAGCGCAAGGCGGGACGCTGGTATTAAGCCATATAGCGTGTTTGACGCGCGAGCAGCAGCACCAGTTGGTTCACCTGCAAAGCCAGGAGCGGCGTCCTTTTCGGTTAATTGGTATTGGTACGACATCGCTGGTGGAGCTGGCGGCAACAAACCAGATCGTGGCCGAACTGTATTACTGTTTCGCCATGACGCAAATCGCCTGCCAGCCGCTATCCCTGCGCCCGGACGATATTGAGCCGCTATTTCGCCATTACCTGCAAAAAGCCTGCCTGCGTCTGAACCACCCCATTCCGGAGGTCGACGGGGAATTGCTGAAAGGGATGCGACGTCGTGTATGGCTGAGCAATGTGCGAGAGCTGGCAAACGCCGCAGAGCTTTTTGCCGTTGGGTTGCTGCCATTGGCGGAAACCGCCAATCCGCAGTTGCATATGCCGGAACCGACACCGTTAGATCGCCGGGTTGAAGAGTATGAGCGGCAAATCATTACCGAAGCGCTAAATATTCATCAAGGGCGTATTAATGAAGTGGCAGAATATCTGCAAGTTCCGCGCAAAAAGCTGTATTTGCGGATGAGAAAATACGGGCTAAGCAAAGAACATTATAAGTTCTAGAGAGAGGAGGTGCGGTTATGATAAGGGGAGTTGAGTGAGCATCTGAGTCGTCACCTCATTATTAGAAAAAATGCCGGACTTATTATCCGGCATTTTTCATTTACCACATTAAATCGTCAGGTACGACGAAATCAGCGTACGGATCGTCTTCGTCTTTCGCTTCCTGGCTCAGCTCACAATTTAAGACGATGTAGCTGTCGTCGCGCTGTGCAATTTTATCGGCAACGACAGCCGGGATAATAGCATATTCACTGTCGCGGTCGCTTTCGGCAGTCAGCCGGGCAATAGCCAGACGCCCTTTAATCAATTGCGCCTGTGTCAGCTTATCCACGTAGATTTTTTTTATCAGATTATTATCGGTGAAGTTATACCCAATATCACCTTTAGAAATGGTGATTTTGTTCATTTCAATAAGCTGCTTAATCTGCGCTTTGTATTCTTTCGACAGCGTCGCTTGTTTCTGTTGATCGCTTAACTGCTTATCCCGTTCAATTTGTGCTTTTTTATTCTCTTCAACCGCTTCTCTGGCTTCACGGGCCTGAACGCGCGATTTTTTCGCTGTTCTCTGTACTTTCGCCATTTTTTTGCTGGAGACTAAGCCAGCTTTCAGCATCTGCTCTTGTAGGGTGAGTTTTGTCATTTTGGTGTCTGATCCAATAAAATCGTTGTCAGGATTATAACCTTAACGTCCGATGGGATGCCAGAATACGGGGTTTTACCAAACTGGTTTGGCTTCTGTCTGTTACCGCGAAATGCTCAGGCGCTAAACGGCGTATCTCCGGGCTGAACATGCTGATACCAGGCCATCAGCTCAGTCGTGCCGGGCTCGCCCTCGGCAGGCGCCCAGGCCGCAACGTCTTGTTCGGCCACGGGTTGATAACCACCGTGTTTAACCTCAAAAATAACGCCCCCCTTATCCAGGGACAAGACGGCATGCCAGATACCGGCATCCATCTCCAGCGCTATGCACTCCTCTCCTAACACAACACGCCGCGTAACGACGCCATCCTCATCAAAATTCAATACCACAAAGCGTCCGCTGAGAGGTATTAACAGCTCAAAGGTATGCGGGTGGCGATGAGGGCGGACATAGGTTCCTGGTTCCATCGCAATCGCCAGACGCTGAACGGGATCGCTTAGTTGCGGATGAAAATTACGATGTGCGCGCAAGCGAGGAGAATGGGCTGCCGCTTCACTTTGTTGTTGCAGATCGCTGAAGGTTATTTGTTTCATGTTAGCCGCCTGAAAGGGGTCCCGTGTCAGTCTGTTTGGGGTGTGCAAAGCAGTGTATGTGAAGGCGATATTGGTAGGGAAGGCATTCATACCCAATAATCATAACAGACTATAATTTGCCAGCCGTATCGAAAAAGGTAACAACTTACCCTGAGGACCATCCTATGGAAACCTATCTACAAACCGTGAAGGACGAGTGGGTACAGTTGATTAATGAGACGGACCCATACGTCCATCAGCTTGCAGCACAACTGGCACATGTTCATGCGCCGGTGCTGATCGCAGAGTTTTACCGCGTTGTATTGGCTGACCCTAATGCTGCGGAGTTTTTAACCACCGAGCAGGTGGAAAGGCAGCTACAAGAAGCATTACGTCGTTGGCTTATCGATGTGCTTTCCTGCCAGGTCGAACAGGTTGAAGAACAGATGCGCGCCCAGCAGCGTGCCGCGGATGTTCACGCTCGCATCGGGATCTCTGTTGATCTGGTTGAAATGGGTTTCAGGGTACTAAAAAAATTACTGCTGCCGCTGATTAATACCAGCCCGCACACCTCTGAAATCAAACTCAACATTTACCACTACGCCATCAACAGTATCGATCTGGCGATGGAGGTTATGTCACGAGCGTATGTCTTCAGTGAGAACAATGCGGCCAAAGAGGACGAAAACTATCGCATCTTCTCACTGATGGAGAATGCAGAAGAGGAAAAGGAACGGCAGACTAACGCGTTACTGACGTGGGAAATGACGCTGCTTTATAAAGTCATGTTTGACTCCAGCATCGGGAATAGCAGCCCGCTTGGTCAATCTGATTTTGGACTGTGGTTTAGCCATAAGGGACGTCACTACTTCAGTGGGATTGCTGAGGCAGGACATATATCCCGCCTGATCCAGGATTTTGATGACATCTTTAAAGATATCCGCATCTCTGACGATGCCCTCGCCAGTAAACCGCGGCGGGTTAAGTTTTTGCAGCAAACACGGAACATACTCTCGCAAATCGTCACTTTACTGCGCGAACTGTTTGATGAAGTCTCGCGACACGAGGTGGGGATGGACGTGTTGACGCGCTTGTTGAACCGTCGTTTTCTGCCAACCATTTTTAAACGCGAAATCATTCACGCCAGTCGGAGCGGGATACCTCTTTCGACGCTGCTGATTGATGTCGACAAATTTAAGCAGATCAACGATACGTGGGGACATAACACCGGAGATGAGATCCTGCGTAAAGTTGCCGGTGCGTTTTATGACAATGTGCGTACCTGCGACTATGTTTTTCGTTATGGCGGCGATGAGTTCCTCATCATCCTGACCGAAATCACCGTGGCAGACACTCTGCGCATTGCGGAGCGGATCCGCAAAGGCGTGGAGAGAATTAAGGTGAACTCTCCGACAGGCGAACCCATTTTACTTTCTCTTTCAATCGGTGCAGCGATGTTTAATGGACATCCCGATTATGAGCGTCTTATCCAGGCGGCTGATGAAGCGCTGTATGGCGCAAAACGCCGGGGAAGAAACTGTGTGGAGCTATGGCAAGTACCGTGATGGTGAAATAAAACGCAGCGTTGCGTGATAGATGTGATGGTGTCCCCAGGAGTGGTTCAATGTGCCGCTAACAACAGCGATTGCAGTTGTTGAGCACATCCTTGATGGTACGATCTCTCAATATCGGATGGATAATACGACCGGGAGGATTGTTGCGAAGAAGGCGATTTAGCTTCGAGGACCATTTTAAGCTGCTGAGAACTCTGTGCTGGTGCATAGAGATCTTTTTTAGTGGTCGTTGTGTTACCCGAAACCACCATTCGGATTACTCAGCCTGCTAGATTCTGTTTTCTGGATTGAATTCTAACACTCATTTTTTTCATTATTAGTGCATTCATAATGGACTTATCCACCACGCCGTTGAGTATCGTGTCTACTTGAACGACCGGAACCAATGAAACAGCCTGAGATTCCCAGCGCATTGTGGCAGGGGCGGCACCGATGCTGCGAGCAAGATAATAACGAGTGCCGTCCACATTCATCACTGGATTACCAGACTCCAGCTGAATTTGCAGCAGGCTGGCGAAACGGGAAATATGAAGAAAAAACCAACCGACATTATTAACTGAAGGTTGTATCTAATCCAGGGGGTAGGTCAAAATGGCTGGAAACCCGTGCAGAAAATGACGCGGTGAACGAGGTCGGTTTCTTCGGTAATCAGAACACTGTCGGTAAGCTCACCATGCCGAAATGGCGTCATACGGTGGATAAACTATAACGTATTTTTTTGCGTAGGGATGCTGAACGGGCACAGTAAGAGAGGCTGGAATGACGTCTGTTAACGATAAAGTATTAAAACTCGCTTTTCAGGGAGAATGGGAAACTATTTTGCCCATTTTTCGTGATTATCCTCATCTGGTCAATCTTCCCAGTGAACCTAAAGGCTACACCCCGTTGCATCAGGCTGCATGGCATGGGGCCAATTTGTCTGTGATAGGGGAACTGTTATCTCTTGGGGCCGACAGAAGTGCGACAACGAACACTAAGCGACAGACGGCTTATGACATCGTGGTCGAAAAGCACAAGAGACCTGAACTGGAGTATCTTCTTTTCCCACAAAAAGCGACTCTCGCGCAAATCATCAGAAAAGTTGTTACCAATGAACGGCAATTATTCACTGATTATGATGGCAACCAAATTTTGGTCGATAAAATGATTTCAGCTTTTGGTGCTGAGTCATGTCCTGATGACCTTAGCGAACTGGATACCAGGCTAAATCACCTCTTTTTTGCGTTGACGGGTAAAGCGATATCAACGGCTGAAGCCATTTACTTTGATGTAGCTGACGGTTTTACATTCACGGTAGAGGCTGATTTTTTCAGGCTGATATTTTTCCCGTTGGTGCATAAGATTGCGGCAAAAAAGATTAGCATTCCGGAACGCGAATGGGCCGTTGTATCAGACTTGTTTGACCCGGCCCCATCTCAATGGGGATCGCGTGGGAGCCTCTTCTTATGGCTGGAGATGTGCAAGGCATTATGTCAGGTGAGTATCCCGGAAGATGAAGACGAGTTGGCAAATATCATTGCGGCGGCATTTCAGGCATTGACTGGAAGATCATTAATTCATCGGGTAGGGGAAGATGAGTTTTTTGTAAAACGGTTTAGCCGTGGCGGTGGATCTTCAGGCTATGTTTCCTCCTTGTATTGGCTGAATAATTTCATCCCCCAGTTGCAAAAAAGACTGGCCTGGATGCAGGCGGTTTGGTTGACCTCACCTCGTGAGGCTTAGTGCTTTTTTTATTAAGTGCTGAAAGTTGGTTTTGTTGTTTTAGATGTAGATGGTTATCTCATCGCTGCAAATTTGCAGCATTTACTGATTTTTTGAATCGTTTGAGAGAAAATTATGAACACAGCAGAATTAGGGCAGTTAGCGGTATTGCACAAATTAACCAGCCTTGGGGCCAGAAATGTTGTCGTTCAAAAGGAAGGCAACAAGTCATTCATCCTATTTGAGGCCCCCAACGGTAAAACGTGCAAAGTGACGACTCGATCGAAAAAAGTGGGAACATGGCAAACCACAACCAACTATGCTGCCCAGTGTACTCTTGATAAAAAAAATAATGAGTTTTGGGTTTTTATCGATCTTGGTCGAGAGCCGAATACTTTCTATGTCACGCCGCTGTCGTGGATCAGGAATGATATTTATGAGGCTCATGTGGAGTATCTGGATAAACACGGTGGGCACCGTGCGCAGAATGATAAGTCGACTCATCATTCTATTTCAGTAAAACGTATCGCTGGCTGGAAAAATGCTTGGGGAGAAATGGGCTTGAGTGACTCTGTGAATACCTCGGTATAACCTGAAAGGTTACGTTGAGCTGAATCGCCACGGATAATCTAGACACTTCCGAGCCGTTGATAATACTGGTTTTCATATTCTGTCGGTGACATCAGATTGCTCGAACCATGCCGACGCTTACTGTTATAAAACATTTCGATGTAATCAAAAATATCGCTGCGGGCTTCTTCCCGCGTTCCGTAGATCTTTTTCTTTATCCGCTCGCGTTTCAGTAACTGGAAAAAGCTTTCTGCAACCGCGTTATCGTAACAGTTGCCACGACGGCTCATACTCCCTTCCAGGCCGTGTGATTTCAGGAATAACTGCCACTCATGACTTGTGTACTGACTGCCTTGGTCCGAGTGAACCAGCACCTTTCTTTGCGGATTACGCCGCCATACAGCCATCAGCAGTGCGTTCAGGACAATGTCCTTTGTCATCCGGGATTGCATTGACCAGCCGATAATTTTGCGTGAGAACAGGTCAACAACCACGGCCAGATACAGCCAGCCCTCGTGGGTCCTGATGTAGGTGATGTCCGTTACCAAACGCTCATCCGGAGCATCCGGATTGAACTGTCGCTGGAGCCGGCGGATCTCGGCCCGTGCATCTGACTGTTCTTTATTAGTGGATGAGTCCGGCCCGGATTTCTTTAGCCATGCATAAAGACTGTGGGTGGTGATATCGAGACGTGTTGCGACACTAGAAACCGAATGGCCACGATCAACAACCTGCTTAACGGCTTCAATTTTAAACTCTTCAGGATAACGCTTACTGCTCATATGCACCTCTCTTTAAGCCATTTTAAATGACTATGAGGTGTCTGTTAAACCTGTGGCGATTCAACTGGCACATAAAGGTACAGCCCGTTGCTGTCGAGCAGTCGGTATGGTTTATCTTTCGGCTTTGCCGCGTCGATCTGCTTGATGGTTAGCATGGGTAAAATTCCGGTGGGTAAAATTATTTACTCGTTTTTTACCCGCCGAAGTATGCGGCTGTCAACGTTCTATTGCGAACTATGGCGAACTTATATTTTATTGAGAGCATGTTGTGTAAGGGATTTTGCGAACTACTGCGGAGAGTGGCGAACTGTGAAATGGTGTCCCTGCAGGAAACGCCTTTAATGATAACTAATTGATATTTAATTTATTTTTATGGCGAAGGCTTTATTTGTACCCGTATTTATACCCGTTTTGTGAGATTCCCTTTTTGAGAATCACATACAGAAAGGGGAGGGCAAGATTAGCTGGCAAAGTTTAAGGCAAACCCGCCAGCCAGGGAAAAGCTGTTAGATCGTGGTGTAGTGATAACGACACGCGACGATATACAGATCGCCTTGCTCAACGTAATACACCAGGCGATGTTCTTTTGTGATGCGACGTGACCAGAGGGGCTTACGGTGCTTTAGCGCCTCCGGTTTCCCTATCCCCTTGAAGGGGCTTTCCTTAGCCGATTTGATTAACTCCATTACCTTGTTATGCGTCTTTGGGTCATTCTCGGCCCAGTACTGAAGATCGCTTTTTGCCTGCGGGGATATCCTGACTTTCATTAAATGTCCAGTTCCTCATAATCGCCGCGTTCGAGCGATGCAAGGCTGGCTTCAATGTGTGCGGCGTTCGCAGGGTTACTGAACAGGTGCAACGTTTCCTGAATCGATGCGAACTCCTCCGCGTCGATCATTACCACGCTTTTAGCACCCTTACGCGTAACCAGGATTGGCGCACGATCATCATTAGCCTGCTGCATCAGGTCAGCTAAATGCTGTCGAGCATCGGTGTAGTTTACGTGTTGCATGATTTCTCCAGGGGGTCGAGATTTGATGGTTCAATCATGGCATACGTACAACTACTTGTACATGTGATTTTATGTTACTTATTTAGTTGTGATCGAACTATTATCAAATAGCGACAAGTGTTGTGTGGTGCAAAGCTGATTGGCGTACCAGCGTTAAAGGCTCCCAGCGCTTCGCGAGAAACCAGATAACCAGGGCCACCATATGTTCAGTATGCGGATATGTTGACAATAATAAGCATGCTTTGGCGCGCGTGTTATTGCCTTTGGTTGTTACCCGATGCCAATCCAGCATTCCTGATTTTGCGTATATTTGATTTTGGCGAGCTAAGCTCAAGTGAAGTGACGACATTGGTACCCCCCTCTTTCTAATTCCAATTCGATGGGGGGCATTCTCATGTATTGCATTGTCGTAAGTCGCGAAAGTCGCTAGCTGTTTTCGTTTTTAGCTTTCGCTTCTTTCATCCAGTTCTGTAGCGTCCTATCCGTTTCTGTGATTGTAAATCCTTTAGTTTCAAGAGCTTTACGAAATTCTTTCGCGGTCATCCTTGGAGCATAATGTTTTAACGCCTCTGCTTTGTTGTTGTTACCTCTTGGGGATTGGCTCTTTCTGCCTCCATTGCTGCGCTGGATATGCGTTAGTGCAGCCCAATGACGCATGATCCGATTGCTTTCCTTAAATGCGTTATCGACATCCCAGTGATTTAGCGCCTCCCGGATAACAGCTGGACGCTCCTTCACACTTTTGGTGCTTAAGTCGATTCCACGCTGTTTGCAGATGTGGTAATAGATTGAATCTTTTATATGACCGGGAGTAGTGAGTAAGCCGTACCGGTTCCTCATCACGTCAATCACCTTGAGGTTTTCTTGCACTTCACCGCAGATAAGGCTGATAAGTTCGGCGGATAAATGGCGTAGCTGCAACTCACTCAGCTTGGAACAATGAATATCTGCTGCAATCCCCCCAATGTATCCAGCGTTGTTACGATAATCTGCTAACAGTTTATCTTTCCAGAATTCTACTAGCTCATCGCTGCGCAACTCGTTAGGGATGTTTGTTGGCGATTCGCCTTTTTGACACTCCCAAAGTGAGATTTCAAGTTGTTCAAGGCGTAGGTTTGACAGTGCCAAATCTTTTTCGTATTTGGCTATTTTGTCTTTTTCTTCTCTAATCTGTTTTTCGTAGTAGCTGCAACATTGACTCCAATCAGGCTCGGTTTTGCAGTTAATTTGCTCAGTAATTTTTAATTTATCTGTCATAGTATTCGCTGTTACGGAATAAAGAACGAGAAATTTAAGCACGGTTCTGATCGTTAAACTTTCAACTTTGCCTCATGTATTTTTTGAACGTATTCCATGATCAAATACAAAGCTGTAGCTCGCATTATTGCCCAACTCGTGCATCAAGGTTTGATATTGGCAAGCCAACGTTATGTGTTTATCAGTCTCCCCGGATAGTTCGTGACAAGGCCATAAGTATCCCTCCCGAAGTTCTAACAGCGTGAGGGTACTTTAAAGGGACACTTTTAGTTGTGTTTCTGGGTGCTATTGGCTGGACATGGTTGGATATTGATTTCGGCTCTAAACCTTGTGTGGCGCGGATTTTGTGGGATTGTTTGGCAGGGGACATAAACGCTCGGAATGTCCCCTGCAGGAATCGAACCTGCAACTAGCCCTTAGGAGGGGCTCGTTATATCCATTTAACTAAGGGGACGAAGCGGCACGAGTATAGCGTTTTTTACTCTCAACGGTAAGTCTCAGGCTGCCTGACTGCTCAAACAGTCGCCATTCAGGTCTGTTTTTTCTGGTTTTTCTGTGGTTGGGCTTCCCGCTTTGCTTGCAACCTGGCTTCTTCCTTGCGTTTATTGCTCATATCATTGCGGATCTGCGCGTGGCTCATCAGCGCAAAGATAAATGTCCCGCCGCAGATATTTCCGGCCAGTGTCGGTAAGGCAAAAGGCCAGAAAAAGTCGCCCCAGTGTAGTGTTCCATTAAAGACCAGATAGAGAATTTCAACTGAACCCACGACGATATGTGTGGTATCGCCTAAGGCAATCAGCCAGGTCATCAGGACAATGACGACAATCTTTGCGGCTCCGGCGGCGGGAAACATCCAGACCATCGTGGCAATCAACCATCCGGAGACAATGGCATTGGCAAACATCTCCGTTGGGTTATTTTTCATTACATCCATGCCTATTTTGACGAAGGCGTCGCGGGTCGCCTCATCAAAAATCGGCATGTATTCAAACGCCCATGCTGCAACTCCGGTGCCCACAATATTACCCAGTAGTACTACGCCCCACAGACGCATCAACAGACCAAAATTGCCGAGGGTGGGGTTTTGCATAACGGGTAAGACGGCGGTGACGGTATTTTCCGTAAAGAGTTGTTGGCGGGCCATAATCACAATAATAAAGCCGAAGGTATAACCGAGATTCTCCAGCAAAAACCCGCCGGAAACACCCTCCAGTTGCACGTGAAAAATTCCCTTTGCCAGCAACGATGCACCCATTGACAGTCCGGCAGCGATGGCTGACCACAATAGCGCCATCGCGTCGCGCTCCATCTCTTTTTCTCCGTCCTGGCGGATATGCTCGTGGATCGCCATTGCACGTGAGGGTAGTCTGTCCTCATTGAGCTCTATCTTTTTTCCGCTCCGCTTTTCTTCGCTTTCCACCTGGAGTTCGTCGCTGTGACGATCAATCTTCTCTTTTTCGATGTCAGTCATACCAGGATCCTGAATAAGCACGTATTGCTAAAGCGTAGCGGTTTTTATTTGAAGGCTGGTGGATAAAGTCTGAAATCGCAAAAATGGTAACGCATGTTTTTATTGGCTTCGTTAAAATGAACCATCACTGTGTCTGTATTACCAGGCTATGATCAAATCAGTAAGTTAGGGCATATAGACATCGATTGACGTGCTGTTACAATCGCTCACATCTAATCAGGCGGATACATCATCGTTCCGTCATGGATGGCAATCAGCGATAGCCATAATACACAGGGAGACACTTATGAAGCTTCGCCTGTCGGCGCTTGCGCTGGGAACCACACTTTTGGTGGGGTGTGCGAGCTCCGGTACTGAACAGCAGGGGCGTTCGGACCCATTTGAAGGGTTCAACCGCACCATGTACAACTTCAACTTTAATGTGTTGGATCCATATGTTGTTCGCCCGGTGGCTGTAGCCTGGCGTGATTATGTTCCGCAGCCGGCCCGTAATGGTTTGAGCAACTTTACGGGCAACCTTGAAGAACCGGCTGTCATGGTTAACTATTTCCTGCAAGGCGACCCCTATCAGGGGATGGTGCATTTTACCCGTTTCTTCCTGAATACCTTGCTAGGTATGGGCGGGTTTATTGATGTGGCGGGGATGGCGAATCCGAAGTTGCAGCGTGTTGAACCACACCGCTTCGGCAGCACATTAGGCCACTATGATGTCGGTTACGGTCCCTATATGCAGCTTCCGTTCTACGGCAGTTTCACGCTGCGTGATGATGGCGGCGATATGGTGGATACGCTGTATCCGGTTCTGTCCTGGTTAACCTGGCCGTTGTCGATAGGTAAATGGACGGTTGAAGGCATTGAAACGCGTGCGCAACTGCTCGATTCTGACGGGCTGCTGCGCCAATCTTCAGATCCTTACATCATGGTGCGTGAAGCTTACTTCCAGCGTCATGACTTTATTGCGAATGGCGGTAAACTCAAACCAGAAGAAAACCCGAACGCAAAAGATATTCAGGATGAGTTAAAAGAGATCGATTCTGAGTAAGGAATTGGGGCAAATAAAAAGGTGAGCTAAAAAGCTCACCTTTTTTACGTCTGATGAAAATCAGAATGCGTAGTTCAGGTTCATACCGTACAGCCAGGCTTTCCCTTCTGATTCGAAGGAGTACGGGCCTTCTTCGAATTTCACTTTCTGACCGTGCATATAAGAAATGCCGACATCCAATGAAGCATCTTTATTAAACGCATAGGTGGTACCCGCACTCAGCCAGAAGCGGTCCTGATCCGGAATAGAGATGGAACGGCGGTTAGCTGGAACTGGGCTATCATCGAAGGCGATACCGGTACGGAATGTCCAGGTATCATCATAGTAGTAGGTAGTCCCCAGCGCGATACGGTAAGAATCTTTGAAACCTTCTTCTTTATAGAACAGAGTCTGGCCGTTGCTGCCTTTTGCTTTAAGCTCCTGGAACTGACTCCAGCTGGTATATGCCATGCTGTAGTGAACCGCCCACTGTGGCGCAACGCGGTTATAACCTGAGAACTCCCACATTTCTGGCAGGTTCAGATCAAGCGAACCGTCGATTGTGTTGCCGTTAGTGCCAGCAGGCAGGCTAGCGAACACCGGGCGCAACTGTGCTGGAATACGGTCCATTGATGGCAGACTGCTGCGGTAGTCACCGTCGAAGTCAACTTTTACTTCCGAACGGTAGGTGAAACCGTAACGGTTGTCTTTATCCACTTCATAAAGAATACCGGCGTTCCAGCCGAAGCCCCACTCATCGCCTTTCAGGCGCGCAATCTGCGTATCTGCCGGGTATTGTGCGGCCAGTGATGGAGGAATTTTACCGCCAGAACCTGCAACGATCTGCTGTGGGAGATCGCCTGCATAACGCTCAAGCTTCGCTTTGGCATAGACGGCGTTAAAACCGAGACCGAAACTAAAATGATTATTCAGACGGTAGGCACCGCTCAGGTTTAAGTTGAGCGTTTCCAGGTCGGTTTTTCCGCCCATCGAGCCGGCTGCGTAATTATTGTTAAACTCCGTTGCCAGACCATAGTTAGAGGTAACTGACGCCCCCCAACCAAATTGATCGTTAATTGGGGCAACAAAGTGCACGTTCGGTATCCAGGCGGTTGGGGCGATATTATCCTGGCTGGCGTCGTTACCAATACGTGAGCGTCCGGAAATATCGACATCCGGGTCAACGAAAATCGCACCAGCAGAGAAAGTAGGGCGATCAAACATCATGATCAGCGCGGGGTTACGACTGGCGTTACCTGCATCATCTGCAATAGCGCCTTCACCCGAATATGCCCGGCCAAGGCCAGAGGAAGAAAATTCGTTTAGCTGAAAGCCTGCAGACCAGGCCTGTGTGGAGATAATTGCCACTGCGACTGCGAGAGCAGACTTTGTAAACAGGGTTTTCTGGCTCATGACCATAACCTCATAGATTTATTTTTATACAAACTATGTTACATGCCGTAACAGGAGCGCGAAGTGTAGGGTCTGAGGTACCACATAGAAATCAGACCAGTGGCGAGAGTATAGGTCGGACCAGCCAGAATGTTGCAAGTATGTTTATAAATATTTTCAATTCTGATCTAAGAAACGCGATCCAGCTGGCAAAATTGCGGGTACGCGCACTCACCTGTTTGGGCGATTTTTGTTTTAGATCATTTTTAAGTGTGATTTCTGTCACTTATCTCATTTCGCACAATTAACGACTGGAGAGGCGAATAATGGGAGCGTAAAATGTCCCTATCGTTTATCTGGCACCTCGGGTGCGAATACAGAGGAAATCTACAATGAGTAAATGCAGTGCTGATGAAACCCCGGTTTGCTGCTGTATGGATGTTGGCACCATCATGGACAACTCCGATTGCACCGCTTCCTACAGCCGCGTGTTCGCGAATCGCGCAGAGGCAGAAGAAACGCTGGCCGCTCTGACTGAGAAGGCACGTAGCGTGGAATCTGAACCTTGCAAAATCACCTCGACTTTCACTGAAGAGTCAGAAGGCGTGCGTCTGGATATCGATTTTGTTTTTGCCTGTGAAGCTGAAACGCTGATTTTCCAGCTGGGCCTGCGTTAATCCCTTCTGCTCATGCCCTTGCCACCAGGTGGCAAGGGCATTTTCGTAACAGTCAGTGACTATTCACTGTGTCATAGCTCTCACTTTCTTTTCTCCCCGCTTGGCTAAATGTAAAAAATTGGTTAAGACTGTGATCAGGTCAGACCACTTATTTTTATTTTTTACAGGGGAGTGTTATGAGTCAGGCTTTACCGCTGGTTACCCGCCAGGGCGACCGTATCGCCATCGTGAGCGGATTGCGTACGCCATTTGCCCGTCAGGCTACCGCGTTTCATGGCATTCCCGCCGTTGATTTGGGAAAAATGGTTGTTAGTGAATTGCTGGCCCGCAGCGAAATACCTGCTGATGTTATTGAACAGCTGGTTTTTGGCCAGGTGGTTCAAATGCCAGAAGCCCCCAACATTGCCCGGGAAATTGTTCTGGGAACCGGGATGAATGTGCATACGGATGCTTACAGCGTAAGCCGGGCTTGTGCAACCAGCTTTCAGGCCGTGGCGAATGTTGCAGAAAGCCTGATGGCCGGTACTATTCGTGCTGGGATTGCCGGCGGCGCAGACTCCTCTTCCGTTCTGCCTATTGGCGTCAGCAAAAAGCTGGCGCGAGTACTGGTGGATGTCAATAAAGCCCGCACAACCGGACAACGTCTGAAGCTCTTCTCCCGATTGCGCTTGCGCGATCTGATGCCTGTGCCACCGGCTGTTGCTGAATATTCCACCGGTTTACGCATGGGGGATACCGCCGAGCAAATGGCCAAAACCTATGGCATCACGCGTGAGCAGCAGGACGCGCTGGCGCACCGTTCTCATCAGCGCGCGGCTCAGGCATGGTCTGAAGGAAAACTTGCGGATGAGGTGATGACAACCTACGCCCCCCCCTTTAAAGATCCTTTTTCAGAAGATAACAATATTCGCGGTAACTCGACGATGGCGGATTACGCCCGGTTGCGTCCGGCATTTGACAGAAAACACGGTACCGTTACGGCGGCCAACAGCACGCCGTTAACAGATGGTGCTGCGGCTGTGATTGTGATGACGGAATCGCGTGCGAAAGAGTTAGGGCTGGTACCGCTGGGATATCTGCGTAGTTTTGCCTTTACCGCCATTGATGTCTGGCAGGACATGCTGTTGGGACCTGCATGGTCGACCCCGCTTGCCCTGGAGCGCGCAGGGTTAACCATGGCGGATTTAACGCTTATTGATATGCATGAAGCCTTTGCGGCACAAACGCTGGCGAACCTCCAGTTGCTGGGCAGTGAGCGTTTTGCCCGCGAAGTGTTGGGGCGTTCCCATGCCACAGGTGAAGTCGATGACAGTAAATTTAACGTATTGGGCGGCTCAATTGCCTATGGGCACCCATTCGCCGCAACTGGTGCACGAATGATCACCCAAACCCTCCATGAACTACGGCGTCGTGGCGGTGGCTTTGGTTTAGTCACCGCATGTGCGGCAGGTGGTCTGGGTGCGGCAATGGTTCTGGAGGCAGAATAATGGAAATGACATCGGCTTTTACGCTCAACGTGCGTCTGGATAACGTCGCCGTTGTCTCCATTGATGTGCCCGGAGAGAAAATGAATACCCTGAAAGCGGAGTTTGCTTTTCAGGTTCGGGCCATTCTGAAACAAATTCGCGACAATAAAGCGTTGCGTGGTGTCGTGTTCATTTCGGCGAAACCCGATAATTTTATCGCCGGTGCCGATATCAATATGATAGGCGATTGCCGCAGTGCGCAGGAAGCTGAAACGCTGGCCCGTCAGGGGCAGCAGATCATGGCGGAAATTAATGCATTGCCGATCCCGGTTGTCGCCGCGATTCATGGTGCCTGTTTGGGCGGTGGGCTGGAGATGGCGCTGGCCTGCCATAACCGTATCTGTACCGATGACGTTAAAACCGTGCTGGGTTTACCGGAAGTGCAGTTAGGCCTGCTTCCCGGTTCCGGTGGAACCCAGCGATTACCTCGTCTTATTGGTGTCAGTACTGCGCTGGATATGATCCTGACAGGAAAACAGCTCCGGGCAAAACAGGCGCTAAAAGTGGGGTTGGTGGACGAAGTTGTACCACAGACCATTTTGCTGGAAGCCGCGGTTGAACTGGCCAAAAAAGACAGTTCGGCGCACCGGGTGCTGCCCGTACGTGAACGTGTGTTGGCGGGGCCGTTGGGACGTGCGCTGCTGTTTCGTATGGTCAGCAAAAAGACGGCGCAAAAAACGCTGGGCAACTACCCTGCAACGGACCGCATTCTTGAGGTGATCGAAACCGGTCTCGCACAGGGCAGCAGCAGCGGCTATGAGGCGGAAGCCCGCGCGTTTGGTGAGCTGGCGATGACTTCGCAGTCTAAGGCACTACGGAACATCTTTTTTGCCAATACCGATGTGAAAAAGGATCCCGGCAGTGAAGCGAAGCCCGGCCCGCTGAATAGCGTCGGTATTTTGGGCGGTGGCCTGATGGGCGGCGGTATTGCTTATGTCACTGCCTGTAAAGGTGGCTTGCCGGTACGCATCAAAGATATTAATGCTAAAGGAATCAACCACGCGCTGAAGTACAGTTGGGATCAACTTGAAACGAAGGTTCGTCGCCGTCATATCAAGGCAGGTGAACGTGACAAACAACTGGCGCTGATTTCGGGAACCACCGATTATCGCGGTTTTGCTCATCGTGATCTGATTATTGAAGCGGTGTTTGAAGATCTGTCGTTAAAACAACAGATGGTGGCAGAAATTGAACAGAATTGTGCCCCTCATACTATTTTTGCATCGAACACCTCATCTTTGCCTATTGGTGATATTGCGGCTAATGCTGCCAGACCTGAACAGGTAATTGGTCTGCACTTCTTTAGTCCGGTAGAAAAAATGCCACTGGTGGAAGTGATCCCGCATGCAACAACCTCTGAGCAGACGATTGCCACAACCGTTAAGTTAGCGAAAAAACAGGGCAAAACACCGATTGTTGTCCAGGATAAGGCTGGCTTTTACGTAAACCGAATTTTAGCGCCTTACATCAACGAAGCGATTCGCATGCTGACCGAAGGCGAACGTGTCGACACGATTGATGCCGCGCTGGTTAAGTTTGGTTTTCCGGTAGGGCCAATCCAACTTTTGGATGAGGTCGGAATTGATACGGGCACTAAAATTATACCAGTGCTTGAGGCCGCATATGGAGAACGTTTTAGCGCGCCTGCAAATGTTGTTGCTTCAATTTTGAATGACGATCGCAAAGGTAGAAAAAATGGTCGGGGTTTCTATCTTTATGGTGCGAAAGGGCGTAAAAGCAAAAAACAGGTCGACCCTGCAATTTATACGCTTATTGGCGTCCAGGGTCAGGGCCAACTCGCCGCCCCGCAAATTGCCGAGCGGTGTGTCATGTTAATGCTTAACGAAGCAGCACGCTGTTTTGGTGAGCAGGTCGTCCGCAGCGCACGTGATGGTGATATCGGCGCTGTATTTGGTATTGGTTTTCCGCCATTCCTCGGCGGCCCGTTCCGGTATATGGATTCTCTCGGTGCGGGTGAAGTGGTTGCGGTTCTGCAACGACTGTCCACGCAATATGGTTCACGGTTTACACCGTGTGAACAGTTATTGCAGATGGCGGAACGTGGTGAAAGATTCTGGAATATCGGGGAAACTGACCTGAATTCATGAGGTCAAAGGTAGGATGAATCCGCACTGAATGTATGTGTCACGCTCAAAATGTAAACAGAGATTGACTATACTTACGCCGTTGAGGTAAAAAACAGCGTTTCATTCGGTGAATGGATAAGGCACAATGCCGGCCACCACATAGTTACCACTGCCAATAGGGGCTTTGTGTAAACGTGTCGGTGATTCTGGTTAACAAAAGCGGTGCAATATGCAAGTTTTTATCATGCGTCACGGCGACGCGGCCCTCGATGCCGCCAGTGATTCGGTTCGTCCTTTAACCTCTTGTGGTTGTGACGAATCTCGCCTGATGGCGAACTGGCTGAAAGGTCAAAAAGTGGATATCGAACGTGTTCTGGTGAGCCCGTTCCTACGAGCCGAACAGACGCTGGATGTGGTGGGAGAATGTATGAACCTGCCAGCCGGTGTGGATGTTTTGCCGGAGCTGACTCCCTGCGGCGATGTCGGTCTGGTCAGCGCCTATTTACAGGCTCTGGCCAATGAAGGTATCGCGACGGCGCTGGTGATTTCTCACTTACCGTTAGTGGGATATCTGGTGTCTGAGCTTTGCCCAGGTGAAACGCCGCCGATGTTTACCACATCTGCGATAGCCAGCGTAACGCTTGATGAGAGCGGAAAGGGCATTTTTAACTGGCAGATGAGCCCGTGTAATTTGAAAATGGCAAAAGCGATTTAATCGAATCCGTGCCATGTTTCATCGTCCGGATAAGGCAGAGTCGCCATCCGGAAAATAAAAGAGCCGCAAATGCGGCTCTTTTTGTTTCTGAATTGCTGCCTCAGGGAAGTTCAGGTGGCAACCACTCTTCCACTTCGATCAGTACCAGCAGTGCGGCATCGCCACCGTACTCTTTCGGTGCCTGATGGAAGGCCATCACATGCGGATGTTGTGCCAGCCACAGCGGCGTTTGCTGTTTCAGAATGTGCTTCCCGTGGCCATGCATTACGCAGGCGCAAAAGACATGCTCACGACGACAGGCGGCAATCAATGCACCGAGCTCCTGTTTGGCCTGTTGTTGCGTCAATCCGTGCAAATCAAGAAACAGCTCCGGGGAGTAATCACCACGGCGCATTTTCTTCAGTTCGAAATGGCTGACGTCGGCACGCAGGTATCTTACCGGGCCGTCCGTATTCAGCAGCGGCTGAAACTCATCCGAGAAATAGTGGCTGGCATCAGCCTGCTCCTGTAGCAGTCTTTTAACCGGAACCTCGGCAATTTTTTTACGTGGAGGTCGGTGAACAATGGTGTCCTGTTTAATTTTACGCGTGCCGGTCATCAGCTGGCGAAACAGCGTCTGATCCTCCTCGCTGAGCGATGTTTTCTTTTTCATTCGAGAGTCTCAACTTTTATTTTCCGTTAGTTTAACCCGACTCGACGGGCATCCGATCGCTTAAAACGCAATTTTCGCGTTCAGGCTCCGTGTGAATGCTGATTTATCGCCGTCTTCGTGGCAAACTAGCCGCCGAATTTAATGCGAGCATGCCCTGGAGGAATACGTGGATAAAATTTTCGTCGATGAAGCAGTGAGTGAACTGCATACCATTCAGGACATGTTGCGTTGGGCGGTCAGCCGTTTTAGCGCAGCGAACATCTGGTATGGCCATGGTACGGATAACCCGTGGGATGAGGCCGTACAGCTGGTGCTGCCGTCTCTTTATCTGCCGCTGGATATTCCTGAGGACATGCGTACCGCACGTCTGACATCCAGCGAGCGTCATCGTATTGTTGAGCGTGTGATTCGTCGCGTCAACGAGCGTATTCCGGTGGCTTACCTGACCAACAAGGCCTGGTTCTGCGGGCATGAATTCTATGTTGATGAGCGCGTGTTGGTTCCGCGTTCGCCTATTGGCGAGCTGATCAATAACCGCTTTGCGGGTCTTATCAACGAGCAGCCGCAGCATATCCTCGATATGTGCACCGGCAGCGGTTGTATTGCTATCGCCTGCGCCTATGCCTTCCCGGAAGCTGAAGTGGATGCGGTTGATATTTCGACGGATGCGCTGGCGGTTACCGAACACAATATTGAAGAGCACGGTCTGATTCATCACGTAACGCCGATCCGTTCCGACCTGTTCCGCGATCTAGTGAAAATCCAGTATGACCTGATTGTCACTAACCCACCGTATGTTGATGCGGAAGACATGTCAGACCTGCCGAACGAATACCGTCATGAGCCTGAACTGGGTCTGGCATCCGGTAGTGATGGACTGAAGCTGACTCGCCGTATTTTGGGCAATGCTCCGGACTACCTGTCTGATAACGGTATTCTGATTTGTGAAGTCGGAAACAGCATGGTACATCTGATAGAGCAATACCCTGATGTGCCGTTTACCTGGCTGGAATTCGACAATGGTGGAGACGGTGTATTCATGCTGACCAAAGAGCAGTTGATCGCCGCTCGTGAGCACTTCAGTATTTACAAAGACTAAATACACGCGCAGATACACAACACGCATAACGGAGCCGTGATGGCAGGAAATACAATTGGGCAACTCTTTCGCGTAACAACCTTCGGCGAATCACACGGGCTGGCGCTCGGTTGTATCGTTGATGGTGTTCCGCCGGGCATTCCTCTGACTGAAGCCGACCTGCAGCACGATCTCGACAGGCGTCGTCCGGGCACGTCGCGTTACACTACCCAGCGTCGGGAACCGGATCAAGTGAAGATCCTCTCCGGCGTATTCGACGGCGTCACCACCGGTACGAGTATTGGCCTGCTGATTGAAAATACCGATCAGCGTTCTCAGGATTATGGTGCCATCAAGGATGTTTTCCGTCCAGGACACGCCGACTATACCTACGAGCAGAAATACGGCTTGCGTGATTACCGTGGCGGTGGACGTTCATCCGCTCGTGAAACGGCAATGCGTGTAGCGGCGGGAGCAATCGCCAAGAAATATCTGGCGGAAAAATTCGGCGTTAAAATCCGTGGTTGTCTGACTCAAATGGGCGATGTTCCGCTGGAGATTAAAGACTGGTCTCAGGTCGAATTGAATCCCTTCTTTTGCCCGGACCCGGATAAAATCGAAGCGCTGGATGAATTGATGCGCGGGTTGAAAAAAGAGGGCGACTCCATTGGCGCCAAAGTCACCGTTGTTGCTGACGGTGTGCCGGCGGGTCTTGGTGAACCTGTTTTTGACCGTCTTGATGCCGACATCGCGCATGCGTTGATGAGCATTAACGCTGTAAAAGGCGTAGAGATTGGCGATGGTTTTGACGTTGTGGCGCTACGTGGCAGTCAGAACCGTGATGAGATCACCAAAGACGGTTTCCAGAGCAACCATGCGGGTGGCATTTTGGGAGGGATCAGCAGCGGGCAACAAATTATTGCCCATATGGCGCTGAAACCGACGTCCAGCATCACTGTGCCTGGGCGTACTATCAACCGCTTTGGTGAAGAAGTCGAAATGGTAACCAAAGGACGTCACGATCCGTGCGTTGGGATCCGCGCAGTGCCGATCGCAGAAGCGATGCTGGCTATTGTGTTGATGGATCACCTGTTGCGCCAGCGGGCGCAAAATGCGGATGTGAAGACTGACATTCCACGCTGGTAAGAAATGAAAAAAACGGCACTTGCGGTGCTGGCTCTGCTTGCCAGCACCGCCTGTCTGGCGGCGACGCCCTGGCAGAAAATTACCCATCCGGTTGCGGGTAGCGCACAGTCTATCGGCGCATTCTCCAATGGCTGTATCGTGGGGGCGGATACGCTGCCGGTACAGTCAGAACATTATCAGGTGATGCGCACCGATCAGCGTCGCTACTTTGGTCATCCGGACCTGGTGAGGTTTATCCAGCGTCTGAGTAATCAGGCCAATAGTCAGGGGCTGGGTACGGTGTTAATCGGTGATATGGGCATGCCGGCCGGTGGGCGATTCAATGGCGGTCATGCCAGTCACCAGACCGGGCTGGATGTTGATATTTTCCTGCAACTGCCAAAAACGCGCTGGACCCAGTCGCAACTGCTGCGACCGCAGGCGTTAGATTTGGTCTCACAGGATGGCAAACGTGTCGTGCCGTCACTGTGGAAGCCGGAGATTTTCAGCCTGATTAGGCTGGCGGCAAAAGATAATGAAGTAACGCGTATTTTCGTGAACCCGGCGATTAAGCAGCAACTTTGCCTGGATGCAGGGACCGACAGGGACTGGTTGCGTAAAGTGCGGCCATGGTTCCAGCATCGTGCGCATATGCATGTCCGGTTACGTTGCCCTGCCGACAGTCTTGAGTGCGAAGACCAACCGTTACCACCACCGGGTGACGGCTGCGGCGCGGAGTTGCAAAGCTGGTTCGAACCTCCAAAACCTGGAACCACCAAGCCTGAGAAGAAGACACCGCCGCCGTTGCCGCCTTCCTGCCAGGCGCTACTGGACGAGCATGTACTCTAATGGATCATTTTGCCTCTCTGTTTATGGTGTCGCCACTGCTGTTAGGTGTGCTTTTTTTTGTGGCGATGCTGGCAGGTTTTATTGATTCTCTGGCCGGAGGCGGTGGTTTACTCACCATTCCGGCATTGATGGCGGCCGGGATGCCACCCGCGCAAGCGCTGGCGACCAATAAGCTGCAGGCCTGTGGGGGATCTATCTCTTCCTCCCTCTATTTTATTCGTCGTGGTGTGGTTAACCTGGCGGATCAGAAGCTCAATATCTTCATGACCTTTATCGGGTCAATGAGCGGCGCACTATTGGTTCAGCACGTGCAGTCAGATATTCTGCGCCAGATCCTGCCGGTTCTGGTTATCTGTATTGGCCTTTACTTTCTGTTAATGCCGAAAGTGGGCGAAGAAGATCGGCAGCGTCGATTGCACGGGTTGCCTTTCGCGCTGGTAGCCGGTGGCTGTGTTGGCTTTTACGACGGTTTTTTTGGCCCGGCAGCGGGATCATTTTACGCGCTGGCCTTTGTCATGCTGTGTGGCTATAACCTCGCGAAGTCGACAGCCCATGCCAAGGTATTGAATGCCACATCGAATATCGGCGGGCTATTGCTGTTTGCTCTCGGCGGCAAAGTGATTTGGGCGACTGGGTTTGTGATGCTCATTGGCCAGTTTATTGGCGCACGGATGGGGTCGCGACTGGTGCTCAGCAAAGGACAAAAACTCATTCGACCGATGATTGTCATTGTTTCCGCAGTGATGAGTGCCAAATTACTTTATGATAATCATGGACAGGAGATTCTCCACTGGCTGGGGATGAACTAATGAATAATACCCATCACTACGAACAGTTAATTGAGATTTTTAACGGCTGCTTTGCCGATGAATTTAATACCCGTCTGATTAAAGGCGACGACGAACCGATCTATCTTCCTGCCGATGCGGAATTACCGTATCACCGTATCGTTTTTGCGCATGGTTATTACGCCAGCGCGTTACACGAAATCTCACACTGGTGCATCGCCGGCAAGGCGCGCCGTGAGCTGGTCGATTTTGGTTACTGGTACTGCCCGGACGGGCGTGATGCGAAGACGCAATGCCAGTTTGAAGATGTGGAAGTGAAGCCGCAGGCGTTTGACTGGCTGTTTTGCATGGCGGCGGGCTACCCGTTTAACGTCAGTTGCGACAACCTGGAAGGGGACTTTGAACCGGATCGCGTGGTATTCCAGCGTCGCGTTCATGCCCAGGTGATGGAGTACCTGGAACAGGGGATCCCCGAACGCCCGGCGCGTTTCATTAACGCACTACAGAATTATTATCACACGCCTGAACTTAAGGCGGAACAATTCCCGTGGCCCGAAGCGCTCAACTGACGCCGATGCCACGTTTACAATGAGGAAAGAAGATGATCGCGGAGTTTGAATCACGCATTCTGGCATTAATCGACGATATGGTAGAGCACGCCAGCGATGATGAGTTGTTTGCCAGTGGTTATTTGCGTGGGCACCTGACGCTGGCCGTTGCTGAACTGGACGGTGGGGAGGACCATTCCGCTGAGGCATTGTACGCCAATGTGACCAGCAGCCTGGAGAAAGCCATCAGCGCGGGCGAACTCTCGCCACGTGACCAGGCATTAGTGAAAGAGATGTGGGACACCTTGTTCCAGAAGGCGACAAAATAATCATTGCCCGTAGCCGACCGCCATCCGGCATTCTCAGCTTGCCGGGTGGCGCTACGCTTACCCGGCCTACGATTTTTTTACCCACAAACGATTCAGATTGGGGTTGTAGGCCTGATAAGCGTAGCGCATCAGGCAATAATGAGATGGTATCTTACTTCACCGCTTTGCCCTTCAATAACTTCCGTACCCACAGACGATTCGGATTCAGCGCCGCCAGCGTGCTGGCATCCATTGGGATCGGTTCATCACTCATTTGCGCGGCCAGAATTTCTGCACATAGCGGGGCAGAACATAGCCCACGTGACCCCAGCGCGCCTAACATGAACAAATCTGGGTATACCGGTGCGCTTAAAGCATGTTCTTTGTCTTCTGCAAGCCGGGCATACTGATCGAGAGTGGTGTTATAGTTCGGCACATTACCGACCATCGGTAAATGATCGCGCGTGGCACAACGGACGCCGCAACGGGCAGCATTGTCACTGACATTCACTTCTTTTGCCCATGCCGCATTCGGCAAGCAGTCGATCAAACGCTGACGGTTTTGTTGCTGGTCATCATGACGGAATGACGTCTCTTCACTCCCCCGATGATAGCTGGCGCCAATACAGTGCTGCTGATTTTCCGGGTTTTGCGGGGTAAGGTAGCCGTCGTAGCACAGAACCTGACGCAGTGCGGAAAGCGAAGGCGTCGTGGGAATGTGACTTACCTGACCGCCAACGGAATACACCGGTAGTGATTGAGTCTGTTCAAAACGGTGAATACAGTGCCCATTCGCCAGAACCACGACCTCATGTGTTGCCGCTTCTCCGCTGGCGAACTGCAGCTGCCAGCTATCGGTGTGATGAGCAAGTGAGGTCAGGGTGTGTTGGTACTGGGTACGTAACCCAAGCGTTGTGGCATAGTCGAGAACGGCAGTGGTGAGCTGTGCCGGGCACAGCCATCCACCGGCCGGGTACTGGATGCCATCACATTCGGTCACAACGCCTGTGGTTTGCAAGATTTGGTCTGCGTCCACCCCGACGGCGAGTGCCTTGGGAAGTTCAAGTGACAGCATTTGGTTGATTTTCTGTTGGCTTTTCTCATCCCAGGCGAGCTGCGTGACGCCACACCAGTCATGGGCAAAGTTAATGGGTAGGGCATCGTACAGGCGACGAGCAAAGGTAAATGCGGTGGGGAAGAAAAGCGTAATCGCCGCATCATGTTTACTGAGCAACGGATAGAGTGCGCCCTGACGATTGCCGGAAGCACCCTGCGCGGGTTTATCGTCAGCGCAGTAGAGTGTGACCTGCCAGCCTCTGCGCAGTAGCGCCAGAGACAGTAATGCGCTGGCAATACCACCGCCAATAATGGCCGCTTCACGTTTCTTCGTTCCTGTACGCAAAAACCACGGGGCTGATGAAGGAGGCGTCATCGTCTGTTCCATCACGCCACACAGCATTTCACGTTTTCGACCAAAACCTTTGCACTTCTGCATTGTAAATCCGGCTTCCTGCAATCCCCGGCGTACAAAACCAGCCGAAGTGAAGGTTGCCAGCGTACCACCCGGTCGGGCCAGTCGAGCCATGGCATTAAAGAGTGTTGGCGTCCACATATCCGGATTTTTTGACGGGGCGAAGCCGTCCAGAAACCAGGCATCAACCTGTTGGTTCAGGGACTCGTCCAGCTTTCCGGTGAGTTCGTTGATGTCACCGAACCACAGATCCAGAGTAACCCGCCCCTCATCAAGCAGTAGACGATGGCAACCAGCCAGCGGCAGTGGCCACTGTGCCTGGAGTTGCTCTGCCCACGACGCCAGTTCCGGCCAGTGCTGATGCGCTAACGCCAGATCCTCACGCGTCAGCGGGAATTTTTCAAAACTGATGAAATGTAATCTTTCCAGGGTAGCGTCAGGGTGTGCGTTGCGAAAGGTGGCGAATGCCTGCCACAGCGTGAGGAAGTTTAGCCCGGTACCAAAGCCACTTTCTGCCACCACGAACACCGGGCGTGGGTGCGCAGGAAAACGTGCGGTGAGGTGGTTGCCGCCAAGGAAAACGTAACGTGTCTCTTCCAGCCCGTTATCATTGGAAAAATAGACATCATCAAAATCTCGGGAAACAGGTGTACCCTCAGCGTTGAATTCAAGGTTGGCAGGTTGTATAGCGTATTGTTTCACGTAAGTTACTCGTCTGACAGGCTGTGCCCCGATCTTAACGAGGAGTGCCTGGCTGCGCAAATTTCCACATTAAATGGCTGATCGGACTTGTTCGGCGTACAAGTGTACGCTATTGTGCCACTCGAAACTTTAAAATAGTGCGACTTACAGAGGTATTGAATGAAACGTGCAGTGATTACTGGCTTGGGCATCGTTTCCAGCATCGGTAATAACCAGCAGGAAGTCCTGGCATCTCTGCGTGAAGGACGTTCAGGGATCACTTTCTCTCAGGAGCTGAAGGACTCCGGCATGCGTAGCCACGTCTGGGGCAACGTAAAACTGGATACCACTGGCCTCATTGACCGCAAAGTAGTGCGCTTTATGAGCGACGCATCCATCTATGCTTTCCTTTCTATGGAGCAGGCAGTGGCTGATGCCGGCCTTGCTGCAGAAGATTACCAGAACAATCCGCGCGTTGGCCTGATTGCAGGTTCCGGCGGCGGCTCCCCGCGTTTTCAGGTATTCGGTGCTGACGCAATGCGTAGCCCGCGCGGTCTGAAAGCGGTTGGCCCGTATGTGGTCACCAAAGCGATGGCATCCGGCGTTTCTGCCTGCCTCGCGACACCGTTCAAAATCCACGGCGTCAACTACTCCATCAGCTCTGCTTGTGCGACTTCTGCACACTGTATCGGCAACGCTGTTGAACAAATTCAGTTGGGCAAGCAGGACATCGTTTTTGCTGGCGGCGGCGAAGAGCTGTGCTGGGAAATGGCGTGCGAGTTCGACGCAATGGGCGCGCTGTCTACCAAATATAACGACAACCCGTCTCAGGCTTCCCGTACTTATGATGCACACCGTGACGGTTTTGTTATCGCAGGCGGCGGCGGTATGGTTGTTGTCGAAGAACTGGAACACGCACTGGCTCGTGGCGCGCACATCTATGCTGAAATCGTAGGTTACGGCGCAACGTCTGATGGCGCTGATATGGTTGCTCCGTCAGGTGAAGGTGCAGTTCGCTGCATGCAGATGGCGATGCACGGTGTTGATACCCCGATTGACTACCTGAACTCCCACGGTACTTCTACTCCGGTAGGCGACGTGAAGGAACTGGGCGCAATCCGCGAAGTCTTTGGCGATAACAGCCCGGCCATTTCTGCAACCAAAGCCATGACCGGTCACTCACTGGGTGCGGCTGGCGTTCAGGAAGCCATCTACTCTCTGCTGATGCTGGAACACGGTTTTATCGCGCCGAGCATCAACATTGAAGAGCTGGACGAGCAGGCTGCAGGTCTGAACATCGTGACTAAACCGACCGAGCAAGCGTTGACGACCGTTATGTCTAACAGCTTCGGTTTTGGCGGTACCAATGCCACGCTGGTTATGCGTAAGCTGAAAGCATAAGTCTCAGCTCATGCAGTACACGAAAGGGAGCCGTCAGGCTCCCTTTTCTACTTATTCATCTTTTCGTACTCCGGTGCGATCTCCGCAGACCATGCTTTCGCACGGGTAATATCCCCGGTACTGTAGATGGGCTGTTCATAACGATCGCGAATATCGCGAACGCGATAAATTTTCCAGCGCCTGTCTTCCCAACGCGTATACACTTCCAGCAGCATGGGTGCTTCGCCTGTCGGCCCACCTAATTGCACTTCCACCTTTTCGCCACCGAGAAAGGGTTGAGCCGGTCCAACCCGTAACCGCGGGATCCATTCTGGGTCGTAATCCTGCACGTACATAAAGTAGTCAGAATCCCGTATTTCCTGCTCGTAAAGACTATCAATCAGCGTCAGACGATTGATAACGTCTTTCGCTACATAGCGTTGCATGAGTGCGGACGTGTCTCGATCTTGTGTGTATGCGGACATCCACGCGAGATAGAATTGTTTAACATCCTGAGTGCTGTCACGGTGGAATGAAGAACAGCCACAAAGTAACAAAACCAGAGCAATCAACGAGAACGCTTTCATTACTGTTTCCTGTAAATGGTGTATGACGGTTTTGCCGCCCGATAGCCAGGCCCCGCCCACATATCACGCTGTCTAAAATCGGAGTACCACTCCTGGCCGTCAAATATCGCCATATGACCGCTTGGGTTTCCTCCCTCATACGGCTGAATGATGATGACATCTCCTTCTCGGGGCTGTTCAAAGTGGCCAATGGCGCTGAAACCGGCACTTTTTAGCATCGGGCCATAATCTTTAGCATGATAAGTATGCCCAAGAGTGATACCTCCTGCCTGAATGGCTTTGCGGGTAAATTCCGCGCAGCGTCCTTGAGAATGTGAACTCGCGTGTGATTTAGCATAACTAACCGCTGTTGTTTTATTCCAGCTCATCATGACTCCTGTTAATGGAATAGGTAATAAGTTCGCGTATTGCTTTAACAGGATTTAATCTGATGGGAATGGCCGATAGTGCTATTAATATCGTAAATATATTTGATTGAGATATTAATCAATCTGCCGGGTAAATTATGGATAATATATTTATAATTGATGGTTATTCTTTGTGACGACTTTTTTTGCTGATTTCGTGAGATAGCGTGACGGCCAAATTACGTCCGGCGTGGTTTCCAGCGCCTGTGCGATGATCTGTTCTGCACGCGGCCAACTGCGGGTAAATACATTACGCAGCGAGTCAGGAGATAAACCCGCCGAACGTGACAATTCTCTGAGTGTAATACCTCTTTTTTCCAGTGCACTTTTAATATCTGCACGATGCCAGTCTTGGCTTTTTTGTTCCATTCTGTAATCCTAAGAAGATGTGTTATCGGCACCGATATTTTTCAGGTTATAAATTAGAAAGACAAAAGAACGTTACTTTCTTTTTATCGTAGGAATATTGCCAGAATTAATTTGAAATTTCGCGAAAAAGAAAAAATATTTTTATTTCATCAGCAGAAAGGAAAGAAACTGATGGTAAAAGAGTGGTTCACGGTAAAGGAGTGTCTTGAATTACCGGGGTTTCCAGGAAGCGCACCCGCTGTACGCCTGCGCTTAAATACCTACAGTGAAGGGAAAGAGGGCGTTAAGCGCAAGCGTGCGAAATCCAAGGCCGAGGAATTTCATATTTCTGTGTTCCCACTGTATGTACGCTCGTATCTGAATGAAAATGAGAAAACAGAAGCACCAGATCGCAACATCGTGCAGGAAGCAGGACCCAAAGAGATTTGGGATATGATGTTCCTGCTCCTGACGCCGCAGCAGCGTGAACAGGTAACTGGGCGGTTCAGAGCGAAAGGCATTGATGCGGTATTTCCCTTTTTGTTCGTAGAGAAATCACCGCTTTGACACGCACGGCTATGCTTTCACAGTTGACAGCCAGGGTCACTCGCAGGCAGACTCCAGCTTCAACATTATCCTCTTGATAATGCGTAAGCGTTTAACGTTATCCAACGCACCTTAATCCTGATAGTCAGGTAGAGGGGGCGTGGACATTCCTCGCCTTACTCTGCATTTTGGAGTAACGCATGACAGCTGTAACCCAACAAGAAAAAACACCTTCGGCGAATTTTTCGCTGTTTCGTATCGCTTTTGCGGTTTTCCTGACCTATATGACGGTCGGTTTACCTTTGCCCGTTATTCCTCTGTTTGTGCACCAGGAACTGGGCTATGGCAACACCATGGTCGGTATCGCCGTGGGCATCCAGTTTCTGGCAACGGTATTAACACGTGGTTATGCCGGTAGGTTAGCCGATCAGTATGGCGCCAAGCGCTCGGCGCTGCAGGGGATGTTTGCCTGTGCGCTGGCGGGTGCAGCGTGGTTGCTAGCGGCGCTTTTGCCCGTTTCCGTTCCCGTGAAGTTTGCGTTGTTGATCGTTGGGCGTTTGATCCTCGGTTTTGGTGAAAGCCAGTTACTGACCGGAACGCTGACCTGGGGGCTTGGGCTGGTCGGGCCAACGCGCTCCGGTAAGGTGATGTCGTGGAACGGAATGGCGATTTACGGCGCGCTGGCGGCCGGTGCACCGCTGGGGCTACTGATCCACAGCCATTTTGGCTTCGCGGCGCTGGCGGGAACCACGATGGTATTACCGCTGCTGGCATGGGCGTTCAACGGTACCGTGCGTAAAGTCCCTGCCCATGCAGGAGAGCGTCCTTCCTTGTGGAGCGTGGTGGGACTTATCTGGAAACCAGGTCTGGGCCTGGCGCTGCAGGGCGTTGGTTTTGCGGTAATCGGTACTTTTATTTCGCTCTACTTTGTCAGCAATGGCTGGACGATGGCAGGGTTTACCCTGACTGCGTTTGGTAGCGCGTTTGTGCTGATGCGTATTCTGTTTGGCTGGATGCCAGACAGGTTTGGCGGGGTTAACGTCGCGGTTGTCTCTTTGCTGGTTGAAACTGCGGGTCTGATTTTACTGTGGCAGGCTCCATCTGCCTGGATTGCACTGCTGGGAGCCGCATTAACCGGTGCCGGGTGTTCGCTGATCTTCCCGGCGCTGGGCGTGGAGGTCGTGAAGCGAGTGCCTGCCCAGGTTCGTGGTACGGCTCTCGGCGGTTACGCCGCGTTTCAGGATATCTCCTACGGCATAAGCGGTCCTGTCGCCGGGGTTCTGGCCACTGCATACGGTTACTCCTCGGTATTCCTTGCCGGGGCGATTTCCGCGGTAGTGGGCATTTTTGTGACGCTGCTGACTCTGCGAAAAGGTTAAGCAAGCAACCAGAACAGGGCTAATGCTACCAGCAAGGCGACAAACATCAGCCCTGGTCGTGCCGACAGTGTTTTTACCGTTTCAATCACCGGCGCGAACGGGCTGAAAATGGGTTGAAGATGACGCGGATCGTTTAATTCCTGCTCCCGGTCACGTTCCACGCGGCGCAGGAAAATTTGATTCAGCAAGTCCTGCACTTGTACCGCTGTCAGGATCGTTTGCGGCTGGATCTGGTACGTTTGCTGCGCATACTCTTTTATGGTTGTTAGCTCATTTGGTTCCAGCGGCTGTTTTAGCGCCGCCTGCAGCGTTTGCAGCGTCGGCGCATTTTGCAGGCTGAGGGTCTGGCGCGCCTGCAGCCATGTCACCAAATGGGTGAACTGTTTTGCCGGGATAAGCTCGCCGCTTTTTACACCAGACAGTTCCAGCATGGACTGCCAGATCATTTTCCCCGACTCTCCCGTGGCGGCAGCCAGCTTAGTGACCAACTGATTCAGCGTATTGTGCTCGGCGGGTAATAAAGGGCGATCGGTTGCCGGCCGCTGCTGCGGCTGCGGAATTGAAAGCTGCCCTTGTTGCAACAAGGTGAGAACGTTCTTCAACTGCTCAGGCGTGAGCTGGCTGAGCGCCGTTTGCCCGTACTGCTGACGGATAAAATCACTCACCGCCTGGCGGGTATTTCCCTGACTCAATAATTCAGTGAGCTGCGACAGAACCTGACGATTAGCATGATTCTGCTGAGCAACCCCCAGACGCTGATTCAGGTTTTGCTCAGCGGCAGGGAAGTGGCGTGACTGCAGCGGCGTATCGTTTTTAACGCCCAAATCGTGCTTCATTCCAGCCCACACCTCAGCGCTTTGCTGTTGGGTAAGCGAAATCAAACGGGTAATCAGTCGTTCCAGAACGGTACGCTGCTGCGTGGACAGTGGCTGCTCGCCGGCAACGGAAGGGGGAGTTTGGCCTTCGCCGGGAGGGCGTGCGGGCGTACCTGAAATGGGCTGCATCATCTCTGTTCCTTAAATCTGTGCTAACCAGGTCTCGCAGTATGCCTGGCGGCGAGATTATGGCACACTTGCCCGGTTAACTCTCGTTCTCAAACAGGTGAGAAAGACGTGAAAATCCTCGTTGATGAAAATATGCCCTATGCCCGCGAACTGTTCAGTCGTTTGGGGGAGGTCAAAGCGGTTCCCGGTCGCCCGATTCCCGTCACAGAACTGGATGATGCGGATGCCTTAATGGTGCGCTCGGTGACGAAAGTAAACGCATCGCTACTCAGTGGAAAACCGGTAAAGTTTGTCGGTACGGCAACGGCAGGCACTGATCATGTGGATGATGCCTGGCTTGCGCAGTCAGGCATTGGTTTTTCTGCTGCTCCCGGCTGTAATGCGATTGCGGTAGTGGAATATGTCTTCTCTGCACTGCTGATGCTGGCTGAGCGCGACGGTTTTACGTTACGTGACCGTACGGTCGGTATTGTTGGTGTAGGTAATGTGGGAGGGCGTTTACAGGCGCGACTGGAAGCATTAGGGATCCGCACCTTGCTGTGCGATCCACCGCGTGCCGATCGGGGCGACGAAGGCGATTTCCGCGCACTGGAAGAACTGGTTGAACAAGCAGATGTGTTGACCTTCCACACGCCGTTGTTTAAAGACGGTCCGTACAAAACGCTGCATCTGGCCGATGAGGCGCTGATTAGCCGCCTGAAGCCCGGAACCATTCTGATTAATGCCTGCCGCGGACCGGTCGTGGATAATTCCGCCTTACTGAACCGACTCAACGCCGGGCAGTCGCTGAGCGTCGTGCTGGATGTCTGGGAAGGCGAGCCGGATCTGAATGTGGCGCTGCTGGAGAAAGCGGACATTGGTACGGCACACATTGCCGGCTATACCCTGGAAGGGAAAGCGCGTGGGACAACGCAGGTCTTTGAGGCCTATAGCAAATTTATTGGCCGTGAGCAGCACGTTGCATTGAATACGCTGTTGCCCGCACCGGAATTTGGCCGTATTACCTTGCATGGTCCGTTAGATCAGCCAACACTGAAAAGGCTGGTTCATTTAGTGTATGATGTGCGCCGCGACGATGCGCCACTGCGCAAAGTCGCTGGAATTCCGGGTGAATTTGATAAACTGCGCAAGAATTATCTTGAACGTCGCGAGTGGTCGTCTTTATACGTAATGTGTGACGACGCTGCTGCCGCAGCCCTGTTGTGTAAGCTGGGTTTTAACGCCGTTCATCATCCGGCACATTAATGTCTTCTTAATGCTCCCTGTTGAATAATACGACAGGGACGCTTATGTATTTCTGGAGTAAATCACCATGTCTGAAGGCTGGAATATTGCCATTCTGGGCGCAACGGGCGCCGTAGGCGAAGCCCTGCTCGATACGCTGGCTGAACGCCAGTTCCCGGTCGGTGAAATCTATGCGCTGGCACGTAATGAAAGTGCTGGTGAACACCTGCGTTTTAACGGTAAATCGGTCATTGTTCAGGATGTCGCTGACTTTGACTGGACCCAGGCTCAGTTGGCATTTTTTGTCGCGGGAGTTGAAGCTACTGCGGCATGGGTGGAAGAAGCAACCAATGCCGGTTGTCTGGTGATTGACAGCAGTGGCCTGTTTGCGCTTGAACCTGACGTTCCGCTGGTCGTCCCGGACGTTAACCCATTTGTACTGGCAGACTACCGCAATCGCAACGTTATCGCGGTGCCAAACAGCCTGACCAGTCAACTGCTTTCTGCGCTGAAACCGCTGATCGATGACGGTGGTCTTTCACGGATTACGGTAACCAACATTATCTCGGCTTCTGCCCACGGTAAAAAAGCGGTAGACGCGTTGGCCGGACAAAGTGCGAAATTGCTCAACGGGATCCCGATTGACGAGGATGACTTCTTTGGTCGCCAACTGGCGTTCAATATGCTGCCGCTGTTGCCCGATCGCGAAGGCAGTGTGCGCGAAGAACGTCGTATCGTCGATGAAGTCCGTAAAATTATGCAAGATGATGGTCTGTTGATTTCAGCCAGCATCGTGCAGTCACCGGTGTTCTACGGTCATGCGCAGATGGTGAATTTTGAAGCGCTGCGCCCGCTGGCCGCAGAAGAGGCGCGTGATGCCTTTTCTCGTGGTGAAGATATTGTTCTGTCAGAAGAGACCGATTTCCCGACCCAGGTTGGCGATGCGTCTGGTACACCGCACCTGTCAATTGGTTGCGTACATAACGACTATGGTATGCCGGAGCAGGTTCAGTTCTGGTCCGTGGCGGATAACGTGCGCTTTGGCGGCGCATTGATGGCAGTAAAAATTGCGGAAAAACTGGTGCAGGAGTACCTGTACTAATGTCTGACCTGCAACAGCCGTCAACGCATAAAATTGCGCTGGGCATTGAGTATGACGGCAGCAAGTATTATGGCTGGCAGCGCCAGAATGAAGTGCGCAGCGTTCAGGAAAAACTGGAAAAAGCGCTCTCTCAGGTTGCTAATGAACGCATCACTGTATTTTGTGCGGGCCGCACGGATGCAGGTGTTCATGGTACGGGACAGGTGGTGCATTTTGAAACCACCGCGCAACGTAAAGATGCGGCGTGGACGCTGGGGGTAAATGCGAATTTACCTGGTGACATTGCCGTGCGCTGGGTGAAAGCTGTACCGGATGATTTTCATGCCCGATTTAGCGCGACGGCTCGCCGTTATCGCTACATCATCTACAATCATCGGTTGCGTCCCGCCGTTTTGGGAAAAGGCGTGACGCATTACTACGAGCAGCTGGATGCTGAGCGTATGCATCGTGCGGCTCAGTGCCTGATTGGCGAGAATGATTTTACCTCGTTTCGGGCAGTGCAGTGTCAGTCGCGCACACCGTGGCGTAATGTGATGCATATAAACGTTACGCGTTTCGGCACTTATGTGGTGGTGGATATTAAAGCGAATGCCTTTGTACATCATATGGTCAGGAATATTGTCGGCAGCCTGATGGAAGTAGGCGCCCACAACCAGCCGGAGAGCTGGATTGCAGAACTGTTAGCAGCAAAGGACAGAACGTTAGCAGCAGCAACGGCGAAGGCGGAAGGTCTGTATCTGGTCGCGGTAGATTACCCTGACCGATTTGATCTGCCAAAACCGCCAATGGGCCCGCTATTTCTGGCGGACTAATTTGAGTCGTATAAAGGCATAATTATGGATCTGATTTACTTTCTCATCGATTTTATCCTGCACATTGATGTGCACCTGGCGGAGCTGGTCGCGGAATACGGTATCTGGGTATACGCTATTCTGTTTTTGATTCTGTTCTGTGAAACGGGACTGGTGGTCACGCCGTTCCTGCCAGGAGATTCGCTGCTGTTTGTCGCCGGTGCACTTTCTGCACTGCCAACGAACGATCTTAATGTCCATCTGATGGTGGCGTTAATGATAGTGGCGGCCATTGTGGGCGATGCGGTGAACTACACCATCGGGCGGTTGTTTGGCGAGAAGCTGTTCAGCAACCCAAATTCCAAAATTTTCCGCCGCAGCTATCTGGATAAAACCCATGCGTTCTATGAGCGTCATGGCGGCAAAACAATTATTTTGGCGCGTTTCGTTCCTATCGTGCGTACATTTGCACCGTTTGTTGCGGGTATGGGACACATGTCCTACCGTCATTTTGCGATGTATAACGTTGTTGGCGCGTTGCTGTGGGTATTGCTGTTCACCTATGCAGGCTACTTGTTTGGCGATCTGCCGATTGTTCAGGAAAACCTGAAATTACTGATTGTGGCGATTATCGTCCTCTCGGTATTGCCTGGCGTAATTGAAGTTATTCGCCACAAGCGCGCTGCGTCACGTGCTGCAAAATAGAAAGTAACTCAGCGGTTCGACCACTTTTTTATCCAAAGTTTCGGGCTGTTATGTTTTAATGTGCAACATTCATGGTCTGTTTGGGGCAAAAATGGCATTATGCGCCCCTTATAACAAAGCTGACTAGGGTTCAGGCAGAAAGGTCACCAATGAGCTGGATTGAACGAATTAAAAGCAACATTACTCCCACCCGCAAGGCAAGCATTCCTGAAGGGGTGTGGACCAAGTGTGATAGCTGCGGTCAGGTTTTATACCGTGCTGAGCTGGAACGTAATCTTGAGGTCTGTCCGAAGTGTGACCATCACATGCGCATGTCGGCGCGTAATCGCCTGCATAGCCTGTTAGATGAAGGTTCTCTTGTGGAACTGGGAAGCGAGCTTGAGCCGAAAGATGTGCTGAAGTTTCGTGATTCCAAAAAATACAAAGACAGACTGGCTTCTGCGCAAAAAGAAACCGGTGAGAAAGACGCGCTGGTGGTAATGAAAGGTACGCTTCACGGCATGCCGGTCGTTGCAGCTGCATTCGAGTTCGCTTTTATGGGCGGCTCCATGGGCTCTGTCGTCGGCGCGCGTTTCGTCCGTGCGGTTGAACAGGCGCTGGAAGACAACTGCCCGCTGATCTGTTTCTCCGCGTCTGGCGGAGCGCGTATGCAGGAAGCGCTGATGTCACTGATGCAGATGGCAAAAACATCTGCGGCGCTGGCAAAAATGCAGGAACGCGGTTTACCGTACATTTCCGTACTGACTGACCCTACCATGGGCGGTGTTTCTGCAAGCTTCGCGATGCTGGGCGATCTCAACATTGCTGAGCCGAAAGCGCTGATCGGCTTTGCAGGTCCGCGTGTTATCGAGCAGACAGTACGTGAGAAACTGCCGCCGGGATTCCAGCGTAGTGAATTCCTGATTGAAAAAGGCGCTATCGATATGATCGTACGCCGCCCGGAAATGCGTCTGAAACTGGCAAGTGTTCTGGCGAAGCTGATGAATCTGCCCGCGCCGAATCCGGATGAACCACGTGAAGGTGAGGTGGTACCTCCGGTACCCGATCAGGAATCAGAGGCCTGATAACTGAAAAGGGCAGGGCCACAGGCGCTGCCCTTTTGCTTTTCTCAACGTAACGAATCTACAGGCATCATGGACAATAAACGTATTCCCCAAGCCACGTCGCCCCTGGCCTCGTGGCTTTCTTATCTGGAAAACCTGCACAGTAAAACCATCGATTTAGGTCTTGAACGCGTGAGTCTGGTGGCGCAAAAACTGGGCGTATTAAAACCTGCGCCGTTTGTTTTTACCGTCGCGGGAACCAACGGTAAAGGCACGACTTGCCGAACGCTGGAGTCCGTGCTCACCGCGGCCGGATATAAAGTTGGTGTATACAGTTCTCCTCACCTGGTGCGCTACACAGAACGTGTCCGCGTGCAGGGGGGCGAGTTGCCGGAATCTGCGCATACCGCTTCGTTTGCAGAGATTGAAGCGGCGCGCGGCGATATTTCCCTGACCTACTTTGAATACGGCACACTGTCAGCATTGTGGCTGTTTAAACAGGCGCAGCTTGATGTGGTGATTCTGGAAGTGGGTTTAGGCGGCCGTCTTGACGCAACCAATATCGTCGATTCCGATGTCGCGGTGGTCACCAGCATTGCGCTTGACCATACTGACTGGCTGGGGCCCGATCGCGAAAGCATTGGCCGCGAGAAGGCGGGTATCTTCCGTGCAGAGAAACCGGCTATTGTCGGTGAACCGGAAATGCCCTATACCATCGCGGATGTGGCGCAAGAGACAGGGGCGATACTGCAGCGCCGTGGTGTGGACTGGCGCTATTCGGCTACAGAGAACGACTGGTCATTCACTGATAGCCACGGTACGCTGACGCAACTGCCGTTACCGCAGGTCCCGCAACCTAACGCCGCAACTGCACTGGCAGCACTGAGAGCCAGCGGACTTAACGTCAGCGAGCAGGCGATTCGTGAAGGTATCGAGCAGGCTATTTTACCGGGGCGTTTTCAGATTGTGAGCGAGTCACCGCGGGTGATTTTTGATGTTGCTCATAATCCGCATGCGGCAGAATATTTGACTGAACGTCTGAAAAAGTTAGTGAAAAGCGGGCGCGTACTTGCCGTTATCGGTATGCTACATGATAAAGACATTGCCGGTACGTTAGCCTGGTTGAAAAGCGTGGTTGACGATTGGTATTGTGCGCCTCTGGAAGGCCCGCGTGGTGCATCGGCAGAACAACTGCTGGAGCATCTGGGTAATGGCGAAGCCTATGACAGCGTGGCTCAGGCATGGCTTGCGGCCCTGGCCGCGGCAAAACCAGAAGATACCGTGTTGGTGTGTGGATCGTTTCACACTGTCGCACATGTCATGGAAGTACTAGACGTGGGGAGAAGCGGTGGCGAGTAAGTTTCAGAATCGATTAGTTGGCACGATTGTGCTGGTCGCGCTTGGGGTGATTGTGCTTCCCGGGCTGCTCGACGGGCAGAAAAAACATTATCAGGATGAGTTTGCGGCGATCCCGCTGGTACCAAAACCTGGCGATCGCGATGAACCGGACATGATGCCTGCGGCGACGCAGGCACTGCCAACGCAACCGCCGGAAGGTGCCGCAGAAGAGGTACGTGCCGGTGATGCGGCCGCGCCGTCGTTGGATCCATCGCGTTTGACGGCAGCAAACAACGCAGAGTTCGATCCTATCCCTGCGCCTGTGGAGCCACCAAAACCTAAACCGAAGCCGCAACCTGTTGCTGCTGCTCCGGCGCCCGTTCCAGCACCCGCACCGAAACCGGTCGTCGAAGACGCGCCGGCACCAACCGGGAAAGCCTACGTTGTGCAGCTTGGTGCGTTGAAAAATGCGGATAAGGTCAATGAGATTGTCGGTAAGTTACGTGGTGCGGGCTTCCGGGTATATACTTCCCCGTCAACGCCGGTACAGGGTAAAATAACCCGAATTCTCGTTGGGCCTGATGCGTCCAGAGATAAGCTGAAAAACTCGCTGGGGGAACTGCAGAAAATCTCCGGCCTGAGTGGGGTTGTGATGGGGTATACCCCTAATTAAGGGGCTGTCTCATGTCGGTCGGATACGGTATTAACACCGCTATCCGGCAGTGCCCGAAGAGGCATAAAACCGTATGGCGTTGAAGATTTTTTCAGCGCCATTTTTATTTACGCGTGGAAAGGAAATCCCTACGCAAACGTTTTCTTTTTCTGTTAGAATGCGCCCCGAACAGGACGACAGGGCGTAAAATCGTGGGACACTTATGGTCTGGATTGATTACGCCATTATCGCGGTGATTGGTTTTTCCTGTCTGGTTAGCCTGATCCGTGGCTTTGTACGTGAAGCATTATCGTTGGTGACTTGGGGTTGTGCTTTCTTTGTCGCCAGCCATTACTACACTTACCTGTCTGTCTGGTTTACGGGCTTTGAAGACGAACTGGTTCGGAATGGGATTGCTATCGCGATACTGTTTATCGCGACACTTATCGTCGGCGCTATCGTTAACTTTGTGATAGGCCAGCTGGTGGAGAAAACAGGCCTGTCGGGTACTGACAGGGTGTTGGGGATCTGCTTCGGTGCTCTGAGAGGGGCGTTGATCGTCGCCGCCATATTGTTCTTTCTCGATACATTTACCGGTCTGTCGAAAAGTGAAGACTGGAGTAAGTCGCAGCTGATCCCGCAGTTCAGTTTCATCATCAGATGGTTCTTTGACTATCTGCAAAGCTCGTCAAGTTTCTTGCCCAAAGTATAAACTTTGGGTCGTTGCTGAACGAGGAAAAGACGTATGTGCGGTATTGTCGGTATCGCCGGTGTTATGCCGGTAAACCAGTCGATTTATGACGCGTTAACGGTGCTCCAGCACCGTGGTCAGGATGCCGCAGGCATCATCACCATTGATGCCAATAACTGCTTCCGTTTGCGTAAAGCAAACGGAATGGTGAGCGATATTTTTGAAGCGCGCCATATGCAGCGTTTGCAGGGCAATATGGGCATCGGTCATGTGCGTTACCCAACGGCTGGCAGCTCCAGCGCCTCCGAAGCTCAACCTTTTTATGTCAACTCACCGTATGGCATCACGCTTGCCCACAACGGCAACCTGACCAACGCGCATGAGCTGCGTAAAAAGCTGTTCGAAGAAAAGCGCCGTCACATCAATACCACTTCTGATTCAGAAATTCTGCTGAATATTTTCGCCAGCGAGCTGGATAACTTCCGCCATTATCCGCTGGAAGCCGACAATATTTTTGCCGCGATTGCAGCGACCAACCGTCAGATCCGTGGTGCCTATGCCTGTGTGGCGATGATTATCGGTCACGGTATGGTGGCGTTTCGCGATCCTAATGGTATCCGCCCGCTGGTGCTGGGCAAACGCGATATCGGCGACGGCCGTACCGAGTACATGGTGGCGTCTGAGAGCGTGGCGCTGGATACGCTGGGCTTTGAATTCCTGCGTGATGTTGCTCCTGGTGAAGCGGTGTATATTACCGAAAAAGGCCAGTTGTTTACCCGCCAGTGTGCCGATAATCCGGTCAGCAACCCATGCCTGTTTGAATATGTTTACTTCGCGCGTCCTGACTCCTTCATCGACAAGATTTCCGTCTACAGCGCCCGTGTGAATATGGGAACAAAGCTTGGCGAAAAAATTGCCCGTGAGTGGGAAGACCTGGATATCGACGTGGTGATCCCCATTCCTGAAACCTCTTGTGATATCGCGCTGGAAATTGCCCGGATCCTCGGTAAGCCATATCGTCAGGGGTTTGTGAAAAACCGCTATGTGGGGCGTACCTTTATCATGCCGGGTCAGCAGCTGCGCCGTAAATCCGTGCGCCGTAAGCTGAATGCCAACCGCGCTGAGTTCCGTGATAAAAATGTACTGCTGGTTGATGATTCCATCGTGCGTGGAACGACTTCAGAACAGATTATCGAAATGGCGCGTGAAGCTGGCGCGAAGAAGGTTTATCTGGCCTCTGCCGCACCGGAGATTCGCTTCCCTAACGTTTATGGCATTGACATGCCAACAGCGACGGAGCTGATTGCTCATGGTCGTGAAGTAGACGAGATCCGCCAAATCATTGGCGCGGATGGGCTCATCTTCCAGGATCTGAACGATCTGATCGATGCTGTGCGTGCTGAGAACCCGGATATTCAGCAGTTTGAATGCTCCGTGTTTAATGGCGTCTATGTCACTAAAGATGTTGACCAGCAGTATCTCGATTTCCTGGACTCTTTGCGTAATGACGATGCCAAAGCGGTATTGCGCCAGAACGAAGCGGAAAATCTTGAGATGCACAACGAAGGTTAACGTTTGCTCGTAAGCAAGGGGGCAACCTGCACCCTTGCTTGCAACTCACCGTAAATTCCTGCAAAGTCGGCCCTGAACAAGCAAGGGCGATTAAACATGAAACGACTCATCATTGGTATTTCCGGCGCAAGCGGTGCAATTTATGGCGTGCGGCTGTTACAGGTTTTACGCGACGTTGCTGACGTGGAAACCCATTTGGTGATGAGCCAGGCGGCGCGACAGACGCTGGCGCTGGAAACGGACCTCTCTGTACGCGACGTGCAGGCCCTGGCGAATGTGAATCACGATACGCGCGATATCGCCGCCAGTATCTCCTCCGGTTCTTTTCAGACCGCCGGAATGGTTATTCTGCCGTGTTCAATCAAAACGCTTTCTGGCATCGTTCACAGCTACACCGATGGACTGCTTACCCGTGCGGCAGATGTGGTGCTGAAAGAACGCCGTCCGCTGGTGCTGTGTGTACGTGAGACTCCGCTGCATCTCGGGCACTTGCGTCTGATGACTCAGGCGGCAGAAATTGGCGCGGTGATTATGCCACCCGTTCCCGCTTTCTATCATCGGCCACAGACGCTTGATGATGTGATTAATCAAACGGTTAATCGCGTACTTGATCAGTTTGATATCACTCTTCCGCAGGACCTGTTCACTCGCTGGCAAGGGGCGTAAGCCGTTCCATCAGCGTGCAAAGAAACATCCGTTGCCCTGTTTCAGGGCAATTTTGTAACCGCGATCATATCCTCAACATTTAATTCGTTAAAACGCAACGAAACGCTGCGGTTCAACCGTCAGACCTGCTATCTTCAAAATCAGGACAATATTGCAACGTTTTATTAACATATTTAACGTCGAATATCCTCATCGATGCGAAAATGGCATAAGACCTGCATGAAAAAGTCTGCAAACACACAACACAACGTAAAACATAATAAAATTACGCCACTTGAGGGTTATGTATGAAGAAGACGGTTCTTGCTTTGTCTTTGCTGGTAGGACTCTCCGCCACCGCGGCCAGCTACGCAGCACTTCCGCAGACGGTTCGTATTGGTACAGATACAACGTACGCTCCTTTTTCCTCTAAAGATGCCAAAGGCGATTTTGTCGGTTTTGATATCGATCTGGGAAATGAGATGTGTAAACGTATGCAGATCAAATGTACCTGGGTCGCCAGTGATTTTGATGCGCTGATCCCGTCGCTGAAAGCGAAAAAAATTGATGCCATCATCTCTTCGCTTTCCATCACCGAGAAACGCCAGCAAGAAATTGCTTTCTCAAACAAACTTTACGCAGCAGATTCACGTCTGATCGCGGCGAAAGGCTCCCCAATTCAACCGACTCTGGATTCACTCAAGGGTAAACATGTTGGCGTACTGCAAGGTTCGACGCAGGAAGCCTATGCCAATGATAACTGGCGCAGCAAAGGCGTGGATGTTGTGGCCTATGCGAACCAGGATCTGATCTATTCTGACCTGACGGCGGGCCGTCTGGATGCGGCATTGCAGGACGAAGTCGCAGCCAGCGAAGGTTTCCTGAAACAACCTGCAGGTAAAGATTACGCGTTTGCCGGTCCTTCAGTAAAAGATAAAAAATACTTTGGCGACGGGACCGGGATTGGTTTACGCAAAGACGATGTCGAGCTGAAAGCGGCGTTTGATAAAGCGCTGGGCGAACTGCGTAAAGATGGTACCTACGACAAAATGGCGAGTAAGTATTTTAACTTTAATGTCTACGGCGATTGATACGCTGAAACGGGGAATTAACTGCACCATAGGGGTTAACCATTACGGTGCATAATGATTTCAGTGCACTGTTTTGGTGCTTTTATCGTGGTCTTAATAAGCATGATTGCATACTTAAGCGCTTTTCATGCAAATAAATACCGCTGACAAGGTAGAATGCTTTGCCTTGTCGGCCTGATTAATGGCACGATAACTGCACCTGGTCCTGTAAAGATCCCCTATAAAAGACAGTCTGTTGAGGATAGTTATGAAAAAACTGGTGTTGTCTCTTTCTCTGGTTCTGGCTTTCTCCAGTGCTACCGCAGCATTTGCAGCCATCCCGCAAAAAATTCGTATCGGTACAGATCCTACTTATGCACCGTTCGAATCGAAAAATGCACAGGGTGAATTGGTCGGTTTTGATATCGATCTGGCTAAAGAGCTCTGCAAACGCATCAATACACAATGTACCTTCGTGGAAAACCCGCTGGATGCGCTGATCCCTTCGTTAAAAGCGAAGAAGATCGATGCCATCATGTCGTCGCTTTCCATTACTGAAAAACGTCAGCAAGAGATTGCCTTTACCGACAAGCTTTATGCAGCAGACTCTCGTCTGGTGGTTGCTAAAGATTCCGCTATTCAGCCGACCATCGAGTCTCTGAAAGGTAAGCGTGTCGGTGTGCTGCAGGGCACGACTCAGGAAACGTTCGGTAACGAACACTGGGCGCCAAAAGGCATTGAAATCGTCTCTTATCAGGGGCAAGACAATATCTATTCTGACCTGACTGCCGGGCGTATTGATGCCGCATTCCAGGATGAAGTCGCGGCCAGCGAAGGCTTCCTGAAGCAGCCAGTAGGTAAAGATTACAAATTCGGCGGCCCGTCAGTGAAAGACGAGAAACTGTTCGGCGTCGGTACCGGTATGGGGCTGCGCAAAGACGATAATGAACTGCGCGAAGCACTGAATAAAGCATTTGCAGAGATGCGTGCTGACGGTACTTACGAGAAGCTGGCGAAAAAGTATTTCGATTTTGATGTTTACGGCGGTTAATCACCGCAGGTGCTGATAAAGCCCGTAGATTTTTGACGCGTTGAATTTATGCCTGATGGCGCTGCGCTTATCCGGCCTACGGTGATTTTGTAGGCCGGATAAGGCAAAGCCGCCATCCGGCATTTAACGGTTAGTCTGAAATCAAAAGAGGCTTATTACTCCACCACACACGACAGGACAGGCAGCATGTTGTATGGCTTTTCAGGTGTTATTTTACAGGGCGCGATTGTTACGCTGGAGCTGGCTCTCAGCTCGGTAGTGCTGGCGGTCATGATAGGCCTTGTTGGCGCGGCAGCGAAGCTTTCGCAAAACCGGGCAATGGAGCTTATTTTCGAAGGGTACACCACGCTTATCCGCGGGGTTCCCGATCTCGTCTTAATGCTGCTCATTTTCTACGGATTACAAATCGCGCTGAATACGATTACCGACGCAGTGGGTATCAGTCAGATTGATATCGATCCGATGGTTGCAGGGATTATTACGCTCGGATTTATCTACGGAGCCTATTTTACGGAAACCTTCCGTGGCGCGTTTATGGCAGTACCGAAAGGTCATATTGAAGCGGCGACGGCATTCGGTTTTACCCGTTCGCAAATTTTTCGCCGCATTATGTTTCCGGCAATGATGCGCTTTGCCTTGCCGGGGATTGGCAACAACTGGCAGGTTATTCTGAAGGCCACGGCGCTGGTGTCACTGCTTGGACTTGAAGATGTGGTGAAAGCCACTCAGCTTGCCGGAAAAAGCACCTGGGAGCCGTTCTATTTTGCCGTGGTATGTGGGGTCATCTATCTGGTGTTTACCACCGTGTCTAATGGTGTGCTGCTGTACCTTGAGCGCCGCTACTCCGTGGGTGTGAAGAGGGCTGACCTGTGATTGAAATTATTCAGGAGTACTGGAAATCCCTGTTGTGGACTGACGGCTATCGCTTTACCGGCGTGGCGATCACATTGTGGTTGCTGATCTCATCGGTGGTGATGGGCGGGATTCTGGCACTGTTTTTGGCGATTGGTCGTGTATCAAGCAATAAATTTATCCAGTTTCCTATCTGGTTGTTCACCTATATTTTTCGTGGAACGCCGCTGTATGTTCAGTTGTTGGTGTTTTATTCCGGCATGTATACGCTGGAGATTGTGAAAGGGACAGATTTTCTCAACGCGTTTTTCCGCAGCGGGCTGAACTGTACCGTACTGGCGCTGACGCTGAATACCTGTGCCTACACGACGGAGATTTTTGCCGGAGCCATCCGTTCCGTGCCGCATGGCGAGATTGAAGCCGCACGAGCTTACGGTTTCTCTTCCTTCAAACTGTACCGCTGCATTATCTTGCCTTCCGCACTGCGTATCGCGTTACCGGCATACAGCAACGAAGTCATTTTAATGCTGCATTCCACGGCGCTGGCATTTACTGCGACGGTGCCGGATTTGTTGAAAATCGCCCGTGACATCAACTCGGCAACCTACCAGCCATTTACCGCATTCGGTATTGCCGCTGTACTGTATTTGATGATTTCGTATGTCCTGATCAGTTTGTTCCGTAAAGCGGAAAAACGCTGGTTGCAGCATGTATCCTCTAAATAGTTCGAGTAACACGATGCCTGAGAATAAATTAAACGTTATCGATTTACATAAGCACTACGGCGAACATGAAGTGCTGAAAGGGGTATCGCTGCAGGCCAATGCGGGTGATGTTATCAGCATTATTGGTTCGTCAGGTTCGGGTAAAAGTACCTTCCTGCGCTGCATTAACTTTCTGGAAAAACCGAGCGCCGGAACGATTGTGGTTAGCGGTCAGAATATTGGTCTGGTACGCGACAAAGACGGTCAGTTGAAGGTTGCAGATAAAAATCAGCTGCGTCTGTTACGTACGCGACTGACGATGGTTTTTCAGCACTTCAACCTGTGGAGTCACATGACGGTGCTGGAAAACGTCATGGAAGCACCTATCCAGGTGCTGGGGCTGAGCAAGCATGAAGCCCGCGAGCGTGCGGTGAAGTATCTGGCCAAAGTCGGTATTGATGAGCGCGCGCAGGGGAAATACCCGGTGCATCTGTCCGGCGGTCAGCAGCAGCGTGTGTCAATTGCCCGTGCGCTGGCGATGGAGCCGGAAGTTCTGCTGTTTGATGAACCCACCTCGGCGCTAGACCCAGAGCTGGTCGGCGAAGTGCTGCGCATCATGCAACAGCTGGCTGAGGAGGGGAAAACCATGGTGGTCGTGACGCATGAAATGGGGTTTGCCCGCCACGTATCCTCACACGTTATTTTCCTGCATCAGGGAAAAATTGAAGAAGAGGGCAATCCGGAGCAGGTGTTCGGGAACCCACAAAGCCCGCGTTTACAGCAGTTCCTTAAAGGATCGCTGAAGTAATTGAGTTGCCCGGAGGCGCTATGCTTGCCGGGCCTACCGTTTTAACGCGCTGTACTCCAAACGATAAACCCAGTCGTCATGCGCTATGCCGTTCACTTCATAGGCTTTTTCAAGCACCTGAGTGCGTATAAATCCTGTTTTTTCCAGAATGCGTATCGATCCGGTATTCCCGGCTAATACATAGGCATTTATCGCCGTTACGCCAGCCTGTTGAAAGGCATAATCGCACACGGCACGTACGGCTTCGCTGGCAATACCTTTTCCTTGCGCCCGTGGCGTGATGGCGTAGCCAATATCAGCTTCCTGAGGATAAAGATGGCTTATCTGTAAGCCAATATCACCCAGTTGCGCCGTGTTGTTGTGCTCACGGATAACAAAGGTATGTCGAGCGGAAAGGCGTCTGGCGAAGAGCAGGCGAGTATCTTTGGTTGGGGCGATATCCCCCATGAAACGCATGACGTCAGGATTTTCTCGTAGCCGCTGGAAAAAAGGCCAGTCAGCGAGTTGGTACAAAGAGAGGGTAAGTCGGGGTGTTGATATTATCGCCATAACGTCGCCATTGTGGTATTCGGTTTTTTAACCATACCACCACAATGGCAACAGTGAAGGGATATCAGACATTATCGGATGACATCGGCCAGCGCTTCTTCCAAATCGTACCAACGAAACACAAAGGCTGCCGCTTCCAGGCGTTTGGGCAACGCACGCTGCCCCCCGAGGACCAGTACCGAGGATTCGCCCATCAGCAGCCGCATCGCGGCCGCCGGAACGCGCAGGATCGCCGGGCGGTTCAGGGCATGACCCAGCGCATGGGCAAACTGCTCATTGCGAACCGGGTACGGCGAAACCATGTTGAAGGGACCGCGCAGATCGTTATCCAGCAGCCAGATAATCCCATTGACCATATCGTCAATATGGATCCAGGCCAGGTATTGACGCCCATTGCCGATAGGACCGCCAAGCCCCAGACGAAACGGTGGGACCATCTTAGCGAGGATCCCGCCCGTAGAGGCCAATACAACGCCAGTACGCAGCAAACATACGCGCGTTCTGTCGCTTTGCGCAGCGCTGGCGATCTGTTCCCACCGGGCGCACAACTTATGGGTGAATTCATTGTGTGGCGGTTCTTCTTCCGTCACAACGACTTCACCCAGATCGCCGTAGTATCCCGTAGCGGAACCAGAGATGAGTACGGCAGGCGGCGTGTCGCTGACCTTGATTAAATCGACCAGTTTCTGCGTAATCCCCCAGCGGCTCTGGCACAAGCGCTCTTTTTGCTCAGCGCTCCAGCGTTTGTCAGCGATAGGTTCTCCGGCAAGATTGATGACAGCATCAATGCCATCGAGGTTTTGCTGCTCTTCCAGCCCTTTCCATAGCGTGACCCGGGAGTCCAGAATCTGACGAGCCTTATCAGGAGTACGTGTCACTACGGTAATCTGATGCCCCAGTTCCAGCAGGCGGGGGATCAAATGACGTCCAATCAGGCCAGTACCGCCGGTAATCAGAATCTGCATGTCGCCTCCCGAGTTACGTTTAGCGCTGCCAGCTCAATGTCATGGAAACGGAGTCGGCGTAACGCAATGCGTGAAGTTTATCGATCTCCACTTCAGCATAAGTGACCCAGTGATGTTCGCGTGCGATATCGAGCACATCTTGCGTTAATTTTTCCAACAATGAGAAGCGGTTACTCTCAACGTGCGAAATGATGCTCTTGGTGATGGTGCGATAATTCAGCGCGTCGTTGATATCTTCACTGGTCCGGGCTTTGTCTGCGGGATAGTGGATGGCAATATTGATGACGATATCCTGTCGGTTCAGGATCTCCTCTTCTTTAATGCCGATAAAAGTGCGCAGACGAAGGTTTTTTATACGAATAATTGCGTCAGGTTGTGACATTGCAGGTTTCCTCCATGTATGAACCTTTTCATGATACACGAGAACCGAATCGCGTTAACTTTTCTCGCTCTGCGCTTGCTGCATCGCCCGTTCTGTTGCGGGACGAGTACGGATTCGTTCGTACCAGTTATTGACCGCCGGATAGTTGTCGAGGTCGATACGCTGGCGCTGGTGGAGATTAATCCACGGCCAGCAGGCAATGTCGGCAATGCTGTAATGATCGCCACCCAGCCAGGGTGATATTTCCAGACGTTTATTCATGACGTTGTACAGTCGCTGGGTTTCCACCTGATACCGTTCAATAGCGTAGGGGATGGTCTGCGGTGCGAAGTGGCTGAAGTGATGATTTTGTCCCAGCATTGGCCCAAGTCCGCTAACCTGCCAGAAGAGCCACTGCAGCGTGGTGTGGCGCTCGCGTAATTCACCGCTGAGTAGCTTACCGCTCTTTTCCGCCAGGTAGAGTAAAATCTCACCAGACTCAAACAGGCTAATGGGTTTTCCACCATCCTCCGGGGCGCAGTCGATGATGGCCGGAATTTTATTATTCGGTGAAATCTGCAAAAAGTCAGGGCGGAACTGGCTGCCTCTGCTGATATCTACATGAATCAGGCGGTACTTTAACTGTGCCTCTTCGAGAAACAGTGTGATTTTGTGCCCGTTTGGCGATGGAGTGTAGTAGAGGTCGATCATTTTCAGCGTCCGTTTTGTCATGAACCGGGTCACTACAAGTATAGAAGCTGCTGACGTGCGTGAGTTTTCATCAAGTGACAGCGAGAGAAAGACTCTATATTTTGAAAGCAAGCCAATACACTTCAGAGGACATTATGAGCAAACCTGCAATTACGCTGTGGTCAGATGCCAATTTTTTCTCCCCTTATGTGCTGTCTGTTTATGTCGCTCTGCAAGAGAAAGGGCTGCCTTTTACGCTGAAAACTGTCGACCTCAATAGTGGTGAACACTTGCAACCTTCATGGCAAGGGTATGCGCTGACGCGTCGTGTACCGGTTCTGGACATTGACGGTTTTGAACTGAGTGAATCCTCGGCGATTGCCGAGTTCCTGGAAGAGCGTTTCGCTCCACCGCAATGGGAGCGTATTTATCCGCACGATCTACAAAAACGGGCTCGTGCCCGCCAGGTTCAGGCCTGGCTCCGTAGCGATCTGATGCCTATCCGGGAAGAGCGCTCGACGGATGTGGTTTTTGGTGGCGTGAAGAAAGGTCCGTTGACGGAAGCAGGAAGGGCCAGTGCGGAAAAATTGTTTGCCACGGCGGGCAGTTTACTGGCGCAAGGTAAGCAGAATTTGTTTGGTGAATGGTGTATCGCAGACAGCGATTTGGCGCTAATGCTTAATCGATTGGTTCTGAATGGCGATGATGTACCTGAACAGCTCGCGGAGTATGCCACCTTCCAGTGGCAGCGCGCTTCGGTACAACGTTTTATCGCGCTTTCAGCGAAGCGTTCCTGCTGAAAGTAGGGGCGTAATCCAGTATCATTGAAAGGTATTTTTCAACGAGGGGTGAGTGATGAAACTGATGTTCGCATCGGACATTCATGGTTCGTTGCCGGCTACGGAATGCGTACTTGAACGGTTTACCCAAAGTGGTGCGCAATGGCTGGTGATACTGGGCGATGTATTGAACCATGGGCCGCGTAATGCGTTGCCAGAGGGCTACGCGCCAGCACAGGTCGCCGAGCGTTTGAATGAGCAGGCGTCGCGGATAATTGCAGTGCGTGGAAATTGCGACAGCGAAGTGGATCAGATGCTCCTGCATTTTCCAATAACCGCGCCGTGGCAGCAAATTCTGACTGACAGCCAGCGACTCTTTCTGACGCACGGACATCTTTTTGGTCCGGATAACTTACCACCGCTCAACGCCGGCGATGTGCTGGTTTATGGGCATACGCATTTGCCGGTGGCAGAGCGACGTGGGGATATCTACCAATTTAACCCAGGTTCGGTAAGCATCCCGAAAGGGGGATTTACGGCAAGCTACGGGATTCTGGATGATAATGTTCTCAGCGTGATGGCACTCAATGATCAAAGTATTATTGCGCAGGTCGAGATTAATCCGTAATTTACCCCACAAACGTAAACGCGCCGTAAGAGCGCTAGAAAAAAGAAGGTTTCCTGATGGTGGAACAGCGTCGTTTGGCAAGTACTGAATGGGTGGATATTGTGAATGAAGACAATGAAGTCATCGCACAATCCAGCCGGGAACAAATGCGGGCACAATGCTTGCGCCACCGTGCAACGTATATCGTTGTACACGATGGTATGGGTAAAATTCTGGTTCAACGTCGCACTGAGACAAAGGACTTTATGCCCGGTATGCTGGATGCTACCGCGGGGGGGGTTGTGCAGGCTGATGAGCAGCTTCTGGACTCCGCGCGTCGTGAAGCGGAAGAAGAATTGGGCATTGCCGGTGTCCCGTTTGCCGAGCACGGTCAGTTTTATTTTGAAGACCAGAACTGTCGCGTCTGGGGCGGGCTGTTTAGCTGCGTTTCTCACGGACCGTTTGCGCTGCAGGAAGAAGAGATTAGTGAAGTGTGCTGGCTGACGCCGGAAGAAATTACCGCGCGCTGTGATGAATTTACACCGGACTCACTGAAAGCACTGGCGCTGTGGATGACACGCAATGCCAAGAATGAAAGTGCGAAAGCCGAAAAACACGAAGAAGCTGAGTAAACTCAGCGCCACCGATCCTGGATGACGGATCGGGACTCGTTGTAGGCCGGATAAGCCGCTGATGTGCATTATCCGGCCTTGTTGTTTAATGGTAGCCCATCATTTGCGCACCAATAACCACTACGCTGGACATAATAAACAGCAGGCCCAGCAGCGTGGCACCCACCTTCAACCAGTTGCGGAAGTCCACCCGACATACCCCTAATGTCGCCATCAGCGACGCAGAGGTTGGGTAGATAATATGACTGAAGCCGTCACCAAACTGAAAAGCCAACACGGTGACCTGGCGGTTTACCCCAACCAGATCGCCCAGTGGTGCCAGTAGCGGCATAGTCAGTGCTGCCTGACCCGAACCGGATGTGACAAAGAAGTTAAACACAGCCTGGAAAAGCAGCATAAACCAGGCCGCAATCGCGTTGTCCAGGCCACTGATACCGTTGGCGATACTGTGCAGCAGGGTATTTAACACACTGGCATCACCCGCTTCGCCATTACCAACCAGCAGTAATATTCCCTTGGCAAAGCCGACCAACAGGGCAGGCGCGATCATCATTCGCGCACCCTCAGTAAACGAGGAGGCCATGATATTGACCGTCATACCGTTGAGTCGAAAAACAACCCCGATAATGCCAATCACCAGCCCCATGGTGAAAAACTGACTGGCAATTTCAGGAATGAACCACGCGTTGACGATAACGCCCCAGACCACCCAAATCATCACTGCGGTCAACACGATCAGGACCAGCCAGTCACCCAGTGTGAAACGTCGCTCGACGACCTCGTCCTGCTGCTCACGGAAGAAACGGTCCGATTCATGCACCCGGGACAGCAATGGGTTCTTCTTGATACGTGCCGCGTAGGCCAGCGTGAACGTCAGGCCGATCATCGTCGCCACAACCCACACGACGATGCGCAGACCCGAACCCGAGAGCACGGGCACACCCGCAATACCCTGTGCGACAACCACACAGAATGGGTTCATCCATGAGCTGGCAAAGCCAATTTGGGTGGCAATATAGGTCACCAGAACGGTGGTGATGCTGTCGTAACCTAACCGCACCATTAGCGGCGCAATGATAATGGCGAAGGCGACCGCTTCTTCCCCCATCCCAAAGACGGCACCGCCTAACGAGAAGAGAATAAACAGTACCGGGATAAACAAGACCTCATTACCCCGTGTATGACGGATCAGCGCCAGGATGCCGTTATCGATGGTTCCTGTGCGCATTACGATGCCGAATGCACCACCAATCACCAGCATAAACATAATGATGCCAACGGCGGTGCCAAATTTTGAACCGGAGGTTAACCCTTCAAACGGAAAATTCATCAGACCAGGGCTTTCATCGCCGGTGGTGAAGAACTTAACCCGGTGATATTGCTCTTCACCCGCATCGTTGGTCAGAATACGAAAAGAGTGGGGATCGACCACTTTACGCGTTTTGGTTTGTCCATCGACCTGGTACTGCACTTCCTGGCTGTCGAACATTCCGACGGGAACGACCCATGTTGCCAGACTGGTTAAAATGGCGACGAAAAAAATAATGACCAGCGTGTCGGGCATGGCCCATTTTTTCGCGGGTTGTGATTCTGTTACTGCAGACATAAAGGACTATCCCTGTTGCAAAGCAAAGAGGCTAAGTATGCAAACAGGAGAATAGTTATTCATTGATGCAGCGCATCTAAGCAAATATTTCAGAATTTGTTAATGAAAGGGACGGGCATAAAAAAACCGGAAATATCAGCTATTTCCGGTTTCAAGAATCACGCTATGTAGGTCGCAACGGATGCGTTTAGGTCACCATCCGGCGTACACAGCAGATTACTGCTGCTGGGAAGACTGGATCGCGGTCAGAGCGATGGTGTAGACGATATCGTCTACCAGCGCGCCACGAGACAGGTCGTTCACCGGCTTACGCATACCCTGCAGCATCGGCCCGATGGAGATCAGGTCAGCAGAACGTTGTACCGCTTTGTAGGTGGTGTTACCGGTGTTCAGATCCGGGAAGATGAACACGGTAGCGCGACCTGCAACCGGAGAGTTCGGCGCTTTGGATTTTGCTACATCAGCCATAACAGCCGCATCGTACTGCAGAGGACCGTCGATCATCAGGTCAGGACGTTTTTCCTGCGCCAGACGTGTTGCTTCACGTACTTTCTCTACATCGCTACCTGCACCAGATGTACCGGTGGAGTAGGAGAGCATTGCAACGCGTGGTTCGATGCCGAAGGCAATCGCGGAATCAGCAGACTGAATCGCGATTTCTGCCAGCTGTTCTGCGGTTGGATCTGGGTTGATCGCGCAGTCGCCGTAAACATAAACCTGATCCGGCAGCAGCATGAAGAACACAGAAGACACCAGAGAGCTACCCGGCGCAGTTTTAATAAGCTGCAGCGGCGGGCGAATGGTGTTTGCTGTCGTGTGCACGGCACCAGAAACCAGACCGTCAACATCGTCTTGTTCCAGCATCAGAGTACCGAGAACCACGTTGTCTTCCAGTTGTTCGCGAGCAACGGTTTCGGTCATGCCTTTGTTTTTACGCAGTTCGACCAGGCGAGCAACGTAGCTTTCGCGAACCACATCCGGGTCAACGATTTCTACGCCAGCACCCAGCTCAACGCCCTGAGACGCGGCAACACGGGTGATCTCATCCGGGTTACCCAGCAGTACGCAGGTTGCGATCCCACGTTCAGCACAGATAGCCGCTGCTTTAACAGTACGCGGTTCGTCACCTTCTGGCAGAACAACACGTTTACCGGCTTTACGCGCCAGTTCGGTCAGCTGATAACGGAACGCTGGCGGAGACAGACGACGGCTGCGCTCAGAGGTCGCGGTCAGAGATTCAATCCAGTCAGCGTTGATGTAGTTTGCAACGTATTCCTGAACTTTCTCGATGCGCTCGTGATCGTCAACCGGCACTTCCAGGTTGAAGCTCTGCAGGCTCAGAGAGGTCTGCCAGGTGTTGGTGTTCACCATGAATACCGGCAGGCCAGTTTCGAATGCACGTTCGCACAGTTTGTTGATGCGCGCGTCCATTTCGTAGCCGCCAGTCAGCAGCAGGGCGCCGATTTCTACGCCGTTCATTGCCGCCAGGCATGCTGCAACCAGCACGTCAGGACGATCGGCGGACGTTACCAACAGGGAACCTGCACGGAAGTGTTCCAGCATGTGCGGAATGCTGCGTGCGCAGAACGTTACGGATTTCACGCGACGGGTATTGATATCGCCTTCGTTAACGATGGTAGCGTTCAGGTGACGCGCCATATCGATTGCACGCGTTGCGATCAGATCGAAGCTCCACGGCACCGCGCCCAGTACTGGCAGCGGGCTGGATTCTTGCAGTTTAGCCGGATCAACTTTGATCACTTTCGCTTTGGAAGAGTCGTCGAAAATCTCGGACAGATCCGGGCGGGTACGGCCCTGCTCATCAACCGGTGCGTTCAGTTTGTTAACGATAACGCCGGTGATGTTGGTATTTTTCGCGCCGCCGAAGCTGCTGCGAGTCAGTTCAATACGCTCGTTCAGCTGTTCCGGAGTATCGGTGCCCTGAGACATCACGAAGACGATTTCCGCGTTCAGCGTTTTCGCGATTTCGTAATTCAGAGACTGGGCGAACTGATGTTTACGGGTTGGGACCAGGCCTTCAACCAGTACAACTTCAGCATCTTTGGTGTTCGCGTGGTAGTTCGCGATAATCTCTTCCATCAGCACATCTTTCTGATTGCTGGACAGCAGAGATTCCACGTGGCTCATCTTCAGCGGCTCAGCGGCTGGCAGAGAGGAGTTAGCACGCACGATGCTGGTAGTCTGGTCTGGTGCATCGCCACCGGCACGAGGTTGAGCGATTGGCTTAAAGACGCTCAGACGAACGCCTTTGCGTTCCATAGCACGGATCACGCCAAGGCTGACGCTGGTCAGGCCGACGCTGGTTCCGGTAGGGATCAGCATAATAATACGGGACACGGTTTATCCTCTTTCGTTACCGCCAATTTAGGCGGGTTACAAAACGGCACCACCAGCTCCCGTCATACTTCAAGTTGCATGTGCGTTGGCTTTCTTCGCTCACCCCAGTCACGTACTGGAGTACGCTCCTGGGATTCGCTACGTCGCCGCCTTCCTGCAACTCGAATTATTTAGGGTGTAGCTGGCGGTGTGAAATCAGGCAGTCAGACGGCTCGCGTCTTGCGCGATAACCAGTTCTTCGTTGGTTGGGATAACCACCGCAGGACGGGTACCTTCTTTGTTGATGAAACCAGATTTGCCGAAACGTGCGGCCAGGTTACGTTCGTGGTCAACTTCGAAGCCCAGAACGCCCAGTTTGCCCAGAGACAGTTCACGAACCATCGCTGCGTTTTCACCAATGCCACCGGTGAAGACAACCGCATCCAGACGACCATCCATCAGCGCGGTGTAGGAACCGATGTATTTCGCCAGACGGTGGCAGTAAACGTCCATTGCACGTTTAGCGTCTTCTTTGGTGGTGTAGTTATCTTCAACATAACGGCAGTCGCTGGTGACTTCGGTCAGACCCAGCAGGCCAGACTCTTTGGTCAGCATTTTGTTGATCTGGTCAACGCTCATGCCCAGGGTGTCGTGCAGGTGGAAGATAATCGCCGGGTCGATGTCACCGGAACGCGTACCCATCACCAGACCTTCCAGCGGGGTCAGACCCATGGAGGTATCAACACATTTACCATTACGGATTGCAGAAACAGAACCGCCGTTGCCCAGATGGCAAGTGATGATGTTCAGTTCATCAACCGGTTTGTTCAGCATTTTTGCCGCTTCCTGAGTCACGAAGAAGTGGCTGGTACCGTGCGCGCCGTAACGACGAACGCCATGCTCTTTGTACAGGCTGTACGGCAGAGCGTAGAGGTAAGATTCTTCCGGCATAGTCTGATGGAACGCGGTGTCGAACACAGCCACGTTTTTGTCTTTCAGGCTTGGGAAGGATTTCAGCGCTTCTGCGATACCGATCAGGTGAGCCGGGTTGTGCAGCGGTGCGAAAGAGGCGGAATCTTTGATGCCCTGGATAACGGAATCGTCAATAACCACGGAGCTGGTATACTTCTCGCCGCCGTGTACGATACGGTGACCAATTGCAGTCAATTGCGCGGACAATTCTGGTTTTTGTGCCAGAATAGTGTTAACGATAAAGTTCAGCGCTTCACTGTGAGCGGCGCCTGCACCTAAAGCCGCTTCTTGTTTACCGCCGTCCATTTTCCACTTGATACGTGCTTCTGGGAGATGGAAACATTCGGCTAAACCAGAGAGGTATTCTTCACCGTTTACTGCATCGATGATGGCAAATTTCAGTGAGGAGCTACCGCAGTTCAGAACCAGTACTAACTTACTCGACATGGAAGTACCTATTTATGATACGTGGCTAAAAAAACGTCAGGGAGTCATAGAGCGTAGCGCATGATGACACCGACGTTTATGATTAACATCATGCGCCAGGGTCTTTTTGGGCACGATGGAATAAATACCTTTGAGTCTATGCCATTTTGCGTATTTTTCAGCCAATGGCATACTGTATGCCAATTTGACGACTCAATGATTTTGGACTAAAGGCCTTACAGGCCGGCACAGGATACCTGAATGTGGGTATCAAAGACAAAATGTTTTGAACGATGTCCTTTGCAGTTGTTGTTTTGCACAAATTTTTTAATTTTTATATGTGAAGTTGAGGTAACCGCCATGTCGACACCGGATAATCGCTCCGTCAATTTTTTTAGCTTGTTTCGCCGGGGACAGCACTACGCAAAGACGTGGCCAATGGAAAAGCGCCTGGCGCCCGTGTTTGTTGAGAATCGTGTGATCCGCATGACGCGCTATGCGATTCGCTTTATGCCACCTATCGCCGTCTTCACGTTATGCTGGCAAATTGCGTTAGGTGGTCAGTTGGGACCGGCTGTGGCAACGGCGCTGTTTGCGCTGAGCCTGCCAATGCAGGGCATGTGGTGGTTGGGTAAACGTTCCGTTACGCCACTGCCGCCTTCGATTCTCAACTGGTTCTACGAAGTTCGGGGAAAATTACAAGAAGCCGGACAGGCGTTATCGCCGGTTGAAGGGAAGCCGGATTACCAGGCGCTGGCTGACACGCTTAAGCGCGCCTTCAAACAACTGGATAAAACTTTCCTCGATGATTTGTAATTGACCCCTGATTACGCATATAAAAGAAGGCACAAGTTGCCTTCTTTTTTTTCATCGCAGTAGTAGTGATACAGGAGTCCCAAATGGAAATGACCAACGCTCAACGTCTTATTTTGTCGAACCAGTACAAAATGATGACCATGCTCGATCCGACCAACGCCGAGCGTTATCGTCGTTTGCAGACGATTATTGAACGCGGTTACGGCTTGCAGATGCGCGAGCTGGATCGTGAGTTTGGTGAGCTGACGGAAGAAACCTGTCGTACGATTATCGATATTATGGAGATGTATCACGCATTACACGTGTCCTGGACTAATCTTAAAGATGCACAGGCTATTGATGAACGCCGCGTGACGTTCCTTGGCTTTGATGCCGCAACGGAAGCCCGTTTCCTCGGGTACGTTCGTTTTATGGTGAACGTGGAAGGCCGTTATACCCACTTTGATGCCGGTACACATGGCTTCAACGCTCAGACCCCAATGTGGGAAAAATATCAGCGCATGCTGAATGTCTGGCACTCCTGCCCGCGTCAGTATCACCTGAGCGCGAATGAAATTAACCAAATCACTAATGCCTGAGGGGGCGAGCGTGCAGTGCAAAGGCTTTCTGTTTGATCTGGATGGGACGCTGGTCGATTCCTTACCAGCCGTAGAACGTGCGTGGTGTAACTGGGCCGATCGTTTTGGTCTCGATCATGACGAGGTACTCGGTTTTATTCACGGCAAGCAGGCAATTACCTCCTTGCGGCACTTTATGCCTGGCAAGTCTGACGCGGAGATCGCGGCGGAATTCACGCGTCTGGAGCATATTGAAGCGACTGAAACGGATGGAATCACCGCGCTACCCGGGGCGATTGATTTACTCAATCACCTGAATAAAGCGGGTATCCCTTGGGCGATTGTGACCTCGGGGTCGATGCCCGTTGCGCGGGCACGCCATCGTGTTGCTGGCCTTCCTGCGCCTGAAGTGTTTGTCACTGCTGAGCGGGTAAAGAGAGGCAAACCAGAGCCAGATGCATATCTGTTAGGTGCTCAACTGCTAGGCCTTGCACCGCAGGAGTGTGCGGTGGTTGAAGATGCGCCCGCTGGGGTACTCTCTGGCCTGGCTGCCGGATGTCATGTGATCGCGGTCAACGCGCCGTCGGACACGCCGCGTCTGGATGAGGTCGACTTTTCGTTGACCAGTCTGGAACAGATTTCCGTGACCAAGCAACCCAACGGAAATGTGGTCGTTATAAGAAATACCTGATCGTGATTTAGCCCCAGACTGTTGGGGCTTTTTTATGGCAAACTCAATCCATCCCTCTCATTTAACAAGGATATGTTGTGAACGGTGAATTGATATGGGTTCTCTCATTGTTGGCGATTGCCGTCGTTTTGTTTGCCACTGGCAGAGTGCGTATGGATGCAGTTGCTCTGTTGGTCATCATTGCCTTTGTTCTGAGTGGAACATTGAGCATCTCAGAGGCTTTTTCTGGTTTCAGCGATCCTAACGTTATTTTGATAGCGGCCTTATTTATCATTGGGGACGGCCTGGTGCGTACCGGAGTGGCAACGGTGATGGGGGCCTGGCTGGTGAAGGTTGCCGGTAGTAGTGAAGTCAAGATGCTGGTTTTGCTGATGATCACCGTCGCCGGGCTCGGCGCTTTTATGAGTTCCACCGGTGTAGTCGCGATTTTTATTCCTGTTGTTTTAAGCGTATCTATGCGCATGCAAACCTCTCCCTCACGCCTGATGATGCCGCTTAGCTTCGCGGGGCTTATCAGCGGCATGATGACGCTGGTGGCGACGCCACCGAACCTGGTCGTCAACAGTGAGTTACTGCGCGAAGGACTAAACGGTTTCAGTTTTTTCAGCGTGACTCCGTTGGGGCTGGTTGTTCTGGTGCTCGGCATTATTTACATGCTGTTGATGCGTTTTATGCTCAAGGGTGAGGACTCCGGGCAGCAGGGGGATGGCTGGAAACGCCGGACCTTTCGCGATCTTATCAAAGAGTATCGTCTGACGGGGCGCGCCCGCCGCCTGGCGATTCGTCCAGGCTCGCCGATGATTGGTCAGCGTCTTGACGACCTGAAGCTGCGTGAGCGCTATGGGGCGAACGTTATTGGTGTTGAACGCTGGCGTCGCTTTCGGCGCGTGATTGTGGACGTTAATGGGGTCTCTGAGTTCCGTGCCCGCGACGTTTTGCTCATTGATATGTCCGCGGCTGATGTCGATCTGCGCGAATTCTGCAGTGAACAATTGCTGGAGCCGATGGTGTTGCGTGGCGAGTATTTTTCCGAACAGGCGCTCGATGTGGGGATGGCTGAGATTTCGTTGATCCCTGAATCAGAACTGATCGGTAAAACGGTACGGGAAATCGCGTTTCGTACACGTTACGGCCTGAACGTCGTCGGGGTGAAGCGTGATGGTACGGCGATGGACGGCGCGGTGGTGGATGAACCGTTGCTGATGGGCGATATCATTCTGGTGGTGGGTAACTGGAAACTCATCACCGCGCTTGGGAAAAAAGGCCGCGATTTTGTGGTGTTGAACATGCCGGTTGAAGTCAGTGAAGCGTCTCCGGCACACAGTCAGGCACCCCACGCGATTTTTTGCCTGGTTCTGATGGTTGCGTTAATGCTGACGGATGAAATCCCCAATACGGTGGCCGCAATTATCGCCTGCCTGCTGATGGGGAAATTCCGGTGTATTGATGCAGAGAGCGCCTATAAGGCGATCCACTGGCCAAGCATTATTTTGATCGTTGGGATGATGCCTTTCGCGCTGGCTTTACAAAAAACCGGCGGTGTCGATCTTGTGGTAAAAGGACTCATGGACGTCGGTGGGGGATATGGCCCGTACATGATGTTGGGTTGTCTGTTTGTCCTGTGCGCGACCATTGGCTTATTTATCTCGAATACCGCAACAGCAGTGCTGATGGCGCCGATTGCGCTGGCGGCGGCGAAGTCGATGGGGGTTTCGCCGTATCCTTTTGCGATGGTGATTGCAATGGCGGCATCCGCGGCCTTTATGACGCCAGTCTCATCACCCGTCAACACGCTGGTATTGGGGCCGGGTAACTATAGCTTTAGCGACTTCGTGAAAATTGGGGTGCCATTTACGGTGATCGTGATGGCGGTGTGTGTGGTGATGATCCCGATGCTGTTCCCGTTTTGATTTTTATTATGCGCCGGATGGCGGCTACGCCTTATCCGGCCTACGGGATCGTTTAGCGTCTCCAGTCTTGTAGGCCTGATAAGCGTAGCGCCATCAGGCATGATGGCGCACGATGCCGGATCTTATCCGGCCTACAAAGGTAGCGTCGCCACAAACTTACAGCGGTGAATCCTGACTGATTTCATCCAGCGACAGATGGAAGCTTGGGACAAAGACCGCTAAAAAATAGTCCATCTCTTCACTACGCCGTGACTCCAGCGTTTTTTCCAGCCGTGTTTTCGCCAGCAGAAACTCGTTGTTACCGGCCGAAAGCTCTTCCAGACATTTCAGATAGGCGCACAGGGCATCGGCCTGCTTCACAATCGATCTCTCTTCATCGCTGCTGGCGTGCTCATCAATTAATGGCGCAAAGATATCGCGTAATTCATCCGGAACCATATCGACCAGCTTCTGCTGGGCAATTTTCTCAATGGCTTTATATTCCTGAGCAATTTGTGAGTTGAAGTATTTTACCGGGGTAGGGAGGTCGCCGGTCAGTACTTCGGAAGCGTCGTGGTACATCGCCAGTAGCGCGATGTGCTCTGCGTTAACCTGACCACCAAATTTCCGGTTCTTAATCGCGGCCAGTGCATGGGCGACCATGGCGACCTGCAGGCTATGTTCGGAGACGTTTTCGGTGCGTACGTTACGCATCAGCGGCCAGCGGTTGATGAGCTTCAGACGGGATAAGTGGGCAAAAAAGTGGCTCTGCTTCATAACGACCCTTACTCTGTGACTTCAGTAACGGTATTTTGCGCAGAGAGTGCTACCGGATGCAAACCCGGTAGCACTTTGCATGATTACAGCTGGTGATAACCGGACAGGAAACGCTCAAACTTGCTCAGCGACATTTCAATATCATCAATACGCGGTAGCGTGACGATACGGAAGTGATCCGGCCACGGCCAGTTGAATGCAGTGCCCTGGACCAGCAGGACTTTTTCCTGCAGCAGGAAATCGAGTACCATTTTCTGGTCATCGTGAATATTGAAGCGTTTGGCATCAATTTTCGGGAACATATACAGAGCACCGCGCGGTTTCACACAGGAAACGCCCGGAATATCATTAAGTAATTCCCAGGCCCGGTTGCGCTGTTCATACAAACGTCCGCCTGGCATGATAAATTCGCTGATGCTCTGGTATCCACCCAGCGCGGTTTGAATGGCGTGTTGCGCTGGAACGTTGGCGCATAAACGCATGGAGGCCAGCATTTCAAGACCTTCAATATACCCTTTGGCATGTTTCTTCGGTCCGTTCAGTACCATCCAGCCCTGACGGAACCCCGCGACACGGTAAGTTTTTGACAGGCCGTTGAAGGTAATAGTCAGCAGATCCGGGGCCATTGCCGCAATTGAGTGATGCTCGGCATCATCATAGAGAATTTTGTCATAAATCTCGTCAGCAAAGATAATGAGGTTGTTCTGGCGAGCAATCTCAACAATCTCCATCAGCAGCTCTTTGGAGTAGACAGCGCCGGTAGGGTTGTTTGGGTTGATGATGACGATCCCTCGCGTGCGCGGGGTGATTTTTGCCCGAATATCATCAAGGTCCGGGAACCAGTCTGATGATTCATCACACAGGTAGTGCACGGCATTACCGCCAGAGAGCGATACTGCCGCTGTCCACAGCGGGTAATCAGGCGCAGGAACCAGCATTTCGTCCCCACTGTTCAGCAACGCCTGCATCGCCTGAACGATTAATTCAGAAACGCCGTTACCGATATAAATATCCTCCACGGTAACATCGCGCATCCCGCGGGCCTGGTAATGCTGCATGATCGCTTTGCGGGCTGAATAAAGACCTTTTGAATCGCAATACCCTTGTGCGGTAGGCAAGTTGCGGATCACATCGACCAGAATTTCATCTGGTGCTTCAAACCCGAATGGCGCAGGGTTGCCGATGTTGAGTTTCAGAACTTTATTGCCTTCTTCTTCCAGGCGCTTTGCTTCCTTCAGAACCGGGCCACGAATGTCATAACAGACATTTTCTAATTTGCTGGATTTTTCAATGGGGGACATGAATCTTGACCTTTTTAGCTGTGAATGCCACTCCCTGCCGTGGAAGTCAGCACAGAACAATGTACTCCCCCGACGGTGAGTTTTGAAGGGTCTTTAGTAGAAGATTTCGAAAGTTGCGAGGTTATAATTAACTGTTAACAACTAAATAATGAAATTAATATGGAATTATAATCTTGATATCTTGTATTTTATGGTTATATGTATCGTTGTGGCAGCTTGGGTATGGTGATTTGTTTGGCGAAAAATAGTGAGATGTGCAAAGCGGTGCGTGGTTGGCAGTATCTGCTGTTTGCGCAATTCGAAAATACTGAGGTCTTAGCCTGACAAACTGTTATCGGCCTGATCTGACAACGGCGCGGTGTGAATCTATTGTTAAGTATAATTAATGAATGGTGGCATTCTTAATTAATTATTATTTAATATTTAAACAGGATTTATTGAACGCGTTAATAATACGAAAACCACTAGTCTGAGTTAACACCTTTTTGCTTCGATTAATTCGCGATAACACTTATAAATATAGTGGTTTTAGGTTAAGATAAGTCCCATGAAATGGCGCGCAACTTGTGTTTTGCGATAATTCCAATGTTAGTTGAGAGTTTCTAACATACTGAAAAGTTAGTTTTTAATGTGTAAATTAGTGTTCGTTAACTATTTTTTAAATTTACAAAGTTTACATGTTCTCCATTAGTCAGAATCATCCAATAGCTAAAAAGTGACTCTTTCTCGTTGCTATATTCCGATGAGTACCACGGGTATTAAATAGCGCTGAAGAGGAATTGTTTCGTTTGTTAAAGCAAATACATCCTTATTTTCACCCGGTTACACTTGGTGAAACGGCGAGGGAGGTCCATTACAAATGGAGTTGTTTGTTTCTGAATGCACAGCATTAACCCGGTATGACCCGCGAGTAAGTGAAAAATTATGATAAATGCAAATCGTCCGATAATTAACCTCGACCTCGATCTGCTGAGAACCTTCGTTGCTGTGGCCGATCTGAATACCTTCGCGGCTGCGGCAGCTGCGGTATGTCGCACTCAGTCTGCGGTGAGTCAGCAAATGCAACGCCTCGAGCAACTTGTGGGGAAAGAGTTGTTCGCGCGCCATGGACGTAACAAACTACTGACCGAGCATGGGATTCAGTTGCTGGGTTACGCCAGAAAAATATTGCGTTTTAATGATGAGGCATGCTCATCATTAATGTTTAACAATCTTCAGGGAGTGTTAACTATTGGCGCTTCTGATGAGTCAGCGGATACCATCCTTCCCTTTCTGCTCAACCGGATAAGTTCGGTTTATCCGAAGCTTGCGCTGGATGTCAGAGTGAAACGCAACGCCTACATGGTGGATATGCTGAAGTCACAAGACGTTGATCTGGTGGTGACGACTAATCGGCCAGGCGATTTCGAGTGTTTGAATCTGCGTACCTCACCGACGCACTGGTATTGTGCGGCCGAATATATTTTACAAAAAGGTGAACCGGTACCGTTGGTGCTTCTGGACGATCCGAGCCCGTTCCGCGATATGGTACTGGCAACACTGAACGCTGCGCAGATCCCGTGGCGTCTGGCCTATGTTGCTTCAACATTAGCGGCTGTGCGTGCGGCTGTGAAGGCGGGGTTGGGCGTGACTGCTCGTCCTGTAGAAATGATGAGCCCTGATTTACGCGTACTGGGCGCGGCGGACGGATTGCCACCGTTGCCGGAAACGGAGTACTTGCTGTGCTGCGACCCTGCCTCACAAAATGAGCTGGCTCAGGTAATCTTTAAGTCGATGCAGACCTATCAAAATCCTTGGCAATACAACCAGTTTACCCCTGAAGGGGGAGACGACTCGCTGATCGTTGAAGGCGATTTTGAGTGATGTACCATAAATAATCGTTATAAAATGTAAGTGCAAAAAAGAGTCGCTGGTGATGAAAAAACATCCAGCGGCTCTTTTTTTATGCAAATAATGGTCGGAGAAGCCATTTTGTATACCTAAACTTAACAAAATCAGTAGGTAAAAAAATCACCTGCAAATAGTGCAAAAAATAATCATTCGAGGCGCTGTTCATTCCCATGTTAAAAAACTAGAGAAATTGTTGCTGTTTTTTATGGTGAATTAACAAAAGCGTGTCACAGATCAAGAAAATACTCCCATTTAGGGGGAGGCATCTGTGCGAATTCCTGTCAAAATAGACGTGTATTATCTTTTTTACTTCACAACGGACACGATTCAACAACATTAAAAATGACTGATGATGCGATCGAAATTAGTCTAAAGAGCACTTTATGTTAATGAAGTTGGAGTAGTGTAAAATAATGTGAGGAAACTTTTGTTAAAGTTGACAAAAGGTTATAGAAAGGAGTAAAAAACCCCATCAATTGGCTGTATAAATGATTTTCTACAGTGATTGTAAGGTTTTTTTTATTCCTCCCCATGAATCGATGTGGCGTTCATCTGCCGAAAAGAGCAGAGAATTTGGCGCTACTTTTGATGAGTAAGCAATGAGTATGTCAACATCCACTGAAGTCATCGCTCATCACTGGGCATTCGCTATCTTTCTTATTGTCGCCATTGGCCTGTGCTGCCTGATGCTCGTCGGCGGTTGGTTTTTAGGTGGTCGCGCACGCGCGAGATCTAAAAACGTGCCGTTTGAATCAGGTATCGACTCGGTCGGCACCGCCCGCTTGCGCCTGTCTGCCAAGTTTTATCTGGTAGCCATGTTCTTCGTTATCTTCGACGTTGAAGCGCTGTATCTGTTCGCATGGTCAACTTCTATCCGTGAAAGCGGTTGGATTGGCTTTGTGGAAGCTGCAATTTTTATTTTTGTGTTACTGGCAGGTCTGGTTTATCTGGTGCGTATTGGCGCGCTGGACTGGACGCCCGCGCGTTCACGCCGCGAGCGTATGAACCCGGAAACGAACAGTATCGCTAATCGTCAACGCTAACCGCGAGGCATTAAGATGGATTATACGCTCACCCGCATAGATCCTAACGGTGAGAACGACCGTTACCCCCTGCAAAAACAGGAGATCGTAACCGACCCCCTGGAGCAAGAAGTTAACAAAAACGTGTTCATGGGCAAACTGCATGACATGGTTAACTGGGGCCGTAAAAACTCAATTTGGCCATATAACTTTGGCCTTTCCTGCTGCTACGTAGAGATGGTGACCTCGTTTACCGCCGTGCATGACGTGGCCCGTTTTGGTGCGGAAGTTCTGCGTGCATCACCGCGTCAGGCTGACCTGATGGTCGTAGCCGGAACCTGCTTTACCAAAATGGCCCCGGTTATTCAGCGCCTCTACGATCAGATGCTGGAACCTAAATGGGTTATTTCCATGGGCGCATGCGCCAACTCCGGCGGTATGTACGATATCTACTCGGTAGTGCAGGGCGTTGATAAATTTATTCCGGTAGATGTGTACATCCCGGGATGCCCGCCGCGTCCAGAAGCGTACATGCAGGCACTGATGCTGCTGCAAGACTCCATTGGCAAAGAACGCCGTCCGCTCTCCTGGGTGGTTGGCGATCAGGGCGTTTATCGCGCCAATATGCAGTCAGAACGCGAGCGTAAACGCGGCGAACGTATTGCTGTAACGAATCTTCGTACACCAGACGAGATTTAATTTGCGCCTGTCGGCAGCAACATTGCGCTTCGTGAACTATTAGACATACACAAAATCATTCAAGGTGTATCAAGGCGGCAACTGAGCGAATCCCCTGGAGCTTACATCAGTAAGTGACTGGGGTGAGGGAAGGCAGCCAACACCGAGACAGCTTGAAGGATGAAGTGGATAAACAGCGCGAAGCACTGCCGACTACCACGAACCATTTGCAATGGTGAACAATATGACCGACTTAACCGCGCAAGACGCTGCATGGCAAACACGGGATCACCTCGATGACCCGGTCATTGGCGAACTGCGCAACCGTTTTGGGCCGGATGCCTTTACCGTTCAGGCGACTCGCACCGGGGTACCCGTTGTCTGGGTCAAGCGTGAACAGTTACTCGAAGTTGGCGATTTCTTAAAGAGACTGCCGAAACCTTACGTCATGCTGTTTGACTTACACGGCATGGATGAACGTCTGCGTACGCACCGCGAAGGATTACCTGCCGCGGATTTTTCCGTTTTCTACCACCTGATCTCCATTGAACGCAATCGCGATATCATGCTCAAGGTGGCATTGTCTGAAAACGACCTGCGCGTACCGACCTTCACCAAACTGTTCCCGAACGCCAACTGGTATGAGCGTGAAACCTGGGAAATGTTTGGCATCGATATCGAAGGTCACCCGCACCTGACGCGTCTGCTGATGCCGCATACCTGGGAAGGTCATCCGCTGCGTAAAGACTACCCGGCGCGTGCGACCGAATTCGATCCATTTGAGCTGACCAAAGCCAAACAGGATCTGGAAATGGAATCACTGACCTTCAAGCCAGAAGATTGGGGCATGAAGCGTAGCACCGAAAATGAGGACTTCATGTTCCTCAACCTCGGTCCTAACCACCCGTCTTCTCACGGTGCGTTCCGTATTGTCCTGCAGCTTGATGGCGAAGAAATCGTCGACTGTGTACCTGACATCGGCTACCACCACCGTGGTGCTGAAAAGATGGGTGAGCGTCAGTCCTGGCACAGCTATATTCCGTACACTGACCGTATTGAATACCTCGGCGGCTGCGTAAACGAAATGCCGTACGTGCTGGCAGTCGAAAAGCTGGCGGGCATTACCGTACCGGATCGCGTGAACGTGATTCGCGTCATGCTCTCCGAACTGTTCCGCATCAACAGCCACCTGCTGTACATCTCCACGTTCATTCAGGACGTCGGCGCAATGACTCCGGTATTCTTCGCCTTTACCGACCGTCAGAAAATTTATGACGTTGTCGAAGCGATCACCGGTTTCCGTATGCACCCGGCCTGGTTCCGTATCGGTGGTGTCGCACACGATCTGCCGCGCGGTTGGGACAAACTGCTGCGTGACTTCCTCGACTGGATGCCGAAGCGTCTGGATTCCTACGAGAAAGCCGCACTGCGTAACACCATCCTGAAGGGTCGTTCTCAGGGCGTTGCCGCATATGGCAAAAAAGAAGCGCTGGACTGGGGCTGTACCGGTGCTGCGCTGCGTGCGACGGGTATTGATTTTGACGTGCGTAAATCACGTCCGTACTCTGGTTATGAGAACTTTGACTTTGAAGTTCCGGTTGGTGGTGGTGTGTCCGACTGCTATACCCGCGTCATGTTGAAAGTTGAAGAGCTGCGCCAGAGTCTGCGCATCCTTGAGCAGTGCCTCAATAATATGCCGGAAGGCCCGTTCAAAGCGGATCACCCGCTGACCACGCCGCCGCCGAAAGAGCGCACGCTGCAACATATCGAAACCCTGATCACCCACTTCCTGCAGGTTTCGTGGGGCCCGGTTATGCCGGCGAACGAGTCCTTCCAGATGGTGGAAGCGACCAAGGGTATCAACAGTTACTACCTGACCAGCGATGGCAGCACCATGAGTTACCGTACTCGTATCCGTACCCCGAGTTATGCGCACTTGCAGCAGATCCCGGTAGCAGTACGTGGCAGCCTGGTGTCCGACCTTATCGTCCATCTGGGTAGTATCGATTTTGTTATGTCAGATGTGGACCGCTAATTATGCACGAGAATCAACAACCACAAACCGAGGCTTTTGAGCTGAGTGCGGCTGAGCGTGAAGCGATTGAGCACGAGAAGCACCACTACGAAGACCCGCGTGCGGCGTCCATTGAAGCGCTGAAAATCGTTCAGAAACAGCGTGGTTGGGTGCCGGATGGGGCGATCTACGCGATCGCTGACGTGCTGGGTATCCCGGCAAGCGACGTCGAAGGTGTTGCGACATTCTACAGCCAGATCTTCCGCCAGCCGGTAGGTCGCCACGTGATCCGCTATTGCGACAGCGTCGTGTGCCATATTAATGGCTACCAGGGGATCCAGGCTGCGCTGGAGAAAAAGCTCAACATCAAGCCGGGGCAGACGACCTTTGATGGTCGCTTTACGCTGCTGCCGACCTGTTGCCTGGGGAACTGCGACAAGGGGCCGAACATGATGATCGATGACGATACCCATGCTCACTTAACCCCGGAAGGCATTCCTGAACTGTTGGAGCGGTATAAATGAAAGACATTATCCGTACTCCCGAAACACATCCGCTGACCTGGCGTCTGCGCGATGATAAACAGCCAGTCTGGTTGGACGAATACCGTAGCAAGAACGGTTATGAAGGTGCGCGTAAGGCCCTGACCGGGCTGTCACCGGATGAAATCGTCAACCAGGTAAAAGACGCTGGCCTGAAAGGGCGCGGCGGCGCGGGCTTTTCCACCGGTCTGAAGTGGAGCCTGATGCCGAAAGACGAATTCATGAACATCCGTTACCTGCTGTGTAACGCCGATGAAATGGAGCCGGGCACCTATAAAGACCGCCTGCTGATGGAACAGCTGCCGCACCTGCTGGTAGAAGGTATGTTGATCTCCGCGTTTGCGCTGAAAGCGTACCGTGGTTACATCTTCCTGCGCGGTGAGTATATCGAAGCGGCTGTGCATCTGCGCCGCGCGATTGCCGAAGCGACCGAAGCCGGTCTGCTTGGTAAAAACATCATGGGCACCGGTTTCGATTTCGAACTGTTCGTGCACACCGGGGCAGGGCGTTACATCTGCGGTGAAGAAACCGCACTGATTAACTCCCTCGAAGGTCGCCGCGCGAACCCGCGCTCCAAGCCGCCGTTCCCGGCAAGCTCTGGTGCATGGGGTAAACCGACCTGCGTGAACAACGTCGAAACCCTGTGTAACGTACCGGCTATCCTCGCAAATGGCGTGGAGTGGTACCAGAACATTTCGAAGAGCAAAGACGCGGGCACCAAACTGATGGGCTTCTCTGGTCGCGTGAAGAATCCGGGCCTGTGGGAGCTGCCATTTGGCACGACTGCGCGTGAAATCCTCGAAGATTACGCGGGCGGCATGCGTGATGGCTTGAAGTTCAAAGCCTGGCAGCCGGGCGGAGCGGGAACCGACTTCCTCACTGAGGCTCATCTCGACTTGCCGATGGAATTCGAAAGCATCGGTAAAGCAGGCAGCCGTCTGGGTACCGCGCTGGCGATGGCGGTTGACCACGAGATTGGCATGGTACCGCTGGTGCGCAACCTCGAAGAGTTCTTTGCCCGCGAGTCCTGCGGCTGGTGTACGCCGTGCCGTGACGGTCTGCCGTGGAGTGTGAAAATTCTGCGTGCGCTGGAGCGTGGCGAAGGCCAGCCTGGGGATATCGAGACACTTGAGCAACTGTGTCGTTTCCTCGGCCCGGGTAAAACCTTCTGTGCACACGCACCGGGCGCGGTTGAACCGCTGCAGAGCGCCATTAAATATTTCCGCGAAGAATTCGAAGCTGGCATTAAGCAGACTTTCAGCAATACCCACGTAATTAGTGGTATTCAGCCGAACCTGCTGAAAGAGCGCTGGTAATTGCGGGTTTACTCCTGCATCGCGATAAGTAATTCGATTAACGCTTAGTCCCTGACTAAGATAACTGGAAGCATGCTGACTATGGCTACGATTCATGTAGACGGCAAAGAATATGAGGTCAACGGAGCGGACAACCTGCTGGAAGCTTGTCTGTCTCTCGGCCTTGATATTCCATACTTTTGCTGGCACCCGGCGCTTGGGAGCGTCGGTGCTTGCCGCCAGTGTGCGGTGAAGCAATATCAAAACGCGGAAGATACGCGTGGTCGCCTGGTGATGTCATGTATGACACCGGCTACCGAAGGCACCTTTATTTCTATCGACGACGAAGAAGCGAAGCAATTCCGTGAAAGCGTGGTGGAATGGTTGATGACTAACCACCCACACGACTGTCCGGTCTGTGAAGAGGGCGGTAACTGCCACCTTCAGGATATGACGGTAATGACCGGTCATAGCTTCCGTCGCTACCGCTTTACTAAGCGTACTCACCGCAATCAGGATCTGGGGCCATTCATCTCTCACGAAATGAACCGCTGCATCGCCTGCTACCGCTGCGTGCGTTACTACAAAGATTATGCGGACGGCGCGGATCTGGGCGTGTATGGCGCGCATGACAACGTCTACTTCGGTCGTCCGGAAGACGGTACGCTGGAAAGCGAATTCTCCGGTAACCTGGTCGAGATTTGCCCGACTGGCGTGTTCACCGATAAAACGCACTCCGAGCGTTATAACCGTAAATGGGATATGCAGTTTGCGCCGAGCATCTGCCAGCAGTGTTCCATTGGCTGTAACACCAGCCCGGGCGAGCGCTACGGTGAACTGCGTCGTATTGAAAACCGCTACAACGGTACCGTTAACCACTACTTCCTCTGCGACCGTGGTCGTTTTGGCTATGGCTACGTGAACCTGAAAGACCGTCCGCGTCAGCCGGTCCAGCGTCGTGGTGATGACCTGATCACCCTGAACGCTGAGCAGGCGATGCAGGGTGCGGCAGATATTCTGCGTCAGTCGAAGAAAGTGATCGGTATCGGCTCCCCGCGTGCCAGCGTTGAAAGCAACTTCGCGCTGCGTGAACTGGTGGGTGCGGATAACTTCTATACCGGCATCGCCCAGGGTGAGCAGGAACGTCTGCAACTGGCGCTGAGTGTGCTGCGTGACGGCGGTATTCATACCCCGGCATTGCGTGAAATCGAATCTTACGACGCGGTGCTGGTGCTGGGCGAAGATGTCACGCAGACCGGCGCACGCGTTGCGCTGGCAGTGCGTCAGGCGGTGAAAGGCAAAGCGCGCGAAATGGCGGCGGCACAGAAAGTGGCTGACTGGCAGATCGCAGCAATCCTTAACATCGGCCAGCGTGCTAAGCACCCGCTGTTCGTTACCAACGTCGATAACACCCGTCTGGATGATATCGCGGCATGGACCTATCGTGCACCGGTTGAAGATCAGGCGCGTTTAGGTTTTGCTATCGCCCATGCGCTGGATAACAACGCCCCGGCGGTTGACGGTATCGACCGTGACCTGCAAAACAAAATTGACGTTATCGTTCAGGCACTGGCCGGGGCGAAGAAACCACTGATTATTTCCGGCACCAACGCCGGTAGCGCCGAAGTGATTCAGGCGGCTGCCAACGTGGCGAAAGCGCTGAAAGGCCGTGGCGCAGACGTCGGCATCACCATGATTGCGCGCTCTGTTAACAGCATGGGCCTGGGTATGATTGGCGGTGGTTCCCTTGACGATGCGCTGACCGAGCTGGAAACAGGTCGTGCTGACGCCGTTGTGGTACTGGAAAATGACCTGCACCGCCATGCTTCAGCAACGCGTGTGAACGCCGCGCTGGCGAAAGCGCCGCTGGTACTGGTCATTGACCATCAGCGTACGGCAATTATGGAAAACGCCCATCTGGTGCTTTCCGCCGCAAGCTTCGCCGAAAGCGACGGTACGGTTATCAACAACGAAGGCCGCGCCCAGCGTTTCTTCCAGGTTTATGATCCGTCCTACTACGACAGCAACACCATCATGCTGGAAAGCTGGCGCTGGCTGCATTCGCTGCACAGCACCGTACAGAGCCGTGAAGTGGACTGGACGCAGCTCGACCACGTTATCGATGCGGTCGTTGAGAAGCTGCCGCAGCTGGCGGGTATTAAAGATGCCGCACCGGATGCCAGCTTCCGTATCCGTGGACAGAAACTGGCACGTGAGCCGCACCGTTACAGTGGTCGTACGGCAATGCGCGCTAACATCAGCGTGCACGAGCCGCGCCAGCCGCAGGATAAAGACACCATGTTCGCCTTCTCGATGGAAGGGAACAACCAGCCGTCTGCACCGCGTTCACAAATTCCGTTTGCCTGGGCACCAGGCTGGAACTCCCCACAGGCGTGGAACAAGTTCCAGGATGAAGTGGGCGGTAAACTGCGTCATGGCGATCCGGGCGTGCGTCTGATTGAAGCATCTGAAGGTGGCCTGGATTACTTCACCACCATTCCGGACAGCTTCCAGGCTCAGGATGGTCAGTGGCGTATCGCGCCGTACTACCATCTATTTGGCAGTGACGAAATGTCCCAGCGTGCGCCGGTCTTCCAGACCCGTATGCCGCAGCCGTACATCAAACTCAACCCGGCTGATGCCGCGAAGTTGGGTGTTAATGCCGGTACGCGCGTTTCTTTCAGCTACGATGGCAACACGGTTACATTGCCGGTTGAAATCGCCGAAGGATTAACGGCAGGGCAGGTTGGTTTGCCGATGGGTATGCCTGGCATCGCGCCGGTTCTGGCTGGTGCGCGTCTTGAGGATCTGCAGGAGGCACAACAATGAGTTGGATTACACCCGATCTGATTGAGATCCTGCTGAGTATTCTCAAAGCGGTCGTGATCCTGCTGGTGGTGGTCACCTGCGGGGCATTCATGAGCTTTGGCGAACGTCGTCTGCTGGGTCTGTTCCAGAACCGTTACGGACCGAACCGTGTTGGCTGGGGCGGTTCGCTCCAGCTGGTTGCGGACATGATCAAGATGTTCTTTAAAGAAGACTGGATCCCGAAATTCTCGGATCGCGTCATCTTTACCCTGGCACCGATGATCGCCTTTACCTCGCTGCTGTTGGCTTTCGCCATTGTGCCGGTGAGTCCGAACTGGGTGGTTGCTGACCTGAACATCGGGATCCTGTTCTTCCTGATGATGGCGGGCCTCGCGGTCTACGCGGTGCTGTTCGCCGGCTGGTCCAGTAACAACAAATACTCTCTGCTCGGTGCGATGCGTGCTTCTGCGCAGACGCTGAGCTATGAAGTGTTCCTCGGACTTTCCCTGATGGGCGTGGTGGCGCAGGCCGGTTCATTTAACATGACCGACATCGTCAATAACCAGGCCGATATCTGGAACGTTATTCCGCAGTTCTTTGGTTTTGTCACCTTTGCCATCGCGGGCGTAGCGGTGTGTCACCGTCACCCGTTTGACCAGCCAGAAGCCGAGCAGGAACTGGCCGATGGTTACCACATTGAATATTCCGGCATGAAATTCGGTCTGTTCTTTGTGGGCGAGTACATCGGTATCGTCACCATTTCCGCGCTGATGGTTACCTTGTTCTTCGGTGGCTGGCATGGCCCGTTCTTACCGCCATTCGTCTGGTTCGCGCTGAAAACCGCGTTCTTCATGATGATGTTCATTTTGATTCGTGCGTCGTTACCACGTCCTCGTTATGACCAGGTAATGTCCTTCGGCTGGAAAGTCTGTCTGCCGCTGACGCTCGTCAACTTGCTGGTAACGGCGGCTGTCATTCTCTGGCAGGCGCAATAAGGGACACAAAGACCATGACCTTAAAAGAATTGTTAGTAGGCTTCGGCACCCAGGTACGTAGTATCTGGATGATCGGCCTGCATGCGTTCGCAAAACGCGAAACGCAGATGTACCCGGAAGAGCCGGTCTATCTACCGCCCCGTTTTCGTGGTCGTATCGTACTGACCCGTGATCCAGACGGTGAAGAGCGCTGCGTTGCCTGTAACTTGTGTGCGGTAGCGTGTCCGGTTGGCTGTATCTCTTTGCAAAAAGCAGAGACGAAAGATGGCCGCTGGTATCCGGAGTTTTTCCGCATTAACTTCTCACGCTGCATTTTCTGTGGTCTGTGCGAAGAAGCCTGTCCGACAACGGCTATTCAGCTGACTCCAGATTTCGAGCTGGGTGAATACAAGCGCCAGGACCTGGTTTACGAGAAAGAGGATCTGCTGATCTCCGGTCCGGGCAAATACCCGGAATATAACTTCTACCGGATGGCAGGTATGGCAATCGACGGCAAAGATAAAGGCGAAGCAGAGAACGAAGCTAAGCCTATCGACGTCAAGAGCCTGTTACCGTAAGGAGAGGGGCAATGGAGTTCGCTTTTTATATCTGTGGCCTGATAGCCATTCTCGCAACCTTGCGGGTGATCACCCACACCAATCCGGTACACGCACTGCTGTACCTGATTATTTCGCTGCTGGCGATTTCTGGGGTGTTCTTCTCGCTGGGCGCTTACTTCGCCGGTGCGCTGGAAATTATCGTCTACGCGGGCGCCATCATGGTGCTGTTCGTGTTCGTGGTGATGATGCTCAACCTCGGTGGTGCTGAAATCGAACAGGAACGTCAATGGCTGAGGCCGCAGGTGTGGATTGGTCCGGCGATTCTGTCGGCCATCATGCTGGTGGTGATTGTGTATGCCATCCTGGGTGTTAACGATCAGGGCATTGACGGTACGCCAATCAGCGCGAAAGCAGTCGGCATTTCCCTGTTTGGACCTTATGTTCTGGCGGTTGAACTGGCTTCGATGCTGCTGTTGGCGGGTCTGGTTGTGGCCTTCCATGTTGGTCGCGAAGAGCGTTCCGGTGAAGTGCTGAGCAATCGCACTGATGACCGCGCGAAAAGAAAAACGGAGGAGCACGCATGATCCCCTTACAACATGGACTGATCCTCGCGGCTGTCTTATTCGTACTGGGTTTAACTGGTCTGGTTATCCGCCGCAATCTGCTGTTTATGCTGATTGGGCTGGAAATCATGATTAATGCCTCCGCGCTGGCCTTCGTGGTCGCCGGGAGCTACTGGGGCCAGACCGATGGTCAGGTGATGTACATTCTTGCCATCAGCCTCGCGGCTGCTGAAGCGAGCATTGGACTTGCACTGTTGCTGCAACTTCATCGTCGTCGCCAGAACCTGAACATCGATTCAGTAAGTGAGATGCGTGGATGAACATGCTTGCCTTAACCATTATTCTGCCATTTATTGGCTTTGTATTACTGGCGTTCTCTCGCGGTCGTTGGTCAGAGAATCTGTCCGCAACCGTGGGCGTCGGGTCGATTGGCCTGGCGGCGCTGGTGACCGCGTTTGTTGGTGTTGACTTCTTTGCCAATGGTCAACAGGCCTACAGCCAGCCGCTGTGGACGTGGATGTCGGTCGGCGACTTCAACATCGGCTTCAACCTGGTGCTGGACGGCTTATCGCTGACTATGCTCTCGGTGGTAACCGGCGTTGGTTTCCTGATCCACATGTTCGCCTCCTGGTACATGCGCGGGGAAGAGGGCTACTCTCGTTTCTTCGCCTACACCAACCTGTTTATCGCCAGCATGGTGGTTCTGGTACTGGCGGATAACCTGTTGCTGATGTATCTCGGCTGGGAAGGCGTGGGGCTGTGCTCCTATCTGCTGATCGGTTTCTATTATACCGATCCGAAGAATGGCGCAGCGGCAATGAAAGCCTTCGTGGTAACCCGTGTCGGTGACGTGTTCCTCGCCTTCGCGCTGTTCATCCTCTACAACGAGCTGGGCACGCTGAACTTCCGCGAAATGGTGGAACTGGCGCCTGCGCACTTTGCAGACGGTAACAACATGCTGATGTGGGCAACCCTGATGCTGCTGGGCGGTGCGGTGGGTAAATCTGCGCAGCTGCCGTTGCAGACCTGGCTTGCAGACGCGATGGCGGGCCCGACGCCTGTTTCCGCGCTTATCCACGCCGCGACGATGGTTACCGCCGGTGTCTACCTGATTGCACGTACCCATGGTCTGTTCCTGATGACCCCGGAAATTCTGCATCTGGTAGGGATTATTGGTGCTATCACGCTGGTGCTGGCAGGGTTTGCCGCGCTGGTCCAAACCGACATCAAACGTGTGCTCGCTTACTCCACTATGAGCCAGATTGGCTACATGTTCCTGGCGCTTGGCGTACAGGCATGGGATGCGGCGATTTTCCACCTGATGACGCATGCCTTCTTTAAAGCGCTGCTGTTCCTGGCATCCGGCTCGGTTATCCTGGCCTGCCATCACGAACAGAATATCTTCAAGATGGGCGGCCTGCGTAAGTCTATTCCGCTGGTGTATCTCTGCTTCCTGATTGGTGGCGCGGCGTTGTCGGCTCTGCCGCTGATTACCGCAGGCTTCTTCAGTAAGGATGAGATTCTGGCCGGTGCGATGGCGAACGGTCATATCAATCTGATGGTTGCAGGTCTGGTCGGTGCGTTCATGACCTCTCTGTACACCTTCCGTATGATTTTCATCGTGTTCCACGGTAAAGAACAAATTCACGCTCACGCAGGGAAGGGGATTACCCATCATCTGCCGCTGATTGTGCTGATGATCCTGTCCACCTTCGTTGGTGCGCTGATTGTGCCGCCGCTGCAGGGTGTTCTGCCGGCAACGACCGAGCTGCCGCATGGTCGTGTCATGACGCTGGAAATTACCTCCGGTATCGTAGCAATTGCAGGCATCTTGATCGCAGCATGGTTGTGGCTGGGTAAACGTACGCTGGTGACGTCGATTGCCAACAGTGCGCCAGGCCGTCTGCTGGGGACCTGGTGGTATAACGCCTGGGGCTTTGACTGGCTGTACGACAAAGTGTTCGTTAAGCCGTTCCTCGGCATCGCCTGGCTGCTGAAACGCGATCCGCTGAACGCAATGATGAACATCCCGGCTATCCTTTCCCGCTTTGCAGGTAAAGGCCTGCTGTTAAGCGAGAACGGCTATCTGCGCTGGTATGTGGCATCAATGAGCATTGGCGCTGTCGTTGTACTGGCACTGTTGATGGTACTGCGTTGAGTTTGTTGGCTGGATGAACGATTGCCGGATGGCGCTTCGCTTATCCGGCCTACAAACCCAAAAATAATTTTTAGAATTCGTTGAAAATCTGTTCCTGAAGTACAGGCGTCATCGGCGAAGTCAGACCGAATACCGCCAGCGCAGAGCAACCGGAGCGTACTGAAGTATGTGAGGATTGCGAGCACTGCCGGGATTTGGGCTGACGAGTGAGATAGCCTGAGCAGGAGTAAATATAAGGGACATACTTAGCTATGTTATTACCCTGGTTGATATTAATCCCCTTTATCGGTGGTTTCCTGTGCTGGCAGACCGAACGCTTTGGCGTGAAGGTGCCGCGCTGGATTGCGCTGATTACCATGGGACTGACGCTGGCGCTTGGCCTGCAACTGTGGTTGCAGGGCGGCTATTCACTGACGCAATCCGCTGGCATTCCGCAGTGGCAGTCTGAGTTTATCCTGCCGTGGATCCCGCGTTTCGGCATCTCTATTCACTTAGCAATCGACGGTTTATCGCTGCTGATGGTAGTGCTGACCGGTCTGCTCGGTGTTCTGGCGGTACTGTGCTCCTGGAATGAAATCGAAAAATACCAGGGCTTCTTCCACCTGAACCTGATGTGGATTCTGGGCGGCGTTATCGGCGTGTTCCTTGCCATCGACATGTTCCTGTTCTTCTTCTTCTGGGAAATGATGCTGGTGCCGATGTACTTCCTGATCGCGTTGTGGGGGCATAAAGCCTCTGACGGTAAAACGCGTATCACGGCGGCGACCAAGTTCTTCATTTATACCCAGGCGAGTGGTCTGGTGATGTTGATTGCCATCCTGGCGCTGGTGTTTGTGCACTATAAAGCGACCGGTGTGTGGACCTTCAACTATGAAGAGCTGCTGAATACCCCGATGTCCCACGGTGTGGAATATCTGCTGATGCTGGGCTTCTTCATCGCGTTTGCGGTGAAAATGCCGGTGGTTCCGCTGCATGGCTGGTTGCCAGATGCGCACTCCCAGGCACCGACCGCAGGTTCCGTTGACCTGGCGGGGATTTTGCTGAAAACCGCGGCTTACGGCCTGCTGCGCTTTTCTCTGCCGCTGTTCCCGAACGCGTCGGCTGAGTTTGCACCTATCGCAATGTGGCTGGGCGTTATCGGTATCTTCTACGGCGCGTGGATGGCCTTTAATCAGTACGATATCAAACGTCTGATTGCCTACACCTCCGTATCGCACATGGGCTTCGTACTGATTGCTATCTACACCGGCAGCCAGCTGGCGTACCAGGGTGCGGTTATCCAGATGATCGCTCACGGTCTGTCCGCAGCCGGTCTGTTCATTCTGTGTGGACAGTTGTACGAACGTCTGCACACGCGTGATATGCGTATGATGGGCGGCCTGTGGGGCAAAATGAAATGGTTGCCTGCACTGTCCATGTTCTTCGCCGTTTGTACGCTGGGTATGCCGGGTACAGGTAACTTTGTTGGCGAATTCATGATTCTGTTCGGCAGCTACCAGGTGGTTCCGGTCATTACGGTGATCTCAACCTTTGGTCTGGTGTTTGCTTCTGTATACTCGCTGGCGATGCTGCATCGCGCTTACTTCGGTAAAGCGAAGAGCCAGATTGCCAGTGTTGAACTGCCAGGGATGTCGCTGCGTGAGCTGTTTATCATCCTGTTGCTGGTCGTGCTTCTGGTACTGCTTGGCTTCTATCCGCAGCCGATTCTGGATACCTCGCATTCTGCGATGAGCAACATCCAGCAGTGGTTTGTTAATTCCGTTACTACTACAAGGCCGTAAATCGCCATGACAATAACTCCACAACACCTGATTGCGCTGCTACCGCTGCTGATCGTCGGCTTGACGGTGGTGGTTGTGATGCTCTCCATTGCGTGGCGACGCAATCACTTCCTCAATGCCACGCTGTCGGTCATTGGGCTTAACGCCGCGCTGGTTTCGCTCTGGTTTGTTGGCCAGGCGGGCGCCATGGACGTCACCCCGCTGATGCGGGTCGACGGTTTCGCCATGCTCTACACCGGGCTGGTACTGCTGGCGAGTCTTGCTACCTGTACCTTTGCTTACCCATGGCTGGAAGGCTACGACGACAACCGGGAAGAGTTCTACCTGCTGGTGCTAATTGCCGCGCTGGGTGGAATTCTGCTCGCCAATGCTAACCATCTGGCGGCGCTTTTCCTCGGTATCGAACTGATTTCTTTGCCGCTGTTTGGCCTGGTCGGTTATGCCTTCCGTCAGAAGCGTTCACTGGAAGCCAGTATCAAGTACACCATCCTGTCTGCCGCAGCGTCTTCATTCCTGCTGTTTGGTATGGCGCTGGTGTACGCACAGTCCGGCAACCTGTCGTTCGTTGCGCTTGGTAAAAGCCTCGGCGACGGCATGCTGCATGAGCCGCTGCTGCTGGCGGGCTTCGGTCTGATGATCGTGGGCCTCGGCTTTAAACTCTCGCTGGTTCCGTTCCACCTGTGGACGCCAGACGTATACCAGGGTGCTCCGGCCCCGGTTTCCACCTTCCTGGCGACGGCGAGCAAAATCGCTATCTTCGGCGTGGTGATGCGTCTGTTCCTGTATGCGCCGGTTGGCGACAGCGAAGCGGTACGTATCGTGCTGGGCGTGATTGCCTTTGCTTCCATCATCTTCGGTAACCTGATGGCGCTGAGCCAGACCAACATCAAGCGTCTGCTTGGTTATTCGTCTATCTCTCACCTCGGTTACCTGCTGGTGGCGCTGATTGCCCTGCAGAGCGGCGAGATGTCAATGGAAGCGGTAGGCGTGTATCTGGCCGGTTATCTGTTCAGCAGCCTTGGCGCGTTCGGTGTGGTCAGCCTGATGTCCAGCCCGTACCGTGGTCCGGATGCAGACTCTCTGTTCTCCTATCGCGGTCTGTTCTGGCATCGTCCGATCCTCGCGGCAGTGATGACGGTGATGATGCTGTCTCTGGCGGGTATCCCGATGACGCTGGGCTTTATCGGTAAATTCTACGTACTGGCTGTCGGTGTGCAGGCCAACCTGTGGTGGCTGGTTGCCGCTGTGGTGGCCGGCTCCGCGATTGGTTTGTACTACTACCTGCGCGTTGCTGTGAGCCTGTATCTGAGCGCACCGCAGCAACTGAACCGCGATGCACCGTCTAACTGGCAGTACAGCGCGGGCGGTATCGTGGTGCTGATCTCTGCACTGTTGGTGCTGGTGCTGGGTATCTACCCACAACCGCTGATCAGCATCGTGCAGCTGGCGACGCCGCTGATGTAAGCGATACGCTGAAACGAAAAAACCCGCCTCGGCGGGTTTTTTTATGGGGTCAGGGCTATCAGGCGGAAAGCTGACGGCTCACCAAAGGACCACTAACATCTTTTGCTGCGCGCTCCATCACTTCCTGAATCACAGAAGATAATTCGTTGACCTCGAATTTTGCCACATAGCCATCGGCCTTAACCCGGCGAACGTGATCTTCGTTGGCGCTACCGGACAGTGAAGAGTGGATGACAACCGGGATCTTCTTCAGACGCTCGTCGGTTTTAATCTTACGGGTCAGTGTGAAACCGTCCATCTCTGGCATTTCCAGATCGGTAAGCACCAGGGCGATTTTCTCGCTGACAGGCTTACCCTCCGCTTGTGCCTCTTCGGAGAGTTGCTGAATTTTGTCCCAGGCATCTTTGCCGGTGACATGCATCAGATGCGGAATTTCCATCGCGTTCAGTCCCTTCTCCAGCATCGCTCGGGCAACTTTGGAGTCTTCCGCAACAATGGCCACCGCACCCGGCGTGATATTGAATTTGCTGGTTTTCAGGTCGGTTGCACGTAAATCGTGGTTGGACGGCACAATGTCATACAGGATCTGTTCGACATCAAGCACCAACGCCAAATTGTTGGTTTCTTTGTCGTCGTCCAGACAAGCAATACTGGTGATGTACCGACCATTGACGGCTTTCTCCGCAGTGTGCACCTGCTGCCAGTCGAGGCGCATAATGTTCTCTACTGACTCCACCGCAAACGCCTGTACGCTGCGGGCGTACTCTGTGATCAACAGGATATTAAGCCCGGTTTCGGGTTTACATCCGGCGACAGCAGGCAGGTCGATCACCGGAATCACCTGGTCCCGGATATTCACCATGCCTAACAGCGGAGCCTTCATGCCGGCAGGGCGTGTAAATGTCGGCATCGGAACGATTTCACGGAGTTTGAAAACGTTGATGCCAAACAGCTCTGATTTTTGCTCTTCAACCGATTTGCCGAGGCGAAACAGCAGCAGCTCAAAGCGGTTAGACAAGGTTAGATTGGTCCTGTCATCAATATCTTTCTGGAAATTGTTCATCCTGTCCTCAGTGTGAAAGCCAGCCTTTCCACTGTTATCGGCATTGAGGCGGAAAAATAAAGCGTTAAACGGTGAAAATGGCGAAATCGTGAGCCAGTTCCGTTGCCGGGAACAGCGCTCTGCACTCTTCAAGTAACCGTTGGCAGCCCTTTGCATCGTAGCGTGAGCTGACGTGGGTCATGATGAGTCTGCCCACACCGGCGTCCCGTGCCAGCTGTGCGGCCTGCCGGGTGGAGCTATGCCCGCGGCTGTTGGCTTTTTCCTCCATTGACGAATCCAGCGTGGTTTCATGTACCATCACGTCCACCCCTTTTGCCAGTTCGATGGCGCTCGCACAGGGTCCGGTATCACCGAAAATGGCGACGGACTTTCCCTTAATCGCCGGGGCGAGAAAATCGGCCCCGCTAATGGTGCGCCCGTCTTCCAGCACGATAGTTTTTCCCGCTTTGAGATCCTGAAAACAAGGGCCTGGTTTAACGCCTGCCGCTTTGAGCGCGTTGGCATCAAGCGCACCAGGTTTGTCGTGTTCTTCAACACGAAAACCGTAGCACTCCAGCGGATGTTCCAGTTGAAACGCGGTCACTTTGCGCAGGCCGTCATCCACAATCTCACCGGCGGTGATTTCTACAATATCCAGCGGGTAATCGGTCCAGGAGCCGCTTAGTCGCAAGGCTGTTTCGGTAAATTCTCGTAACCCTTTCGGGCCATAAAGCGTCAATGGCTGGACGTTTCCCGCCATTGAACGGCTGCACAGCAACCCTGGCAAACCAAAAAGGTGATCGCCATGCAGATGACTGATAAAAATACGATCAAGTTTGCCTGGGTTGAACGGGGTGCTAAGCATTTGATGTTGCGTCCCTTCGCCGCAATCAAAAAGCCACAAACCTGCCTGAGTAGGGTGTTGCAGATTCAGTAATATTGCCGTTACATTGCGAGAACGTGTGGGAACTCCCGCAGACGTGCCTAAAAATAGTAATTCCATCTTTACGTTACACTTTTCGCCATCAATGAGGCAGGGTGTTCAGGTTATCACAACAAAGGGGCAGACAATGATCCACTGGCAAGATCTCCATCATGCAAAGCTGAGTGTTCAGGAGCTGTATGCCATTCTTCAGCTTCGCTGCGCGGTATTTGTTGTTGAGCAGCAATGTCCGTATCAGGACGTGGATGGCGACGACTTAGTCGGCGAGAACCGTCACATTCTGGGATGGCATAATGATGAACTGGTGGCGTATGCGAGGATTCTGAAAAGTGACGATGATCTGGAGCCGATAGTGATTGGCCGGGTGATTGTCAGCGAAGCGCTACGCGGCGAAAAATTGGGACAGCAGTTAATGACGCAAACGCTGGCCTCCTGTACGCAGCATTGGCCGCATAAGGCGTTATACCTGGGGGCCCAGGCGCATCTGCAATCGTTTTATGCAAAATTTGGTTTTGTTCCAGTCACGGAGATCTATGACGAAGATGGTATTCCACACATCGGCATGGCGCGTGAGGGTCATCAAGCGTAAACAGCCCCTGTCGTCTATAGTTAGCGGGTACGTCAATAGAAAGGGAGAATATAATGTCTTTTCATTCTTACGAATCACGTATTGATGACGATTTGGAATTGTTGAGCGAAACGCTGGCAGAAGTGCTACGTTCTTCCGGCGATCCTGCCGACCAGAAGTACCTTGAGTTGAAAGCGCGGGCTGAGCAGGCGTTAGAAGAGGTGAGAAACCGCGTTAGTCACGCCTCTGACAGTTACTATTATCGAGCAAAGCAGGCAGTTTGCCGGGCAGATGACTATGTACACGAAAAACCCTGGCGTGGGATCGGCGTGGGGGCGACAGTTGGTTTAGTGATGGGATTATTGCTGGCACGGCGATAAATATAGCGCTGTCATCGCACTCCCTATACGGGGGTACTGCTTTTTCTGCTCAGTACCCCGTATAATGAGAGGTTTTTAACAGGGAGAGGTCCGCGTGCATTCAATCACTACTGCGCTGGAAAGTCTGATGCGCATTTTGTCGCAAGAGATACCGGCAGCACCTGGCATTCGTATTTACGACATACCTTTCCCACTGAACGATGCTTTTGACGCTTTAGGATGGCTGGCCAGCCAGCCCGTCTGGCCTCAGTTTTACTGGCAGCAACGTAACGGCGATGAAGAAGCGGCTGTGCTGGGCGCCGTTGCGACATTCACCTCACTGGAATCCGCCCAACGGTTTTTACGCCAACATGATAATCACCCCGAACTGCGTGTCTGGGGCCTGAATGCGTTTGAGCCGCAGCGCGGTAATTTATTGCTGCCTCGCCTGGAATGGCGACGCTGTGCCGGGGTTGCGACCTTACGACTACATCTGTATAGCGACGTGTCGTTGCGTGAAGATGCCGCGCAGGCCGCTGCATTTATTTCAACACTTGCGCAGGTAAAACCGCTTCCCGCATTGCGTTTGTTTTTGACGGGAGAACAGCACTGGCCGGATAAAGACGGTTGGGTTCGCCTTATTGAGCTTGCCACGCAGACCATTGCTGAGGAAGAACTCGACAAAGTGGTGCTGGCGCGTGCGACCGATTTACAGTTTTCTCAGCCAGTTAATGCCGCGGCTGTTATGGCCTCCAGTCGTCGTTTAAATCTCAACTGTTACCACTTCTATATGGCGTTTTCCGCCGAATCTGCTTTTCTTGGTTCTTCCCCTGAACGTCTGTATAGACGGCGAGACACGGCACTGCGCACTGAGGCGCTGGCCGGAACAGTCGCCAATCACCCTGACGATCATCGCGCCTGGCAGCTTGGTGAATGGCTGATGAAGGACGATAAAAATCAGCGTGAGAACATGTTGGTGGTGGAAGATATTTGCCAACGGCTGCAAAACTGTACGCAAACCCTCGATGTCCTGCCGCCGCAGGTACTCAGACTGCGCAAAGTACAGCATCTGCGCCGCTGTATCTGGACTGCGCTCAATCAGGCGGACGATACGCTTTGCCTGGTACAACTACAGCCTACTGCAGCCGTAGCGGGTATTCCGCGCGAGCTGGCGCGTGAATTTATCCAACATAATGAACCCTTTGAACGCGAGTGGTATGCCGGTTCCGCGGGTTATCTTTCATTGCGTCAGAGTGAGTTTTGCGTGTCATTACGTTCAGCGAAAATTAGCGCAAACGTCGTACGCCTGTATGCCGGGGCGGGGATCGTGCGCGGTTCAGATCCTGAGCAAGAATGGCAAGAAATAGATAATAAAGCGGCAGGGTTACGTACTTTATTACAGATGGAAGGATAATGATTTCGTGTATATTCCCGACTCATATCAAAAATCCATTTATTCGATTCTTTATACTGTGTCGCAATATTGATACCGGACAATCTCATGTCAGTAAGCGCATTTAACCGACGCTGGGCGGCGGTCATTCTGGAAGCACTCACTCGCCACGGCGTCAGGCATGTTTGCATTGCCCCTGGCTCTCGTTCGACGCCGTTAACTTTAGCGGCAGCGGAAAATCCCGCTTTCATTCATCATACCCATTTTGACGAGCGCGGACTGGGACATCTCGCCTTAGGCCTGGCGAAAGTCAGCAGGCAACCTGTTGCCGTTATTGTCACCTCTGGTACGGCGGTAGCGAATTTGTATCCGGCGCTGATTGAAGCAGGGCTGACCGGTGAAAAACTGATTTTACTCACCGCTGACAGACCGCCTGAGCTTATTGACTGTGGCGCTAACCAGGCGATTCGTCAGGCCGGCATGTTTGCGTCGCATCCGTCGCAAACGCTCTCTTTACCACGCCCGACGCAGGACATTCCGGCAAGCTGGCTGGTGTCTACTATCGATAATGCCTTAGCCGCGCTGCATAGCGGGGCGGTTCATATTAACTGTCCGTTTGCAGAACCCTTGTATGGCGAGATGGACGAAACGGGTCTGGCCTGGCAGCAGCGTCTTGGTGACTGGTGGCAGGATGATAAACCCTGGTTGCGCGAAGCGCGTCGACTGGAAAGTGATAAACAGCGCGACTGGTTTTTTTGGCGGCAAAAACGTGGTGTGGTACTTGCCGGGCGCATGAGCGCCGAAGAGGGCAAGAAAGTTGCGCTCTGGGCGCAGACATTAGGTTGGCCACTCATTGGTGATGTGCTGTCGCAAACCGGACAGCCGTTGCCCTGCGCCGATCTGTGGCTGGGGAACGCGAAAGCGGTAGCAGAATTAGAGCAGGCGCAGATTGTGGTGCAGCTCGGCAGTAGTCTGACCGGTAAACGGTTGCTGCAATGGCAGGCCAATTGCAACCCACAGGAATTCTGGATTGTCGACAATATCGAAGGACGTCTGGATCCGGCTCATCATCGTGGACGCCGGCTGGTGGCAAAAGTAGGCGACTGGCTGGAGCTGCATCCGGCAGAGAAACGCCAGCCCTGGTGTGTGGAGATCCCGCGGCTGGCGCAACAGGCATGGCAGGCGGTAGAAGCCCGCCGCGACACGTTTGGCGAAGCACAGCTGGCGCACCGTATTCGCGAGTATCTGCCAGAGCAGGGACAGTTGTTCGTGGGGAACAGCCTGGTTGTACGGTTGATTGACGCGCTGTCTCAGCTTCCGGCAGGTTTCCCGGTTTACAGCAACCGCGGTGCGAGCGGCATTGACGGTCTGCTATCAACGGCGGCTGGCGTACAGCGTGCCAGTGCGAAATCGACGCTGGCTATTGTTGGCGATTTATCCGCGCTGTATGACCTGAATGCGCTGGCGCTTTTGCGCCAGGTTTCCGCACCGTTTGTCCTGATTGTGGTGAATAATAACGGCGGACAGATTTTCTCTCTGCTGCCAACCCCGCCAGGCGAACGTGAACGGTTCTACCTGATGCCGCAGAACGTCCATTTTGAGCATGCCGCGGCTATGTTTGACCTCAAATATCACCGCCCGGAGAACTGGGCGCAACTGGAGAGCGCGCTGACGAACGCCTGGCGTACTCCGGTGGCAACGGTGATTGAGCTGGTAGTGAATGAAACTGACGGGGCGCAAACCCTGCAGCAACTGCTGGCACAGGTCAGTCATCTATGATCCTGCACGCGCAGGCGAACACGGGTCAGGTGGATTTCCCCTGGCTGGTTTTCCTGCACGGATTTTCCGGTGATCGCCGGGAATGGCAGGCGGTCGGTGAAGCATTCCCCGACTATTCGCGGTTGTATATCGACCTGCCTGGCCACGGCGGTTCTGCTGATATCAGCGTGAACGGATTTGATGACGTCAGCGATTTGCTGCGTAACACGCTGCTTAGTTACAACATACTTAACTACTGGCTGGTGGGATATTCCCTTGGCGGCAGAGCCGCAATGATGGCGGCCTGTCAGGGGATGCCGGGACTCTGCGGTCTGGTTGTTGAAGGTGGGCACCCTGGCTTACAACATGAAGATGAGCGCGTTCAGCGCCGTCTTTCAGATGGTCGTTGGGCCGCACGTTTTCGCCGTGAGCCGTTGCACGATGTGTTTAATGACTGGTACCAGCAACCAGTTTTCGCTTCGCTGGATGCGACCGAAAGAGAGGCGCTGGTCGCTTTACGCTGCCAGAATAAGGGTGAAACGTTGGCGGCAATGCTGGAAGCCACCTCGCTGGCCGTACAACCTGATTTACGTGTGCAACTGAAAACGCGCACATTTCCGTTTTATTATTTATGTGGTGAACGTGACGATAAATTCCGCGCTCTGGCGGCGGAAATATCCGTACCGAACCATGTGATTCGTAACGCCGGACACAACGCGCATCGGGACAATCCCGCTGGCGTGGTGGACTGTCTGGCTCAGATTCTGCGTCGCTGACTATAGGACATTTTATGATCTATCCTGATGAAACAATGCTTTACGCACCGGTAGAATGGCTCGACTGCTCTGAAGGCTACACCGACATTCGCTATGAGAAATCCACCGACGGTATCGCAAAAATCACCATTAATCGTCCGCAGGTACGCAATGCTTTCCGTCCTGTCACCGTCAAAGAGATGATTCAGGCGCTGGCGGATGCTCGCTATGATGACAATATTGGCGTGATTATTCTGACCGGTGCGGGCGATAAAGCGTTCTGCGCGGGTGGCGATCAGAAAGTACGTGGCGATTACGGCGGATACCAGGATGACTCCGGCGTGCATCATCTGAACGTGCTGGACTTCCAGCGCCAAATCCGCACGTGTCCGAAACCGGTTGTCGCGATGGTGGCAGGGTATTCCATCGGTGGTGGCCATGTGCTGCACATGATGTGCGATCTGACTATTGCGGCTGAAAACGCCATCTTTGGTCAGACTGGCCCGAAAGTCGGTTCCTTCGACGGAGGATGGGGTGCGTCCTACATGGCGCGTATCGTCGGTCAGAAAAAAGCACGTGAAATCTGGTTCCTGTGCCGTCAATACGATGCAAAACAGGCGCTGGATATGGGCCTGGTCAATACCGTGGTTCCACTGGTCGATCTGGAAAAAGAGACGGTGCGCTGGTGTCGTGAAATGCTGCAAAACAGCCCGATGGCGCTGCGTTGTCTGAAAGCTGCACTGAATGCCGACTGCGATGGTCAGGCGGGTCTGCAGGAACTGGCCGGTAACGCGACCATGCTGTTCTACATGACTGAAGAAGGTCAGGAAGGCCGTAACGCCTTTAACCAGAAACGCCAGCCTGACTTCAGCAAATTCAAACGGAATCCGTAATGCGTAGCGCGCAGGTATACCGTTGGCAGATCCCCATGGACGCGGGGGTGATTTTGCGTGACAGGCGGTTAAAAACGCGTGACGGGCTGTACGTTTGTCTTCGTGACGGCGAGCGCGAAGGGTGGGGAGAGATCTCTCCACTACCGGGCTTCAGCCAGGAAACCTGGGAAGAGGCGCAAACTGCGCTGCTGGCCTGGGTCAACGGTTGGCTGCAGGGGGATTCATCCTTGCCACAGCTGCCTGCCGTTGCATTTGGTGTTAGCTGTGCGCTGGCCGAGCTTGCGGGTACGTTGCCTGAGGCGGCGGACTATCGTGCTGCGCCGTTGTGTACAGGTGATCCTGACGATCTGGTGCTGCAATTGGCAGACATGCCTGGCGAGAAAGTTGCGAAGGTAAAAGTCGGTCTGTATGAAGCTGTTCGCGACGGTATGGTCGTCAACCTGTTGCTGGAGGCGATCCCGGAACTGCACCTGCGGCTTGATGCCAATCGTGCCTGGACGCCGCTGAAAGCCCAGCAGTTTGCGAAATATGTCAATCCTGAGTATCGCGGGCGCATTGCCTTCCTCGAAGAGCCGTGTAAAACCCGTGATGATTCCCGCGCGTTCTCACGTGAAACAGGGATTGCCATTGCCTGGGATGAAAGTCTGCGTGAAGCCGATTTCACCTTTATGGCCGAAGAGGGCGTGAAGGCTGTCGTCATCAAGCCCACGCTGACGGGTAGCCTCGACAAGGTTCGTGAGCAGGTTGCAGCCGCACACGCGCTCGGTCTCACCGCCGTGATCAGCTCCTCTATCGAATCGAGCCTGGGCTTAACCCAGCTGGCGCGCATTGCTGCCTGGTTGACGCCACAGACTATCCCTGGTCTGGATACGCTCAGCCTGATGCAGTGCCAGCAGGTGCGCACCTGGCCGGGCAGTACGTTGCCGTGCATTGAGATAGATGCGCTGGAACGATTGCTATGACCCAGTGGGAAATGCCCGATGGCGCAAGCGCATCGGGCCTGGAGCGGTTGTCCGACACGCCTGATTTTACTGACTGGCCGTGGCGTCACTGGCGACAGGCTCGTGCGGACGCGCCAGCCTTACGCCTCAACGATGAGGTGTTAAGCTGGGGCGAACTCTGTGCGCGAGTCGATCGTCTGGCAAGCGGCTTTGCGGCTCAAGGGGTAGAAGAGGGCGATGGCATATTGCTCCGCGCCTGGAATCATCCCCGTCCGCTGCTGGCCTGGCTGGCATTGTTGCAGTGCGGGGCACGAATTTTACCTGTGAACCCGCAGTTGCCACCGTCGTTGCTGGATGTGTTAATTCCGGATCTGACGCTGCGTTTTGCGCTGGATCTGGAAGGCGAAAGTCCGCTTCCGGGCCTGACACCGCTGCGGATGTTGGAACAGTCTGGCGAGCATGCTGCCGTCTGGTTGCCTCAGCGCTTGAGCACAATGACGTTAACCTCCGGCTCAACCGGACTGCCTAAAGCGGCGGTACATACTTGTCAGGCGCATTTGGCGAGTGCGCAGGGGGTGCTGTCACTGATGCCATTTGGCGAAGACGATGACTGGCTGCTCTCGCTACCGTTATTTCACGTTTCCGGTCAGGGGATAATGTGGCGCTGGTTGTTTGCGGGCGCACGTATGACCGTGCGCGATAAGCAACCGTTAGAGCAGATGCTGGCGGGTTGTACCCATGCTTCGCTGGTTCCCACGCAGCTTTGGCGACTGTTGGTCAATAACACACCGGTATCGCTAAAGGCCGTGTTGCTGGGCGGTGCAGCGATTCCTGTTGAATTGACTGAACAAGCGCGTGAGCAGGGTATTCGCTGCTGGTGCGGTTACGGGTTAACAGAATTTGCCTCCACGGTTTGTGCGAAAGAAGCTGATGGTAAGGCAGATGTCGGCTCTGCACTACCGGGCAGAGAAGTCAGGATTGTTGATGATGAAGTCTGGCTTCGTGCCGCCAGCATGGCGCAAGGTTACTGGCGTAACGGACAGCTTTATCCGCTGGTTAATGCGCAAGGCTGGTTTGCCACCCGCGATCGCGGCATCGTGCATGATGGCAAGTTAACCCTTGTCGGGCGGATGGACAACCTGTTTTTCAGTGGCGGAGAAGGGATCCAACCGGAAGAGGTGGAGCGCGTAATTGTATCGCATCCCCATGTTCTGCAGGCTTTTATTGTGCCAATCGAAGATGAAGAGTTTGGTCATCGCCCCGTTGCGGTTGTGGAGTACGATGCCGAAGTCGGAAGTATTGATCTGGCAGAATGGGTGAAAGATAAGCTGGCACGTTTCCAGCAACCCGTTCGTTGGCTAACCTTACCCGCAGAATTGAAAAGCGGTGGTATTAAGATTTCTCGCCGGGCGCTGCTGGAGTGGGTCCGTATCCGCGGTAAAGCTTAAGAAAACATTAAATTTATCTCGCATAATTGCCATTCCTGGGCCATTGTCCTTTGGTTTATCTGCTAAAGTGTAACCTATTGTGAAAATCATTAGCAAAAGGTGCGCTATGGAATGGCATGTGAAGAAGTCTTGCTGTAACCAAAAAGCAGGGAGGCTCTATATTGTACTTAGTGATACTGGTGGTTCGTTGAAAATGCTGGCTGAAGCGCAAGCCAGCGAGCGTGTAAAAGCCGGCGATCTCCTGTCACCGCTAAAAGATGCCCAGTATTGTATTAACCGTGACACATCGCGAGTGATTAAAATCATTGATGCCAGACAGTATCTTTGCGAAGAATGGGAGCGTCTGCGACAACTGTCTGACGATAAATGATCTCAGGGCGTGTGTTGGCGGGCAGGTAAGAATATGGTCATTAATCCCACCATAATACACAGCACACCCACCAGGGCTTTTATTGAGAAGGTTCCCTGCCAGCCAGGTAAAATCATTGATGCTATCCACACCAGCACATAGCTGAGGCTGAGCAAGGCATAGGCTTTGCTCAGCGCGAGCTGATGCAGGGCTTTATGCCAGCACATCACTGACAGTAAATAACCTACCAGCCCGCCATATAAGGCGAATGCGCTGCTGCTGGTTGAAAAAACGGCGGAGATAAACGCCAGCGGTTGCTGCATGGGCGGCAGATTATCCATCGCGTAACCCAGACTTAGCTGAGCAACCGACGTAATAATCACGCTACACAGCCCCCAAAAGATGCCCATTACACCGCGCTCCCAAGAATAAAGATGCCGGTGATGAGTAGCCCAACCCCCAACCAGTGACGCGTTGTGACAGGTTCGCGCCAGATTTTCCATGCCGCCAGCGTGACCCATACAAAGTTCAGGCTTAGCATTGGGTAGGCGATACCGACGGGAATATTCTGCAATACTGCCAGCCAGAGCAGCATGGCCAGTCCCAGACAGGCCAGCGCCAGACCAATCCACTGCGCGATATAGCGTGTTCGCGCGTGGGCGGGTACCGGGCGGGTGGCCTGCTTCTGGCACAATTGTCCACAGACGCTGAGCAGGCTGGCAAAGACTAAGGTTAGCCAGATCATTTAGGCCTGTACTGAATCAAGACCAGGCGCCCCTGATTGTCGATATAGTCAGCGGGAGGAATGGCAAGCTGATTAATATCCTCATCCTTCGAAATTGATAGCACGAGCGTAATGATCCCTTCCTGACGATGTTGCGCCAACCAGCCGGCAAAATCATCCCGACTGACGAAGCGGCCCTGGGCATCCGGATAATTAAGGCCATATTTTAACTCACCTGTTTGCCCGTACATGTTGATGTCATCGCGTTTCAGGCTCCAGGCCAGGCCAGCGGCAACGCCAACACTGTCGGTGAAAATATAACGGCTCGACTCCAGTGACTCTTTGGTCATCTCGACAAAAAACTGTGGTTGTTTGGATTCCATTACCCTGTCAGGTACTGAGAAGCCGAACAACAGCGCCAGCCCCAGCGGGCAGAGCGCTGCTAATTTCCAGTTTTTTTCACTGTTATTAAGCGTATACCAGCCAAATAGTGTCCAGGTGATAAAGATACCCCATGAGCAAAACACTTTATACGTTTCGATATGCGACCAGACCGGTGTCTTCAACGGTCCGAGCGTGGACACGATAAATGTGGCGACAATACCAATAACACCGAACAGAATATTGATCCAACCGTTGACGCGCAGGGCTGCAGAACCTTTTTCAGCAGCCTGCAAGCCAAACCGCGCGGTAAGGATCGCCAGCGGTGCGAAGCAGGAAAGAATATAGGTTGGCAACTTCCCTTTGGCGATACTGAAAAACAGTATCGGCATAATAATCCAGCTCAGCAGGTATAAGGCGCTACGTGGTACATCCCGTTCACGCCAGCCGGTACGCAATGCGCCCGGTAGTAGCCCGAGCCAGGGTAAGGCACCTGCCACGAAAACCGGTATGTAGTACCAGAATGGTGCTTTATGTTGGGCATCATCCTGCGCAAAACGCTGAATATGCTCAATCCAGAAAAAGTAGTGCCAGAAGTCAGATTCGCGTTGTGCAATCGCCATCCCCCACGGCAGGACAATGGCAATACAGCTGATAATCGACAACAGACCGTAAATAAAGATCTCTTTCCAGCGCCTTTGCACGAAAACCCATGGCAGCACGCTGAGGACGGGGACAGCGAGCGCGAGAAAGCCTTTGGTCATCACGCCCATGCCGCAGGTGAGTCCTAACAGCAAAAAGGCGACAATTTTACCTGTTCTGGTGGTGGCCTGCATTCCCTCCCAAAAACAGCACATGCCCGCCATTAGCCACAGCGCGATAATGGGATCAAGTACCGCATAGGTTCCGATACTGTAAACAGAGAAAAACGTTAGAAAGATGACGGCAGAGAGTATGGCCGTGCGTTTGTCACGCCATAGCCGCATTGCCAGCCAGGCGACCAGAAGTGCAGTCAGTAGGGTTGCAAAAATAGCCCCCGCCCTGACGCCAAAGTTGTTTGCACCAAACAACCATTGCCCGATGCTGTTTAACCAGTATCCCGCGATGGGTTTTTCAAAATAGCGTAGCCCTAAAAAATGTGGGACGATCCAGTCGCCAGACGTCAGCATTTCCCGACTGATTTCAGCATAGCGCGTTTCGTCGGGCTGCCAGAGCAGGCGGCTATTGATGGGTAAAATAAAATACAGTGCAATAAATGCGACAAATGCCAGGGCGTAACGTGCGGATTTCATGGTGTCACACTCGCGGGTTGCTGGCAGCCGAGCCATCCCTCTCTGCCGGGTATTTTGCCACGAACGATCTGGCCCGTTGGCAGTGTACTGATATCGTCTGGTAACAGTTCGCCCAGCGGACAAAACGTAATTCCTGCGTCGGCGGCACGAATGAGCAGATCGTCAAATTTCTGCTGAAAAGCAATGCCTTCCACCTCTGCGTGAATCGTGTAGACCGGGGTGCCTTTGTCCCGCTGAATACGGGAGAGAATATAGTCGTTGAAGTCCGCTGCCTGTACCTCCTGACCAACCACCTCATCCCATGTCGGTAGCGTGACCGGAATTTGTGGCGTCCCCATTTCTCCTGTTTCAAGTACAGGACGGAATAACGATGTTCCCCTGCAATCGCTGTTATAGCGCAAATGGAATGTTTCTTTCGCCTCGACGACGCGCGAGTCGGCACGCCAGCCAGCGACGGCAGAGCAGGTGACGGGTTGGCCGATGATCGTTTCGAGCGCATTAATGCCCCGCGAAATATCATCAATCAGCTGTTTATCGTTCCAGTTGCCACTTCGTGATTGCCAGGCATGATGATCCCAGGCGTGTAAGCCTGTTTCGTGATACCGGGCAGCTTGCGAAATGATGGCCGCATTGGCCAGGCCAATTTCTTTTCCAGGCCAGGCGGTGCCGGCCAGTAAAATGTCCCACCCGTAGAGTGATGCTGCGTTTGAGCGCAGCATCTTCCACAAAAATTGCGGCTTCACCAGGCGCCAGAGATGGCGTCCCATATTGTCGGGCCCGACGCTAAAAAAGAAACTTGCCCGAACGTTATGCCGGTTCAATGTCTCCAGCAGGCGGGGCACGCCTTCACGTGTCCCCCTGAATGTATCGACATCTATGCGCAAGCCCACTTTGGTCATGATGTGTGTTCCGTGATATCCACACTGCGTAAGAAGAAGTCCAGCGTCTCTTCAACCGTTTCTTGCATCTCGATTGTTGGTTCCCAGTTCAGGCAACGTTTGGCGTTACGAATACTGGGTTTGCGGTGCTCAACGTCCTGGTAGCCTTTGCCATAGTAGCTGCTACTCTCAACGTCACGGAAACCAGCAAACGGCGGGAAGTGTTGGCGCAATGGATGTTTTTCGAAGCAGGAAAGGAGCATTTCAGCCAGTTCCTGAATACTTGCTTCATTATCCGGATTACCGATATTGATGATCTCGCCGTCACAGCGTCCGCCGTCGTTTTCAATGATGCGGAACAGGGCTTCGATACCGTCACGAATGTCGGTAAAGCAGCGCTTCTGCTTGCCGCCTTCAATCAGCTTGATGGGAGAGCCTTCCACCAGATTCTGGATCAGTTGGGTAATGGCGCGTGAACTGCCGATACGTGCGGCGTTCAGGCTGTCCAGACGCGGTCCCATCCAGTTAAACGGACGGAATAAGGTGAAACGTAATCCTTCTTTTTCACCGTATGCCCAAATGACGCGATCCAGCAGTTGTTTAGAGACCGAGTAGATCCAGCGCGGTTTATTAACCGGGCCGACGATCAGGTTGGAGCTGTCTTCATCGAAGTCTTTATCGGTACACATACCGTAGACTTCAGACGTTGACGGGAAAATGATGCGTTTGCGGTACTTGACACAGTAACGAATAATTTTCAGGTTTTCTTCAAAATCGAGTTCGAAGACGCGCAGCGGGTTGCGGGTATATTCAATCGGCGTGGCAATGGCGACCAGTGGCAGCACGACGTCGCATTTTTTCACATGATATTCAATCCATTCGGAGTGAATGCTGATATCACCTTCCACAAAATGGAATCGTGGGTGTTGCAGAAAACGCTCAATCGCATCGCTGCCAATATCAAGCCCGTAGATTTCGTAGTTATCTTCGCGCAGCAGACGTTCGGTCAGGTGGTTGCCAATGAAACCGTTAACGCCAAGGATCAACACGCGGGTGCGACGTTTGCTGGCGGAAACGGGCTGGCTGTTGAGGCGAGAACCGGCAACCAGACCCAAAACTTGTGCCAGCTGTGAGCCCTGCATGGTAATGCCATCACCCGCTTGCCCGGTAATGATTTCGAGTGCGCCATCGGCACAGGCAATCAGCAATGGTGATACGGAGATAACCGTTCCCGGCAGCGCCGCAGATGTATTTGCACTCTGGCGTGATGACCAGATGGTGAATTTTTGTGTACCGGCATAGCTAAATGCACCAGGCCATGGATCGGACACGGCGCGAACCATGTTATGCAGTTGTGCGCAGGGTTTGTTCCAGTCGAGGAAACTATCTTCCGGCGTGCGGCGACCAAAACAGGTGGCGTCGGCTTCCTGCTGTGGGTATTCCTGAAAATCACCGGCTTTGATGGCTGGCAGCGCCTGCGCCAGTACCTCGCGGGCAGACTGGCATAATTTATGGTGCAGGGTTAACGCCACGTCATCGGGGGAAATGGTAATGCGTTGCTGGGCGACGATGGCACCGGCATCTGCGCGCTTGACCATGCGGTGAAGCGTCACACCTGTTTCGGTTTCGCCATTGACTAATACCCAGTTCAGCGGTGCACGGCCACGATATTTGGGCAGCAATGAGCCGTGCAGATTAAAGGCTCCCGCAGGCGCAATACGCAGGATCTCATCGCTGAGTAAATGGCGATAGTAGAATGAGAAGATCACATCGGGGGCGAGTTGGCCGATCCGCTCGATCCACAGCGGATGATTGACCTCGTCAGGAGCGTACACCGGAATTCCTGCGCTGGCAGCGAGGCGGGAAACTGAGCCAAAAAACGCTTTTTCACCTGGGTTATCGGCATGCGTAAAAATAGCAGCGATGTCATAACCCGCATCCAACAGGGCCTGAACCCCCTGACATCCCATATCGTGATAGGCAAATACGACGGCTTTCATGCGCGGTTTTCCTCAGTTGACTGCGTGGTTTGTGGACGGATAACGTGTTGAACAAAATAGCGAGGGCGTGCGCGGACATCGTTATAGATGCGACCGATATATTCGCCGAGTAATCCCATGCCAATGAATTGCGCGCCGATAAAGGTAAACAGCACGGCAAACAGCATAAACACACCTTCTGCCGCCCACTGCGGGCCGAGCGTCAGGCGAAGAACCACAAGCAGGACCGACAGGGTAAAACCTGTGGCGGCAATGATGCTGCCCAGCAAGCTCAACATACGCAATGGCGTGGTGGTCAGGCAGGTTACCAGGTCATACATCAGGTTTATCAGACGCATGAAACTGTACTTTGAGTCGCCAAATTCACGCTCGGCATGGTGTACCGGGATTTCCGTGGCGCGGCGGGCAAAGATGTTAGCCAGGATTGGAATAAAGGTGCTGCGCTCCTGGCAATGCAACATGGCATCGACGATGTGACGGCGATAGGCGCGCAGCATGCAGCCGTAATCGCCCATGGCTTTACCGGTCGTGCGCTGAATCAGATGATTGATCATCCGTGAGGCGGTCTTACGAAAGCGGCTGTCCTGGCGGTTCTGACGCACCGTTCCGACGACATCGAAGCCTTCTTTTGCCGTGGCAACCAGCCGTGGGATCTCCTCGGGCGGGTTTTGTAAATCAGCATCCAACGTGATGATCAAGTCGCCAGTGACGTGGCTGAAACCGGCCATAATCGCCGAGTGTTGCCCATAGTTTCGATTCAACAGAATAGAGACAATATGGCTGTTCGGTGCCTGGGAGGCGTCCATCATCAGTTGAGCTGAATTGTCACTGCTACCGTCATCAATGAGCAGGATTTCATATTCAGTATCCAGTTTTTCGCAGGCGGCGCTGGTGCGCCTGATTAATTCTGGCAGGCTTTCCTGTTCGTTAAAAACGGGAATGACCACCGAGACTTTACTAATCGGTGAGGCTTCAAACATGCTTATTGTCCTGCAATCTGGCGAAGTGCCGTAATGACGCGTTGTGTGTCATCGTCGGTCATGTCGGGAAATAGCGGCAGTGAACAAATGCGAGCGCTATTCCATTCGGTATTAGGCAGAGAAAGATCGGTGAAACGTTCGCGATAATATTTCTGCGTGTGGGCCGCGCGAAAATGCAGGCCTGTACCAATATTTCTGGCCTTTAGTGCTTCCATCAGAGCATCTCTGCCCAGTCCACAGCGGGCTTCATCCACGCGAATGATGAACAAATGCCAGGCGTGCAGATGCGACCACTGAGGCAGGGTGAGCGGTTGAAACGGCGTATCGGCCAGCGCTTGTTGATACTGCTGCGCAATTTGCGCCCGGCGCGCGTTCAGACGATCCAGCTTGTTCAACTGCACCAGGGCGATGGCGGCGTTGATGTCAGTCAGGTTGTACTTGTATCCCGGCGCGAGAACTTCAGCCTGCGGCGCGCGACCATAGGTTTGACGGTCATAAGCATCTACACCCAGGCCGTGGAATTTCAGGCTGCGAAGCCGTTGAGCGAGCTGGCTGTCGTCAGTAACAATTAACCCACCCTCTGCACAGGTCACATTCTTGATCGCGTGAAAGGAAAAGATTGCGGTACCACGAGCACCAACATGACGCCCCTTGTATAACGTTCCGACGGCGTGCGCTGCATCTTCAATAACAGGGATTCCGTAGCGTTCACCGATGGCGTAAATGGCATCAAGATCGGCCGGGGCCCCGGCATAATGCACGGGAATAATGGCTTTGGTACGCGGGGTGATAGCGGCTTCAATGTGTTCAGGGGTCACCATCAGCGTATCGCGGTCGACATCGATCATAACCGGTGTGGCGCCCAGCAGGACAATCATGTTGAGTGTCGATACCCACGTCATCGACGGGGTGATCACTTCATCGCCTTCACCCACACCCAGCGCCATTAGCGTAATGTGCATACCTGCCGTCGCGGAACAGACGGCAACGGCGTTTTGGTTTCCTGTGAGCTGGCAGAAAGCGTCTTCCAACTGCTGATTTTTAGGACCCGTGGTTATCCACCCTGAATCCAGAACCGCCTTAACTGCGGCAAGTTCTTCATCACCCATTGCCGGACGGGAGAAAGGCAAAAAGTCAGACATCATTATTCCTTCAAGCCATTTAACGCCACCGCAGTTTTATTTTTAGTGATAAACAGGGGCATCGTTAATTATTTCATCAGGCCACAAAGGTTAAAGACTGAAGGTTAATTTATCCTTAAGAGTTTAAGGTTGAAGATATAAAGGAGGATGCGGAGGAGATTATTTTATTTGTCTGAAAATAAATGATTTTTACGCGTATTTTGTCGTGGCTATGGCATTGCAGCCCTGCAGCTGAATGATGAGTGCAATGCCATGATCTGAAGGATCAATATCCTACTGCTATCACCATTTAAGCTGACAATAACCCTTTCAATGTTAACGTCTTACGTGTGGCGATGTTTAAATCGTATTGGGCGAGATCTTCCGGTTTAACCCAGGCGAAGTCCTGGAACTCTTCGTTAATCTTCACTTCACGGTTAGCGGAAACACAATCGAAGATGAGATAAATCATGTAAATCTCTTCCTGGCTACCATCAGCATAGGTTTTGGTTCGAATATCGTCACTGAAGGTCCAGGGGGTAATTTGCGATAACTCGAGGCGTTCTCCCAGTTCTTCCCTGATTTCCCGACGTAAGGCTTCTTCGATACGTTCGCCTGGCTCAACGCCGCCGCCAGACAACGCCCACTGACCAGGGAAAACGCCGCGATCGTCGGCCATTTTGCACAGTAAATAACAGCCTTCATTTTGAATGAGTGGGCAAACAATCGTTCTTTGACGCATTAGTCTGTTCCTTGTAGGGGAGGGCGGAGGAGTCCATCGTTAACATATCTTACCTTTTGCAGGCGACAGAAAAAACGCTTCATTGCTGTTTAAGTCTGCTTTGCCGGGGAAAAGAAGGTTGTCTGTTGAAAACGGCAATCAGGTGCCTTTCACCGTCAATTTCAGGTAAGAACTTAACCTTACTGAAACATTGCGGGTAGTATTTAGTTACAATATGTCATTGCATCGCTTTTTTAGCTCATTGATTCCTCGCCATCTGGCAGTACAATCCAGCGGTTTTGGGGCTATGTTTTGATTCTTGCTGGAAAGGATAGAAAATGAAAAAAAGTTTATTACTGGGTTTTGCCGGAATGCTGTTTGTTTCTGCGTCGGCGAATGCGATTAGCATTAGCGGTCAGGCTGGCGAAGATTACACTAACCTCGGTTTTGGTATGGGTACTGAGTCCACCGGGCTGGCTGTTAGCGGCAACTGGATGCATAACGATGACGACGGTGATGTTGCAGGGCTTGGCCTTGGTCTGAATATCCCTCTGGGTCCGTTGCTGGCAACAGTCGGTGGGAAAGGTATCTATACCAACCCGAAAGACGGTGATGAAGGCTACGCGGCAGCTGTCGGTGGTGGTTTACAGTGGCCGATTGGCGACAGTTTCCGTCTGTTTGGCGAATACTACTACTCCCCGGACTCACTCTCCAGCGGGATCGACAGCTACGAAGAAGCAAATGCCGGTGCGCGTCTGACGATTATGCGTCCGCTGAGCATTGAAGCAGGTTACCGTTACCTGAATCTGGCGGGTAAAGATGGCAACCGCGATAACGCGATTGCTGACGGCCCATACATCGGGGTTAACGCCAGTTTCTAATCTACCAGGCGCGGCGTTCAGTCGCGCCTTCCCCCCTCCTTGCGTTATAGTGTTTTCATCATAAAAGCAGGAGAACACGATGTTAAACGTGGAGATGCTATCCACCGGGGATGAAGTGTTGCACGGACAAATCGTCGACACCAATGCCGCCTGGCTGGCCGATTTTTTCTTTAATCAGGGATTACCATTAACACGCCGCAATACGGTAGGCGACAATCTGAATGATTTGGTCGCTATTCTGCGTGAGCGTAGCGAACATGCTGATGTGCTGATCGTCAATGGTGGCTTAGGGCCGACTAGCGATGATTTGAGCGCACTGGCGGCGGCAACCGCAAAAGGTGAAGGGCTGGTTCTGCATGAAGCGTGGCTGGCCGAAATGACGCGTTTTTTCCGTGAGCGGGGACGTGTGATGGCACCGAGCAATCGCAAACAGGCTGAACTTCCGGCCAGCGCGGAGTTTATTAATAATCCGGTCGGAACGGCCTGCGGGTTCGCCGTGAAGCTTAATCGCTGCCTGATGTTTTTTACGCCGGGTGTGCCGTCAGAATTTAAAGTCATGGTTGAACATGAGATCCTGCCGCGCCTGCGTGAACGTTTTTCTCTCTCTCAGCCCCCGCTATGCCTGCGCTTAACGACCTTTGGTCGTTCTGAAAGCGATCTGGCACAGAGCCTGGACTCTCTGGTTTTACCGCCAGGGGTGACAATGGGATATCGCTCGTCGATGCCGATTATCGAGCTGAAGTTAACCGGGCCTGATTCCCAACGTGAAGCGATGCTGGCGCTATGGCCAGAGGTGAAACGCGTTGCCGGCCAGAACATGATTTTTGAAGGTACCGAAGGGTTACCTGCGCAAATTACCCGTAAGCTCCAGGAGCGCCAGTACAGTCTGACGCTGAGCGAGCAATTTACCGGAGGCTTAATTGCTCTGCAGCTGTCTCGCGCCAGTGCCCCGCTGTTAGCGAGCGAGGTGGTGCCATCTCAGGAAGAAACGCTGGCACAAACGGCGCACTGGATAACCGAACGACGCGGCAACCATTATGCCGAACTGGCGCTGGCGGTATCGGGTTTCGAAAACGAACATATTAACTTCGCACTGGCAACACCTGACGGTACGCATGCCTTGCGGGTGCGACTCAATGCAAATCGCTACAGTTTGGCTGTTCGTCAGGAAGTTTGCGCAATGATGGCGCTTAATATGCTGCGGCGTTGGCTAAATGGTCAGGATATTGCCGGGGAACACGGCTGGATAGAAGTGGTTGAATCGCTCACGATTTAATGATTGATTGGGAAGGCTAAAAACCTTCCCAATCTGACTCATTCTGTGACATCGTCAGGCAATAGCCCAGTAATTAACCGAACCAAATCACGATCAATTCCATTTACCAGCATCATGCGCGCGATACGTAAGGCTTCTTCTTGCGTACCTTTCTGTACTCCTTGCGCTAATCCTTGTTGTAGCCCATTGTGGTGACCTTCTTGTTTTAGCCTCTCTGCGATTGTCATCAACCTCTCCTTGTGGTGGGGGGAACGTTCAGCAACTTCATGGATAAATTCGCTGACGTGAGAAACGTCACCGTACCGTAGCAGGTAATTAAATAGCGTTTGTAGCTGGCTGTCATTAGCGGTGCTTGTAACTAATAGCGAGACCAGGCGGTCCACTAATCCCATCAAATCGCGATCGCGGATATGTTTTTGCATCAACTCTAGCAGTGCAACACGCCGATGCTGTGCGATTTCATCGTCAGGTATCACGGTAATGTCGACCAGCGGAAAGGCTTCTGAATAAAGCTGTCGTGCCAGCTGTGGATTGTCAAATTCATCCAGCCAGTTGAGTGACCAGGGATAAGGACTTTGTTGACCGTGATAAAACAACATGGGGATTACCAGCGGCAGCGTTTTATTCCCGGCATCAAGATGATACTGCATCGCAGCAGTGGCATAACGCATCAGGCGAAATGCCATGTGCTGTACCGCCGTACTCTGATGTTCAATAACACAATAGATATAGCCCTGGCCTTCGCGGGTTTCTAACGACCACACTACGTCAGAGTAGTATGCGCGGAGATCTTGTTCGATAAAACTGGTGGACTCCAGCTTCAGCGTTTTTAAATCGCATATCTCACGTAATGCGGTGGGAAGATGTATATCCAGATAATCCCGAGCCATCTCAGGGTAAGACATTATCTTTTTAAAAACGGCATCATGCGGTGTAGATGTAGTGGATTTAGCCATGGTAGTCCGTCACCGGAAAGAGAAGATGGCGTGACGGTATCCACTTTTAATATGCGCTGCATGCGGAAAATGGGGTCTTTGCGTGGGTGAATCAGAGATAAATACGCCCGACTGCAACGTATTCAATTAAGCGGAACGGGCTACGCAAAAAAATGCCCGGTAGCAAATGACACCGGGCAACAGGTTTAACCCAACGCTTTGGCAAGCAGGGTGATAGGGTGTTCGCAGCGAAGGCTTGTTGACATCTCAATCTGCCATTTACACGTTTCGCAGTCGGTCACGACGATATCCGCGCCGCTTTCTTCCATCTGGCGGAATAACGGTGCGCCGATTGACTGTGATGTCGGATAGTTTTCCTTTTTGAATCCGTAAGTTCCGGCGATCCCGCAGCACTGTGAATCCAGCACAGTCAGTTCAAGCCCAGGAATTTGTCGCAGCAGTTCCAGCGTATAGAGTGTCCAGCCCATTTTCTCCATATGACAGGGTGTGTGATAGACCACTTTTAGCGGCAACGTTTTCAGCGGCAACGTTTTCCCTTCGTCCAGCTTGCGCCACAGCCAGCGTGTAGCCAGTTCAATATGTTCGCGCAGACCTGAGTTGTCGACATCCAGCACTTCAGGGTATTCATCGCGTAGCGCAAAGGTACAGGTTGAAGAGGTGGCAATAACCGGGATGCCTTTTCCGTCAATCGCTTCTCGCAGTGAAGCCACGTTGCTTACTGCCTGCTTACGTGCTTTATCGGTGAAACCGTTGGCGATCAGTGGTACACCACAGCATTTCTCTTTACTCAGCAGTTGTACGCCGGTACCCATCGCATTCAACACCTTGATCAGGTCTTTGCCGAGCTGGGGATGGTTGTAATTCACAAAACAGCCGTGGAAAAAGGCGACCTGATCCTGGTACTGCGCCTGCTGTGCGGCAACGCTGCGATACCAGCGGCGGAAGGTGCCAAAGGAGTACTTCGGCAGCGTACGGCGATGATCGATTTTTAACGCGTAATCCAGCAGTTGACGCACCGGTTTCAATGATGTAGCGGTGTTCACGATGGGTGCGAACGGCGTAGAAACACTGCCCATCAAATCGGTATGGCTTAAGACAAAGTTACGTATCGATGGACGCGTCGTGTCGTATTTGGCACGAGCGCGTTGAATGATATCGCCAATTTTGACATCCGAAGGGCAGGCCACTTCACAGCGTTTGCAGTTGATGCAATATTTCAGCGCATCGTCGTATAACGCACCATCTTTCAAACGCAGACGTTCACCGTCAGGGCCGGCTTGTTTAGGGCCAGGGTAACCAGGGTTGACACGGCTTACCGGGCAGGCTGTGGTGCACACTGTGCATTTGATACAACTTTCAAAACGTGTGTCGCTCATTGCTGGCCTCCTGCACGTTTCGCAATATGATGAGCGGCGTGTAAAGCGCTCACTGCGCACACTCCGCCTCCGCAACCCTGGGCGATAGGGTCAAAACCGCCAAGTACCGATCCGATGGCAAACATATTCTCTACTGTTTTTCCTGCAAGCGATGGACGCAGTTCAGCATCGGTGGTTACGCCAAACTGTTGCCACGGCTGCGGATCAAAAACGTCACGCTGATACCATTGCGCACGTGTGGCGGTTTGTTGTACATCCAGACCGAGAATCGGCTCATGAACGGCCTCACGCGTGGCAACCAGCCCGCTGCTAAAGAAGCTACCGCTGGCGAGCACGGCGAAGCGTGGACGCAATGGAATATCGGCATGGTTGCGGGTCCAGATTTCGCTGACAACACCATCCTGACAGGTGATTTTTTTCACTTCATCGCCAGGCATCCACACCCCACCCTGGCGTACAAATTGGCGCTGCAATTTGTTATGCAGGCGCATGCCCAACACTGATGGCGGTAAAGTGGGTAATAACATCAGTGAGCAGGGCAGGCGGTCGTTGAGCCACTTCCAGAGCCGATCATCAGCCAGACCGAAACAGGCTGGCATAATTATCATGTCGCAGGTTTTTGCGATTGGCAGCAGGGCGTCATAGAGCAGCGACCATTTATCTTCGTTATCTAACAGACGTGCAATGTTGACGGCACGAAACTCGGTTGGGTTATCACGCAGGACATCCAGTTCTGGCAAATCGATTTCAGCCGTTTCGACGCTGAGGTTACGCTGGCGCAGTGAGGCCGCGGCCAGGTGCGCCTGGAAATCCAGTAAGCCGCTAATTCCCACCACACAGATGCGTTGTGCTGATAACGGCCAGACCGGCACTTCCGCCGAACTAAGCCAGGTTGAACGCAGGGTTCCCAACGGTGTTACACGTTGATGAGCTTGATGAACCTTACCGTGCAAATGTGTTCCGCACTCTTCCAACAGATTCTGCGCCTGCTGCGCCAGCGCCAGTACAGTCTGCGTTCCGATGGTGCTATAAGGATGACCCGGAGCTTGAGTACGCAGTGCATTCAGCCCTGCTTCAATGTCGGTTACCGGTTGACCATCTGGCAGGTTGCTGAGCAAATCCAGTGAGCCGGAGGAAAAGTGCAGAGCGCTTTGGCCGCGGGTAACAATCGTGCAGCGCAACCCGCTTTTTTGCAGTTGCAGGCCACACATCAGCCCGGCGAGACCGCCGCCGATAATGACGGTATCAAATTTCATCCTGGTGCTCCTTTTCCAGACCGCATAACCCCTGATAAACCCAGCGGGTGAACTCGCTTTCGCGCAGTGCATCTCCCCACGCGATAGGCTGCACGCCTTTCCAGCGTTCGTTGAGGAATTCAGAAAGCTGGGTGATAGATTGTGCGGCGGTAGTGACATTAAAACGTTGTAGCAAACCTGCGGCGCGGCAGGCACACAATTCGCCCTGACACGTCCCCATCCCGACGCGGGTGCGACGACGTAAGTCGAGCAAACTGTTGACGGTTAAATTTTCAACGGCATATTGCACTTCGCCTGCGGTGACGGCTTCACATTCACAGACCAGGCTGCGGTGTTGACGGCCTTCGCTAAGCCATGCCGGGGTGCGGTCGCCATGGCGGTAGACCGCTGAGCCGCGCAGTGGTGCTGGCAAAGAGATAACGCGTTTAAGCGTGTGTTCGGTCGATTCCTGCGAGCCTGGCAGTGCTGTCTCTGCGGTCGTACAAGGGCGAGAATTGCCCAGTTTACGGCACACTGCGTCGGTGGCCCATTCCGCCATCAGGCGGTAGGTCATCAGTTTGCCACCGGTAATGGTGATAAATCCGTCCAGTCCGTCGCGCGTGGCGTGATCGAATAACACAATACCGCGGCTGACGTTACGGCCGGTCGGATCGTCGTCGCTTGCCACCAGCGGACGCACACCGGAGTAAGCACGCAGGATGCGAGTTTTCGCCATAATTGGCGCCAACTTCTCACCTTCACGCAGCAGAATATCCACCTCTTCTGCGGTGACGCGGTTGCTGTCGATATCGTCGTAATCAATGTGCTGTGAGGTTGTACCGATCAGCGAAATGGTATCGCCAGGGACCAGAATATCGGCGTCAGATGGCTTACGGCAGCGGTTGATAACATGCTGGTTTATGCGATGGTCCATGATCAACAGAGAACCTTTCGCAGGGAACATACGGATGCTCAGATCGGCATATTCCGCAATGCGCTGACCCCAGATCCCGGCGGCATTAACGACCACCGGCGCATGCAGAGACTGCATCTCGCCCGTCAGATGGTTGCGTACGTTCACCCCGCAAACCGTTGCGCCTTCGCGGATCAGTCCCGTCACTTCATGCGCCGTTAAGATAATCGCACCGTGCTCTCGTGCATCCAGCATGTTGGCGGCGGTTAAGCGGAAAGGATCGACGGTACCGTCTGGTACTTTCACTGCGCCAATCAGTTGCGGGTTTACCGAAGGTTCGATAATCCGCGCCTGCTGTGGATCAATCGCTTCTGCGCGGATGCCCGCGTCTTCACAGGCACGAATAAAGGTTGCCTGGAAAGAGAGTTCATCTTCTGGCAGCGTAATAAACAGACCGTCCGTCGGCTCAACACAATGGCGGGCGATACGTTTCAGAATTTGGTTTTCGCTAATGCATTCGCGGGCAGATTCAGCATCAGTAACAGCGTAACGTGCTCCGCTGTGCAGCAGACCGTGGTTACGGCCCGTCGCGCCTGTCGCGATATCGTGGCGTTCTACTAAGATGACGCGCAATCCGCGCAGGGCACAGTCGCGTGCGATCCCTGCACCTGTTGCTCCTCCACCAATGATAATCACGTCACTTGTTTGCGAGTCGCGAGTTTTCATTGTTTTTCCTCACAGTTCGTTTTTTATCATTTAGCCACATAAAAAACATGGATTGTTTGATTTCGCGCATAATCGCTCATAATTCGAAAATGAAACGTGATTCCGTGCGCTTTTATGAACATTTGTCATAAATGTGTAACAATCTGTGCTGTAATTCACATTATTGCCCTGAATGTTTCCTTAACATCGCGGCCACACTGGGAGCGGTAGGGTTGTTACGGCAATCTGCAGTGTTTCCTTCGAATGAAAGACGGCCACGGAGGCTACTATATATGTTGAGTATTTTTAAACCTGCGCCACACAAAGCGCGTTTAGCTGCAGCGGAGATCGATCCGACTTATCGTCGATTGCGCTGGCAGATTTTCCTGGGGATTTTTTTCGGTTATGCCGCGTACTATCTGGTACGTAAGAACTTTGCTCTGGCCATGCCGTATCTGGTTGAACAGGGTTTCTCTCGTGGCGATCTGGGCTTTGCGTTGTCCGGTATCTCCATTGCATACGGATTTTCGAAATTCATCATGGGGTCCGTCTCGGATCGCTCGAATCCGCGCGTTTTCCTGCCAGCGGGTCTGATTCTGGCTGCTGCGGTGATGCTGTTCATGGGCTTCGTGCCGTGGGCGACATCCAGCATTGCCGTCATGTTTGTGCTGCTGTTCCTCTGCGGTTGGTTCCAGGGGATGGGGTGGCCGCCGTGTGGCCGTACCATGGTGCACTGGTGGTCGCAGAAAGAGCGTGGCGGCATCGTTTCCGTGTGGAACTGTGCGCATAACGTAGGTGGCGGTCTGCCTCCGCTGCTGTTCCTGTTGGGTATGGCCTGGTTTAACGACTGGAAAGCTGCGCTGTACATGCCTGCCTTTGGTGCGATAGTCGTTGCGCTGTTCGCCTTTGCGATGATGCGTGATACGCCGCAGTCCTGTGGCCTGCCGCCTATCGAAGAGTACAAGAACGACTATCCGGATGATTACAACGAAAAAGCGGAAGAAGAGCTGACTGCGAAGCAGATCTTCATGCAATACGTACTGCCGAACAAACTGTTGTGGTATATCGCTATCGCCAACGTGTTCGTCTATCTGCTTCGTTACGGTATCCTGGACTGGTCACCGACCTATCTGAAAGAAGTGAAGCATTTTGCGCTGGATAAATCGTCCTGGGCTTACTTCCTGTACGAGTATGCCGGTATTCCAGGTACGCTGCTGTGCGGCTGGATGTCGGATAAAGTCTTCCGCGGTAACCGTGGTGCCACAGGTGTGTTCTTTATGACGCTGGTCACCATCGCGACGGTCGTTTACTGGATGAACCCGGCAGGCAATCCGAACGTGGATATGGCTTGTATGATTATCATCGGCTTCCTGATCTACGGCCCGGTCATGTTGATCGGTCTGCATGCGCTGGAACTGGCACCGAAAAAAGCGGCGGGGACGGCGGCAGGCTTTACTGGACTGTTCGGCTACCTGGGCGGCTCTGTAGCGGCGAGCGCCATTGTAGGTTACACCGTTGACTTCTTCGGCTGGGATGGCGGCTTCATGGTGATGATTGGCGGTAGCGTACTGGCGGTGATTCTGCTGGTGGTCGTCATGATTGGTGAAAAACGCCATCATGCAGAAATGATGCTGAAGCGTAACGGGGGCTAATGGATGAAAACCACATTGAAAAGTCTCAGCGTAGCGCTGATGCTGGCAGGTATGGTTGTTAGCAGTGCGGCGGTTGCCGCAGATAAAATTGTCATTGCACACCGTGGTGCCAGCGGATATTTACCCGAGCACACGCTGCCTGCGAAAGCGATGGCTTATGCTCAGGGTGCGGATTTTCTGGAGCAGGATTTGGTGATGACCAAGGATGATCACCTGGTTGTCCTGCATGACCACTATCTTGACCGCGTAACCGATGTTGCTGAGCGCTTTCCGGATCGTGCGCGTAAAGATGGGCGTTACTATGCCATTGACTTTACGCTGGATGAGATCAAATCGCTGAAATTTACCGAAGGTTTTGATATCGAAAATGGCAAAAAGGTACAGACATATCCAGGGCGTTTCCCTATGGGTAAATCTGATTTCCGTGTGCACACTTTCGAAGAAGAAATTGAGTTTGTTCAGGGATTAAATCATTCAACCGGCAAAAACATCGGTATTTACCCGGAAATGAAAGCGCCGTGGTTCCATCACCAGGAAGGGAAGGACATCGCCGCTAAAACGCTGGAAGTGCTGAAAAAGTACGGGTACACCGGTAAACAAGACAATGTCTATCTGCAGTGCTTTGATGTTGCGGAGTTAAAACGCATCAAAAATGAACTGGAACCGAAGATGGGAATGGATCTCAATTTGGTGCAGTTGATTGCGTACACTGACTGGAATGAAACTCAGGAGAAAAAGCCAGACGGCAGTTGGGTGAATTACAACTACGACTGGATGTTCAAACCGGGTGCCATGAAGCAGGTGGCGGAGTATGCGGACGGCATTGGGCCGGACTACCATATGCTGGTTGATGAGAAGTCCAGTAAGGGCAATATCTCATTAACGGGTATGGTACAGGACGCGCACCAGAACAAGATGGTGGTGCATCCTTATACTGTTCGTGCCGATCAGCTGCCGGATTATGCAACGGATGTAAACCAGTTGTATGACGTGTTGTACAACAAGGCGGGCGTTGACGGGCTGTTCACCGACTTCCCCGACAAAGCGGTGAAATTCCTGCATAAAGAGTAACGGCAGAAGGCCTGCGATGAACGTATTTTCGCAGGCCTTATTGGTGAAGCGTGAGCAGATTGCTAGATGAGGCCGTCAGCAGTCAACGATTCCATATATGCCTGCAGTAGAAATAAAGGGCTGCCGTCTACCGGCGGCTCTTTTGCCAATAACGATATTTGTCGATAAAACGTTGGCTCCAGCGCTACAGAGCGAATTTCCCCGCCAACTGCCTTCAGCGTGAGTTCCGGTAATAATGCAATCCCCAGCCCTTGGCGAATAAAACTCATTGCGGTATCCGGATGGTTAAATTCGTATTTAATAACTGGCTCAATCCCTTTTTCTTTAAACAATGTCATGATGCTTAATTCATAGCGGCCTTTACTGATAATCAGCGGTTCTCCCATCAGTTCTTCCAGCGAAACGGTGGTGTTGGCTGCCAGCGGGTGGCTTTCGGGGACCACTACGGTGAATCTGTCACGAATGACAGGTACGCAATACATATTGCTGACCGGGAAGTGTACAAAGCCTGCATCAATGCTCCCATTGCGGAGTGAATCCACTATCTCGTTGCTGTTCTCTTCGTAGGGTATGATTTTGATAGTAGGGTGCTGATGCTCAAAGTAGCGGATGATGCCGGGTAAAATGCAGGCGCAGGCACTGGGAAAACAGCCAATATGCAGGGTACGAATTGGGTTTTGCTTCTCCTGCTCGGCAATCTCTTTGACCGCGTGCGTTTGCACGATAATCTCACGAAGGTGTGGGATAAGCCGGGAACCTGCTGGCGTTAGCTGAATATCTTTTCGACGCTCACGGATTAAAATATCGATGCCCAGCTCTTCTTCAAGCGCTGAAATAGCCTGACTCACTGCCGATTGGGTCATATAGAGCCGCTTGCTGGCTTCGGTGAAACCACCGTACTCAAGCACGGCAAGCAGGGCGTGGATCTGTGTTAGCGTCATTAGTTATCTCTAATTAATATAATTAAAATGATTAATTTCTCTAATAGCATAGGCCTGTTTATACTTGCTTTCTACATTCAGTACCCAAAATAATTGGCGTAGCCAACACGTAAGCAACGTGAAGTATGACGGGTATAAATCACATTTTGACGCACCTGTCCGTGGTTCAGTTGAGCTGAGCGTTGCCTGCGTGCGCCGTCTGAACAGGTTGTCGAAAATGAAAGAAAAACTGTGGACGAAGGATTTTTGGGCAATAACAATTATCAGCTTTATTATCTTTTTTGTTTTTTATGTCCTGCTGACCCTGCTTCCGATCTATATTTCGGATCGCCTGCATGCTACTCCTGATAAGGCCGGTTTATTAGTCACGTTCTTTTTGGGCGCAGCCATTCTTGTTCGTCCTTTTGCCGGGCAGTGGGTGGGAAAATATTCGAATAAAACGATTCTGGTGCTCTCTTCTCTGGCCTTTTTGGTGGTCACTGCGCTGTATCCGGTTTGCCATTCAATTGAATCACTCCTGCTGATTCGGGTGCTTCATGGTGTAACGTTTGGCGTTATAACCACGGTAAAAGGAACGATTTCCGCGCGGTTGATACCGGCCTCCCGACGTGGGGAGGGCATCAGTTTTTTCTCGTTAGCCATGGGATTGGCGATGGTGGTTGGGCCATGGGTCGGGCTGAACATGGCGCGCTGGGAAGCATACACCGCCGCATTCTGGCTGTGCACGGCCGTGGCGGCGCTGGGGATTGTGCTGTCACTGATTGTCGCCGTACCGCCAGTGATTCGTCACGCTGATGGATCTAAACCGAAGCTGGGCTTTGCCGCCATGTTTGACCGCGCTGCGCTGCCTTTCGCGATGGTGACATTCTTTATGACCTTTTCCTATGCGGGTGTTTCAGCCTTCCTTGCATTGTATGCCCGCGAATTGGATTTGATGGCAGCTGCCAGTAATTTCCTGCTTTGCTACGCTATTTGCCTGATGGTCTGCCGAACCTTTACCGGCAATATCTGTGATAAAAAAGGGCCGAAATACGTGGTTTACCCGTGCTTACTGGCCTTCACCGTTGGGTTGGTGGCGCTGGGTTACACCAACGGGAGTATGATGATGATTCTGGCCGGTGGATTAATTGGTATCGGCTATGGCTCAGTGACACCTGTGTTTCAGACACAAATTATTAGCTCGGTGGAGCCGCACAAAATCGGTGTTGCCAATTCGTTGTTTTTCAATGCAATGGACGCGGGAATGGCGATTGGTGCGTTCATCATGGGGATGATGGTTGAAGGCGTGGGGTATCGGGCGATTTACCTGGTCGGGGCTTTGCTGGTGGTGCTGGCCGGGGCGTTGTATATCATGCAGATGAAAAGACGCGGAGGTGTGGTATTGGTCCCCGCGCATGAAGTCCATTAAGCGCTACATTTCAATCTCAATATCCCCTTTTGCCCGGCAACAGCAGGGCAATATCTCACCCGGCTGAATAAACGCCAGAGGTTCTGCGATCCAGTCAACCTGTCCCGCCACCAGGCGGGTACGACAGGAACCGCAGTAACCTTCGCGGCACTGATACTCGACTTCAACGTTGTGCGATTCGAGCGCGGCGAGCAGGGAAGGATGTTCATCCTGGCACAGCAGTTGTGTGCCAGAGATGCGCAGAGTAACGCGGCCCATCAGAGCTGGAAATTACTCAGGTCGTCGGTATCAACTTCGGCGTCGATTTGGCCGACCAGGTAAGAGCTGACTTCCACTTCCTGCGGTGCAACCTGGACGTTATCGGATACCAGCCAAGTATTGATCCACGGGATCGGGTTAGAGCGTGTCTGGAATGGCAGATCAAGACCAACAGCCTGCATACGGATATTGGTGATGTACTCAACGTACTGGCACAGGATATCTTTGTTCAGACCGATCATCGAACCGTCACGGAACAGATAATCTGCCCACTCTTTTTCCTGCAGCGCGGCCTGTACAAACAGGTCATAGCACTCTTGTTTACACTCTTCGGCAATTTCGGCCATCTCTGGATCGTCGACACCGCTACGCAGCAGGTTCAGCATATGCTGGGTGCCGGTCAGATGCAGGGCTTCATCACGGGCAATCAGACGAATGATTTTTGCATTGCCTTCCATCAGTTCGCGTTCCGCAAAAGCGAAAGAGCAGGCAAAGCTGACGTAGAAGCGAATAGCTTCCAGCGCGTTAACGCTCATCAGGCACAGATACAGTTTTTTCTTCAGTTCACGCAGATTGACGACAACCGTTTTACCATTAACCGTATGCGTGCCTTCGCCCAGCAGATGCCAGTAGCTGGTCATCTCGATTAACTCATCGTAGTAGCTGGAAATACCTTCCGCGCGTTTCTGGATCTGTTCGTTGGTGACGATATCGTCGAACACCACCGCGGGATCGTTAACGATATTACGGATGATATGGGTATAAGAGCGGGAGTGGATAGTCTCGGAAAATGCCCACGTTTCCACCCAGGTTTCCAACTCAGGGATAGAAATCAGCGGCAGCAGAGCCACGTTCGGGCTACGCCCCTGAATAGAGTCCAGCAGCGTCTGATACTTCAGGTTGCTGATAAAAATATGTTTTTCATGTTCCGGCAGTGCCTGGAAGTCAATGCGGTCACGTGAAACGTCGACTTCTTCCGGACGCCAGAAGAAAGAGAGCTGTTTTTCGATCAGTTTTTCGAAGATGTCATATTTTTGCTGGTCGTAGCGGGCGACGTTCACCGGCTGGCCGAAAAACATCGGTTCCAGAAGCTGGTCATTTTTCGTCTGTGAAAAAGTGGTGTATGCCATTGATGTGAATCCTTTGTGGGATGTGCGCCGGAGGCGGTGCAAGCACCTTTTCCGGCCTACAAACCGTGCAATCGTAGGCCGGGTAAGCGTAGCGCCACCCGGCATCATTCATCAGATCTTACATGCGCCGCTTTCGCAGCCATCATCCTGAATGGATGGCACCAGATCGTCCTGAGAATCTTCCGCACCGTCGCGGGTGTTCTGATAATACAGCGTTTTGACACCAAATTTGTAGGCGGTGAGCAGGTCTTTCAGTAACTGCTGCATCGGCACTTTTCCTGATGGGAAGCGTGACGGATCGTAGTTGGTGTTGGCAGAAATCGACTGATCGATAAATTTCTGCATGATCCCTACCAGTTGCAGATACCCGTCATTGTTCGGCATTTCCCACAGCAGTTCGTACGCGTCGTGCAGGTGTTCGTAGTCCGGCACAACCTGACGCAGAATGCCATCTTTGGATGCTTTAATGCTCACGTAGCCGCGCGGCGGTTCAATGCCGTTAGTGGCGTTGGAGATCTGCGAAGAGGTCTCCGACGGCATCAGCGCAGAAAGCGTGGAGTTACGCAGACCGTGGGTCTTAATGGACTCACGCAGTTGCTCCCAATCCAGGTGCAACGGCTCGTTGGCAATGGCATCCAGATCTTTCTTATAGGTATCGATCGGCAAAATACCCTGTGCATAGGTGGTTTCGTTGAACCACGGGCATGCGCCTTGCTCTTTTGCCAGTTCGTTAGAGGCTTTCAGCAGGTAATACTGAATGGCTTCAAAGGTTTTGTGGGTCAGGTTATTTGCGCTGCCGTCAGAGTAACGCTTACCGTTTTTCGCCAGCCAGTAGGCGTAGTTGATCACGCCAATACCCAGCGTACGACGGCCCATGGCACCACGTTTAGCGGCCGGAATTGGATAATCCTGGTAATCCAGCAGCGCATCGAGAGCACGCACAGCCAGTACGGCCAGTTCTTCCAGCTCATCCAGGCTGTCGATAGCACCAAGGTTGAATGCGGATAACGTACACAGTGCGATTTCACCGTTTTCGTCGTTCACATCGGTCAACGGTTTGGTCGGCAGTGCGATTTCCAGACACAGGTTGGACTGGCGTACCGGTGCGACAGCCGGATCAAACGGGCTGTGGGTGTTGCAGTGGTCAACGTTCTGAATGTAGATACGACCAGTAGAAGCACGTTCCTGCATCATCAGCGAGAACAGCTCAACTGCTTTCACGCGCTGTTTGCGGATGCTGTCGTCGTTTTCATATTTTGTGTACAGGCGTTCAAACTCGTCCTGATCGGCGAAGAATGCGTCGTACAGACCCGGAACATCGGACGGGCTGAACAGGGTGATGTCACCGCCTTTCAGCAGGCGCGTATACATCAGCTTGTTGATTTGCACACCGTAGTCCATATGACGGACGCGGTTGCCTTCAACGCCACGGTTGTTTTTCAGCACCAGCAGGCTTTCGACTTCCAGATGCCACATTGGGTAGAACAGGGTGGCGGCACCGCCACGAACACCGCCCTGCGAGCAGGATTTCACCGCTGTCTGGAAGTGTTTGTAGAACGGGATACAGCCGGTGTGGAACGCTTCACCGCCGCGAATCGGGCTACCCAGCGCACGAATGCGACCCGCGTTGATACCAATGCCAGCACGTTGAGAAACGTATTTTACAATCGCGCTGGACGTGGCGTTAATCGAATCCAGGCTGTCGCCACACTCGATCAGTACACAGGAACTGAACTGACGGGTAGGGGTGCGCACGCCGGACATAATTGGTGTCGGCAGCGAAATTTTGAACGTTGAAACGGCATCGTAGAAACGTTTTACATATTGCAGACGCGTTTCACGCGGATAGTTAGAGAACAGGCAGGCCGCGACCAGAATGTAGAGGAACTGCGCGCTTTCATAAATCTCACCGGTCACACGGTTTTGCACCAGATATTTGCCCTCTAACTGCTTTACCGCAGCATAAGAGAAGGTCATATCACGGTCGTGCTCGATGAACGAGTCCATCTGCTTGAACTCTTCTTCCGTGTAGTCTTCCAGCAGATGATTGTCGTATTTGCCCATTTCAACCATTTTCACAACATGGTCGTAAAGTGCAGGCGGTTCAAACTCACCGTAGGCTTTTTTACGCAGGTGGAAAATTGCCAGGCGAGCAGCCAGGTACTGATAATCCGGCGCGTCGCGGGAGATCAGGTCCGCAGCAGCTTTGATGATTGTTTCATGGATATCGGAAGTCTTGATACCGTCATAAAACTGAATGTGGGAGCGCAACTCGACCTGTGAAATCGATACGTTATTCAGTCCTTCTGCCGCCCAATCCAGAACTCGATGGATTTTGTCGAGATTGATGCGCTCTGTACTACCATCACGCTTTGTCACCAGCAGACTCTGATTCATGTGGTTTTTTACCTGTCCGTGAAAGAAAAAATATCCCCCATATTATCCACAGTGCCACGTTGTGACTAAGTCTGTGGATAAATACTATATGTAGGGGTTGTTTGATAAAATAGACGCTATATGGTGAGTATTCTAGTAGGGATTCTTTTCAGTACAAGAGTTGATTTTGAGGTTAAATTGAGGTTGCAAAAGGGTAAGAATCGCTAAGTGCGCGTCTTATAAGGCCTGGCGGGGATGTCAATAATTGAGAAAAAAAATAGAAAATTTGATCGAGTGCTGATTTCTTCATCTAAGGCAAAGAAAGTTCTTATGATCTGGCACAAAAATTGCCCTAAGGCACCTACTCAGGATGAGTAGGTGATGCGTAATCACGTAGGCCTGATAAGCGAAGCGACATCAGGCATTGACGCTCGGTGTCGTGCCGGATGGCGGCGCTGGCGCGCCTTATCCGGCCTACGATGGTGCGGATATGTAGGCCTGATAAGCGCAGCGCCATCGGGCGTTAGCGTGAGAAGCCTTAACTTATTCCGCTTTTGCCGTGGTATGCACCATATAGTTCACATCCACGCCGGGGCCCAGTTTGAAGGTGTTGGTGATGGGGTTGTAATGCAGACCGGTCATGTGACGTTCCTTCAACACCGTCTGGTCAACCCACTGTAACAATTCAGCCGGCTTAATAAATTTTTTCACATCGTGTGTACCTTTAGGCACCATGCGCAGAATATATTCCGCGCCGACCACGGCCATCAACCAGGACTTACCGTTACGGTTGAGCGTGGAGAAAAACACTTCGCCGCCGGGTTTGACCAGTTTGGCGCAGGCTCTGACCACAGACTGCGGGTCCGGTACGTGTTCCAGCATTTCCATACAGGTGACGACGTCATACTGGTGCGCATATTTCTCGGCGTGTTCTTCGACTGTCTCTTGCACATACTCAACATGTATGCCGCTTTCCAGCGCATGCAGTTTTGCCACCTGTAAGGGTTCAAACCCCATATCCAGGCCGGTGACCGTTGCGCCTTCACGCGCCATGCTCTCTGCCAGAATCCCGCCGCCGCAGCCGACGTCGAGTACCTTTTTACCAAACAGACCACCTGACCGCTCGGCAATATAGCCCAGACGCAGCGGGTTTATGCGGTGCAGAGGCTTAAATTCACCCTCAAGATCCCACCAGCGCGACGCGACTGCTTCAAACTTGGCAATTTCTTCATGGTCAACGTTGTGAGTTACCGGCGGTTTTTCGGCATTCATTGGGGCTTCTACTCCTAAATTTGCAATGCAAACGAGTATATCAGCCTGACGGGATGAATAAAGCCTCCGTCTGGGGGAATCCATTTACCTGAATCTGCACGGGTGTGTTATAATTTGCGACCTTTGAATCCGGGATACAGTAGAGGGATAGCGGTTAGATGAGCGACCTTGCGAGAGAAATTACACCGGTCAACATTGAGGAAGAGCTGAAGAGCTCCTATCTGGATTATGCGATGTCGGTCATTGTTGGCCGTGCGCTGCCGGACGTCCGAGATGGCCTGAAGCCGGTACACCGTCGCGTACTTTACGCCATGAACGTATTGGGCAACGACTGGAATAAAGCCTATAAAAAATCTGCCCGTGTCGTTGGTGACGTAATCGGTAAATACCACCCTCATGGTGATACCGCCGTTTACGACACCATTGTTCGTATGGCGCAGCCATTCTCCTTGCGTTACATGCTGGTGGATGGTCAGGGTAACTTTGGTTCTGTCGATGGCGACTCCGCAGCTGCGATGCGTTATACGGAAATCCGTATGTCGAAAATCGCCCACGAGCTGATGGCTGACCTGGAAAAAGAAACGGTTGATTTCGTCGATAACTACGACGGTACCGAACGCATTCCAGACGTCATGCCAACCAAAATTCCTAACCTGCTGGTGAACGGTTCGTCCGGTATCGCGGTAGGTATGGCAACCAACATTCCGCCGCACAACCTGACGGAAGTGATCAACGGCTGTCTGGCATATATTGACGATGAAGACATCAGCATTGAAGGGCTGATGGAACATATTCCGGGTCCGGACTTCCCGACCGCAGCGATCATCAATGGTCGTCGTGGTATCGAAGAAGCTTACCGTACCGGTCGCGGCAAGGTATACATTCGCGCACGTGCAGAAGTCGAAGCTGACGCGAAAACTGGCCGTGAGACCATCATCGTGCATGAAATTCCGTATCAGGTGAACAAAGCACGCCTGATCGAGAAAATCGCCGAGCTGGTAAAAGACAAACGCGTTGAAGGTATCAGCGCACTGCGTGACGAGTCTGACAAAGACGGTATGCGCATCGTGATTGAAGTGAAACGCGACGCGGTTGGGGAAGTGGTGCTGAATAACCTCTACTCCCAGACCCAACTGCAGGTTTCTTTCGGTATCAACATGGTTGCGCTGCACCATGGTCAGCCGAAGATCATGAACCTGAAAGATATTATCGCTGCGTTTGTTCGTCACCGTCGTGAAGTGGTTACCCGCCGTACTATTTTTGAACTGCGTAAAGCCCGTGACCGTGCGCACATCCTCGAAGCGCTGGCGATTGCTCTCGCCAACATCGATCCGATCATCGAACTGATCCGTCGTGCACCGACCCCAGCTGAAGCGAAAGCGGCACTGGTTGCGCGTTCCTGGGAACTGGGTAACGTCTCTGCCATGCTGGAACGTGCGGGTGATGACGCTGCGCGTCCTGAATGGCTGGAACCTGAGTTTGGCGTGCGTGATGGTCAGTACTTCCTGACTGAACAGCAGGCCCAGGCGATTCTGGATCTGCGCTTGCAGAAACTGACCGGCCTTGAGCATGAAAAACTGCTCGACGAATACAAAGAGCTGCTGGAGCAGATTGCTGAACTGCTGCACATTCTGGGCAGTGCCGATCGTCTGATGGAAGTTATCCGTGAGGAGATGGAGCTGATTCGTGAGCAGTTCGGCGACGCACGTCGTACTGAAATCACCGCGAACAGCGCTGACATCAACATCGAAGATCTGATTAGCCAGGAAGATGTTGTCGTAACCTTGTCTCACCAGGGCTATGTGAAATATCAACCGTTAACCGATTACGAAGCGCAGCGTCGTGGCGGGAAAGGTAAATCAGCAGCACGTATTAAAGAAGAAGACTTTATCGACCGCCTGCTGGTGGCTAACACTCACGACACGATCCTCTGCTTCTCAAGCCGTGGTCGTTTGTACTGGATGAAAGTTTATCAGCTACCGGAAGCGAGCCGTGGTGCGCGTGGACGTCCAATCGTCAACCTGCTGCCGCTTGAGGCCAACGAACGTATCACTGCTATCCTGCCAGTACGCGAGTACGAAGAGGGTGTGAACGTCTTTATGGCGACCGCCAGCGGTACGGTGAAGAAAACCGCGCTGACCGAGTTCAGTCGTCCGCGTTCTGCCGGTATCATTGCGGTTAACCTCAATGATGGTGATGAGCTGATTGGCGTCGATCTGACCTCAGGTTCTGATGAAGTCATGCTGTTCTCTGCTGCCGGTAAAGTGGTGCGCTTCAAAGAAGATGCCGTTCGTGCGATGGGTCGTACCGCGACCGGCGTACGCGGTATCAAGCTGGCAGGCGAAGACAAAGTCGTTTCTCTGATTGTTCCGCGCGGTGAAGGTGCCATCCTGACCGTAACGCAAAACGGCTACGGTAAGCGTACCGCGGCGGAAGAGTACCCGACGAAGTCTCGTGCGACGCAGGGCGTTATTTCCATCAAGGTTACCGAGCGCAACGGCTCTGTTGTCGGCGCGGTACAGGTTGAAGATACTGACCAGATCATGATGATCACCGATGCCGGTACGCTGGTGCGTACTCGCGTGTCGGAAATCAGCGTGGTTGGGCGTAACACCCAGGGCGTGATCCTCATCCGCACGGCGGAAGATGAAAACGTCGTCGGTCTGCAACGTGTTGCTGAACCGGTTGATGATGAAGAACTTGACTCCATCGACGGTAGTGCTGCGGAAGGGGACGATGATATCGCTCCTGAAGCTGAGAGCGACGACGATGCGGCAGATGACGCAGAAGAGTAATTAAGTTGTGATGAAAAGGGCCGGAGAAATCCGGCCCTTTTTTTTAGTTCATCCGCTCCACGATCATCGCTATACCCTGGCCGCCGCCGATACACAGCGTTGCCAGACCGAGCGTTTTATCCCGTGCCTGTAACGCGTGCAGCAATGTGACCAGAATTCGCGCGCCGCTGGCACCGATAGGGTGGCCCAGCGCAATCGCACCACCGTTAACGTTGACCTTTTGTGCATCAAACCCCAGTGTTTTACCCACGGCAAGAAACTGCGCGGCAAATGCTTCATTGGCTTCGATAAGATCGATATCCGACAGCTGCAGTCCGCTCAGTTGTAACGCTTTTTGCGTGGCCGGAACGGGTCCCATGCCCATCATCGCCGGGGCGACGCCGCCGCTGGCCCAGGCTTTGATTCTCGCCAGCGGCTTTAGCCCAGCAGCCAGCGCTGCCGACTCTTCCATTACCACCAGCGCGGCAGCACCGTCGTTAATCCCTGAGGCGTTGCCAGCGGTAACAGTGCCGGCTTTGTCGAAGGCCGGACGCAATGCGGCAAGACCTTCCGCCGTGGAGTCAGCCTTGGGAAACTCATCGCGTTCAAAAATGAGGGTTTTCTTACGTGATTGTACGCTGACGGGGACAATTTCGGCCTGAAAAGCGCCGGACTCTATTGCGGCAATGGCTTTCTGCTGTGATAACAGTGCTAGTTCATCCTGCATTTCGCGGCTGATGCCGTACTCTTTAGCGACGTTCTCGGCGGTAATCCCCATATGGTAGCCATGTTCAGCACAGATCAGCCCATCACGCAGAATGACGTCTGACAATTGCCCGTCACCGAGGCGATATCCCCAGCGGGCTTTAGCATCTAACAGGTAGGGGGCCTGACTCATGTTTTCCATTCCACCAGCGACCAGTGCCTGGGCCTGTCCGGCGGCGATCGCCTGAGCCGCAAGCGCCACACTTTTGAGACCGGAGCCACACACTTTGTTGACGGTGAATCCGCAAACGGTGTCGGAAAGACCGCTTTTTAACAATGCCTGACGCGTCGGATTCTGTCCCAGACCGGCCTGCAGCACGTTACCCATAATCACTTCTTCAACCTGCTGTGGATCAAGATGAGCGCGCTCAATTGCCGCTTTTATCACGGTTGATCCCAGCTCGATAGCGCTGGTGGTCGCCAGTGCGCCATTAAAGCTACCGATTGCGGTACGTGCCGCGCTGACAATGACACAGTTTTTCATTTTTCTGTTCCTTTATGTAAGTAATGGCTGTCAGAACAAGGTCAATCCAATGACAAAAATGACGCCTGAGAAGAGCAGGGCGGTGATGCAGTACCCCATGATGTCGCGCACACCCAATCCGGCGATGGCCAATGCAGGTAGCGCCCAGAACGGCTGCGCCATATTCATCCACTGCTCGCCATAGGCGATAGCCATTACTGACTTACCGAGATCGGCACCAAGGGCCTGAGCGGCTGGCATGACGAACGGTCCCTGAATAACCCAATGGCCACCGCCAGACGGCACGGCAAAGTTAATCAGTGCTGAACTGAAGAAGGTCATCAGTGGGAAGGTGTCTTTGTTGGCGACGTTGATGAAGAACTCGGTAATCAATCCACCGAGGCCAGAGTGCTCCATCATCAACTGAATACCGGCGTAGAAGGGGAACTGCACCAGGATGCCGGCGGTGCTACGCGCGGCTGCGCTAACGGCACGCATATAGGCCATAGGCGTTTTATGCAGCAGCAGACCGGCAATCATAAACATCAGGTTGACGGTGTTGATGGTGATGTTGAAGCCTTTCTCAGTGAAATAGAGGGCCAGATAAGCAATCCCTAATGCCCCGATTACCAGGGCCAGAATGCGGCTCTCTTCCAGTTTTTCCGATGGCGGGGCGTCGGGTGGCAGTTTTTTCTGGAAATCAGCTTCTTCCAGTAACAGCTTCGGATCGATGCTTACCACATCAGACGGTTTTGGCGTCATCATGCGTGTGATGAACGGCATCACGACGATCAGCGCCACGGTGATGAAGATGTTGAAACCGGTAAACAGCGTGTCTGCGACCGGAATTAACCCTGCGACGTGTTCAACCGGGTTGCCTGGTGTTGCCGCCAGCAATGGCATTGAACCGGAGAAGCCACCCCCCCAGGTGAGAAAACCGATGTAGGCACAAGCAATCAGCAGGGGATAGTCGGAGCCGGGTACCCGGCGTGCGACTTCACGGGCAAACATCGCCCCCACTACCAGACCAAAACCCCAGTTGATGACACAGGCGACTGAACCGAAAAACGTTACCAGCATGACACCCTGAGCGGGGGTTTTGGCGGCAGAGGCCGCCGTACGCAGCAGACTTTTCACCGGTCCTGAACTGGCTAACGCGTGGCCTGTGACGATGATCAGCGCCATCTGCATGCCGAAAGCCAGCAGATTCCAGAAACCATCACCCCAGAATTTCACCATGCTGACGGGTGTTTGTGGCGTTAGCCACAGCGCGATGCCGAAGGTCAACAGCGTTAGCAGCATGGCGAAAATCAGCGGGTCAGGCAGCCAGCGGCTGACCACGCGCGTCATAAAACGAGCAATGCGGCCGATCATGCATCACCTCTCAGGATAATCAGCTCGGCGGCGACATCAAACTGCGCTTCGGTTTTTTCACGCAGCGTGGCGATATCGCATCCTTCCGCGATTTCCGTAAGCCACATTTTTCCGTCAATGAAACGGAAAACGGCGAGTTCGGTCACCAGCATATGCACCGCATGTTGTGCCGTCAGCGGCATGGTGCAATGTCGGAGGATCTTCGCTGAGCCGTCTTTTGCACAATGCTCCATCGCGATAATCACTTTGCGCGCGCCGGTCACCAGATCCATCGCCCCTCCCATGCCGGGAACCATTTTTCCGGGAACCACCCAGTTGGCGAGGTTGGCTTGTTCATCGACCTGTAACCCACCGAGCACGCAGGCATCGACATGGCCGCCGCGAATTAACGCAAACGACATGGCGCTATCAAACATGGCCGCGCCTGGTAAAATCCCGCACGGTTGCCCACCGGCGTTTACCAGGTCTGGATGCGCGGTCGTGACCGGGCCCAGACCGAGAAAACCATTTTCTGACTGCAATGTGATATGAATGTCAGCGGGCAGGTAGTTCGCAACCATTGTCGGCAGACCAATCCCCAGGTTGACGACATCCCCATCGTGAAGCTCAAGCGCCACACGGCGCGCAATACGTTGTTTAGCATCCATGATTAGCTCTCCTGTGGAATGACGATATGGTCGATAACGGCACCGGGGGTAACGATATGGTCTGGCTGGAGTTCACCGATCTCGACCATTTCATCCGGTTCAACCAGTGTGATGTCGGCGGCGAGGGCAATCAGTGGGTTAAAATTACGGGCGCTAAGTTGATAGGTCAGGTTGCCAAGCGTGTCAGCGCGGTGTGCGCGGATTAGCGCCAGATCGGCACGTAATGGACGTTCGAGCAACCAGACTCTGCCATCGAGCGTCATGGTCTGCTTACCATCTTCCACTACGGTGCCGACACCGGTTGGCGTGAGAAAACCGCCAAGGCCTGCGCCACCGCAGCGAATTTGCTCAATCAGAGTGCCTTGCGGCACCAGTTGTACGTCCATTTCACCGGCAATCATGCGGCGACCGGTTTCAGGGTTGGTGCCAATGTGCGAGGCAATCACTTTGCTCACGCGACCATTGACGATTAAGGGGCCGATACCGGTATCGACAAATGCGGTATCGTTGGCAATTAACGTCAAATCCCTGACGCCAGATTCAAGTAAGGCTTCGACAAGGCGAGGTGGCGTGCCAACCCCCATAAAACCGCCGACCATGATGGTCATGCCGTCACGAAAGAAGCTCGCTGCGTCTTGTAAAGTAATCAGTTTTGTTTTCATTATGTTTCCCTTTTGCATACTCCATTTTGGGTACGCTCAGGGAATTGCAAGCCGGGTGCCAGAATGACAAATAGCGAAATTATTTTTTAATTATTTGAATTTTATGATTTATTTTTATTAGCTGGCGAGGGGGATGTGGAGTTGCTATGCAGATTTTTGCGCAGTGTGCAAAATTCTGCATAGCAAATTTAGGTATCAGGAGCCTGACGGATCAATACCATACTCTTGCAATTTGTACATCAGAGCGCGCCGACTGATCCCCAGCATTAGCGCGGTGCGGGTGCGGTTGCCATCCTGATTGTCGAGCACCTCAAGGATGATGCGTTTTTCCTCACGCTTAATTTCTTCCTTCAGATTGCGTCCTCCGGTCTGAACTGCTTTTACCTCTGTTACGGTACTGACAGGCGATCGGAACTGCGCAGGCAGGTCTTCGGCAAAAATCACCGCACCGGTATTCATGACCACCGCGCGTTCGATGACGTTAGACAGTTCACGAATGTTCCCTGGCCATGGCCAGGCGGTAAGCATGGACATCGCCGTGGGATCGATCTCAATGATATCCCGCTGATTTTCTGAGCTAAATTTTTGTAAAAAGTGATTCGCTAACAGGGCGATGTCTTCGCGGCGTTCGCGTAACGGGGGAAGGGTCAGATGAATCACGTTAAGCCGATAAAACAGGTCTTCGCGGAACGTTCCTTCCTTCACCATTGTTTGCAGGCAGCGGTTGGTGGCGGCAACAATACGGATATCGACGCGGATAGTTTGGTGTCCGCCGATGCGCTCGAATTCTCTTTCCTGCAAAATACGCAGCAGTTTGGCCTGCAGAACCAGCGGCATTTCACCAATCTCGTCGAGCAGAAGCGTTCCCTGATGCGCGCGTTCGAACAGCCCCTGGCGTAGGGTTTGTGCACCGGTAAATGCCCCCTTTTCGTGGCCAAACAGTTCGCTTTCCAGTAAGGATTCCGGTAAGGCCGCACAGTTGATTTTGATAAAGGGGCCGTTGGCGCGTTTACTGTTGTAGTGGATGGCGCGGGCAATCAGCTCTTTTCCTGTGCCACTTTCGCCGCTAATCAGTACGTTCGCCTGTGAGAGGGCGATTTTTGCCGTGTCTTTACAAATATCCATCATCACTGGGCTGGTAGTCAGGATATGCCCCCATTGCCAACTGGTGCTTAGCGCCTGATGCAGATTGCGGATCTCCTGCTTCATTGCCTGAAGCTGTAGTGCGCGCTGAATGACCAGATTGAGCTCATCCAAATCAAAGGGTTTAATCACATAGTCAAACGCGCCGCTACGGAGAGCTTCTACTGCGGTCTCCACTTCGGCGTAGGCCGTCATCAGAATCACGGGGATCCGCGGCTGCTGGGCGCGCATGGCTTTCAGTGCATCAATACCGTCCATCTCTGGCATACGGATGTCCATCAGTACCACGTCAGGATGCGTATCAGCAAACAGAGTCAGCGCGGCTTTTCCATCGCTGGCGCAGTGCGTCTCATGCCCTTGCAGGGAAAACGCAGTGGCAAGCATACGGCGAACATTTTCTTCGTCATCAACGATGAGAATACGGTAGGTCGTTTTCATTCTGACGGATTTCCCTGCGGGTTAAGAGGTAAAATCAGGGTGAAGGTTGCGCCGCAGCCCGGCATACTTGTCACGTGGATATCCCCCTGATGCGCGTTGATTATGCGCTGGCTTAGCGCCAGTCCAAGACCCGTACCTGACGCTTTGGTCGTAAAGAAGGGGTCGAATATTTTCTTCTGAATGGCAATATCGATACCGTTGCCATTATCTTCAATCATCACCGCCTGCTGTGAGGCTGAATATTGCCAGGTGCGGATTCGAATTTCGCCCCGTGCGGCTATCGCCTGCACCGCATTGATTAAAATATTAAGGATCACCTGCTTGAGGAGTTCGCGATCGGCGACGATGGCGGGCAGGCTGGCATCTAATTCTGTGGTAAATGCGATTCGAGCCTGTAGGCCTGAGGTTTGCACGAGGATCAGCGTTTCTTCAATCAACGCATTGAGCCGTACCTGCTGCCACTGGCTTTGTCGCGGGCGAGAGAAATCCAACAGTTGCTGGATGACTTTATTGATTGAGTCAATTTCGTTCAGCACAACGGATAAATATTCCTGATGTTCTGGTAAAGACGTTTGTTGGCGGATGATCTGTACATAGCCACGGATTGCCGTCAGCGGGTTACGTACCTCATGCGCCACTCCAGCCATCAACTCGCCGAGCGTCGCGAGCCTTTCCGTTTGTGCCAGCCGGCGCTGTGTCTCTTTGCGGGCCGTTAAATCAGAGAAGATCACCAGAGCTCCGATTAGCTCGCCATGCGCGTTATGGATCCGGCTGGTGGTGACGCTTATTTCAATGGTGCGGTCGCGACCAGGAAAACTTACCTCCTGGGCGACATGTTCGGTGCCGTGCTCCAGTGTATCCAGTACCGGGCTGGAGAACTGAGTATCGGCAAAGAGGGTTGCATAGGGCTGCCCGACCAGTTCATGAAGCTGATAGCCAGTGATTTGCTCTGCCGCCGGGTTCATGGTGGTGACATCGCCCTGTCTGTCGATGGCAATGACGCCGTCTGCTGCGTTCTCAATAATCAGGTCATTAAGGGTTTTGGTTTCCCGAAGCGTTTGTGCCAGCGCATTGACGCTGCGGCTGATTTGTCCCAGTTCGCCGGGCAGTTCAGGCAGTCGGGCTGGTGTTTTTTGCGCCAGCGTGGAGAGCCCGTCGGTGATAATGTCGATATTCGCACTGAGACGGCGAGAGAAAAGCACAATCAACAGCAGGCTACTGATGAGTCCGGCAGCCAGCACGGCAATGATCCTGACGTCCATTTTCCAGGCTTGCTGGCGGATATCTTCCGTCAGTTCATTCGCCCAGATATAGCCAATAACTTCACCCTGCCGTTCGATGGGGATCATGGAGTTGAGGATGTCGCCACGAACCTGTCGTCCGGAAAAAACCACAGGTGCGTTGCTGCTCATCACTTCACGTCCGGGGTGATCGTCAGTGATGGTGATACCGACATTACTTTGATACAACGCAGAGGGGGCGTAGGTGATGATTGCATCCAGTGCCTTGTTGTAATACCCCGCGCCGATGCCAGGAAATGCCTGGGTTATCCGTTCGGTGATGGGGCCCAACTCAAGATTCAGCGCCCGAATGCGCGCTTCACGCGGTAAATCCGCGTAGTGGCTAAAGCTATCGCCCAGCGCACCGTTAAGCAGAGTGAGCACCGATGACAGTTTTTTCTCTTTTTCAGATAAGACTGCTGACCGACCTTCGGTTTCTACGATATAACCAATAGAAATCGTCGGCACAATGACCATCAGAATGGCCATCATGATCATTTGGTTGCGTAAACGTCGCGGGTATAAACGACGCGTCAGCCATCTCAGCTTGCGCATTCTCACATCCGTGCAGTGTTTTTTAGGCAAACGACGATTATCAGGGGTTAAGACAACGGTGTCAGAGCGGTGTATCATATTCCCGTAAAGAGAGGGCATTGCGACGCCGGACATTTACCGCTACCTTAACCACACTCTATTGATATCCTGAGGCGGAGCTTCGCCCCTTTGAAATACCTTGCTTCCGTTCATTCAACTCTAAAAGTCTCACGCTACCTGTTCAGAGCGCTGGCCTTACTGGTCTGGTGTCTGATTGCTTTTGTTTCGGTGTTCTACATTGTGAATGCGCTGCACCAGCGAGAGTCTGAGATCCGCCAGGAGTTTAATCTCAGCTCCGATCAGGCCCAACGCTACATTCAGCGTACTTCTGACGTGATAAAAGAGCTGAAATACATTGCTGAAAACCGGTTAACGGCAGAAAACGGCGTGATGTCATTGCGGGCACGGGATGATAAAACCGTGGTGCCGAATTTTGAACCGCTGTTTGCTGATTCCGACTGTGCGGTGATGGGTAATGCCTGGCGTGGCTCGCTGGAGTCATTAGCGTGGTTTATGCGCTACTGGCGCGACAATTTCTCAGCGGCTTATGATTTGAACCGCGTGTTCCTGATCGGCAGCGATAACCTCTGTATGGCCAATTTTGGTCTGCGGGATATGCCTGTCGAACGTGACGAGGCGCTGAAAGCGCTGCATGAGCGCATCATTAAGTATCGCAATGCCCCGCAGGAAGAAAACGGCAATAACCTGTTCTGGATAAGCCAGGGGCCACGTCCAGGGGTGGGGTATTTTTATGCGCTGACGCCGGTCTATCTTGCCAATCGTCTGCAGGCGTTGCTGGGTGTGGAACAGCCGATTCGCATGGAGAACTTCTTCACGCCGGGCAGTTTGCCGATGGGGGTGACCATCCTTGATGAAAATGGTCATGCGCTGATTTCACTCACCGGTCCTGAAGGCACTATTAAGTCTGAACCGCGCTGGATGCAGGAGCGCTCGTGGTTTGGCTACACGCCGGGTTTTCGCAATCTGGTGTTAAAGAAAAACCTGCCGCCATCCTCGCTCAGTATTGTGTACTCCGTGCCGGTCGATCTGGTGCTGGAGCGGATACGCATGATGATCCTGAATGCGGTTCTGCTGAATGTGCTGGTAGGTGCGGCGTTGTTTATGCTGACGCGCATGTATGAGCGGCGTATTTTTATTCCAGCGGAAAGCGATGCCCAACGCCTGGAAGAGCATGAGCAGTTTAACCGTAAAATCGTGGCTTCTGCGCCGGTCGGTATTTGTATTCTGCGCACAATTGATGGCATTAACATTCTGAGCAACGAGCTGGCGCATACCTATCTCAACATGCTGACGCATGAAGACAGGCAACGGTTGACGCAAATTATCTGCGGCCAGCAGGTTAATTTCGTCGATGTGTTGACCAGCAATAATACTAATCTGCAAATCAGCTTTGTGCATTCACGTTATCGCAATGAGAACGTAGCGATATGCGTCCTGGTCGATGTGAGTGCTCGCGTGAAAATGGAAGAGTCGTTACAGGAGATGGCGCAGGCGGCGGAACAGGCCAGCCAGTCAAAATCAATGTTCCTTGCAACGGTGAGTCATGAGCTACGCACGCCGCTGTATGGCATTATCGGTAACCTTGACCTGCTGCAAACGAAAGAACTGCCCAGCGGAGTGGATCGCCTGGTGACGGCGATGAATAATTCCTCCAGCCTGTTGTTGAAGATTATCAGCGATATTCTTGATTTCTCGAAAATTGAATCCGAACAGTTGAAGATTGAACCGCGCGAATTTTCACCGCGTGAAGTGATGAGCCATATTACGGCCAACTATCTGCCGCTGGTGGTACGCAAGCAACTGGGATTGTACTGTTTCATCGAACCGGATGTGCCCGTGGCATTAAATGGCGATCCGATGCGCTTACAGCAGGTTATTTCTAACCTGTTGAGTAATGCGATTAAATTTACTGATACCGGCTGTATTGTGCTGCATGTTCAGTGCAGCGGCGACTACCTCAGCATTCGTGTGCGTGATACTGGCGTGGGGATCCCGGCTAAAGAAGTTGTTCGCCTGTTCGATCCCTTCTTCCAGGTGGGGACGGGCGTGCAGCGTAATTTCCAGGGGACCGGGTTGGGTCTGGCTATCTGTGAGAAACTGATCAGCATGATGGACGGGGATATTTCCGTCGATTCTGAACCGGGTATGGGGAGCCAGTTTACGCTGCGGATACCGCTGTATGGTGCCCAGTACCCACAGAATAAAAGTGTGGATGGTCTTGCCAGCACTCGCTGCTGGCTGGCCGTGCGAAACGCGTCACTCTATCACTTTATCGAATCCAGCCTCACGCGTACCGGGATGACGGTGCTGCGTTATGAGGGGCAGCAACCTGATGCAAATGATGTATTGATTGCTGATGATGTGCTGGAGCAGACGTGGAAGGGACGAGCCACGGTGATTTTCTGTCGTCGCCACATTGGTATTCCACTGGAAAGAACGCCTGGAGAGTGGGTGCACAGCGTGGCATCACCGCACGAGTTGCCCGCGCTGCTGGCGCATATCTACAGCGTTGAACTGGGGAGTGAAGCGCTTTCCACCGCGCTGCCAGCTCCGGACAAAGTGGGCGCCACAAACGATGACATGATGATTCTGGTGGTTGACGATCATCCGATTAACCGCCGTTTACTGGCCGATCAGCTCGGATCGTTGGGGTATCAGTGTAAAACCGCCAACGACGGTGTGGACGCGCTCAATGTGTTGAGTAAAAACCATATTGATATTGTGCTGAGCGACGTCAACATGCCGAATATGGATGGCTATCGTTTGACGCAGCGTATTCGCCAACTGGGGCTAACGCTGCCGGTGATTGGTGTGACGGCCAATGCTCTGGCGGAAGAGAAGCAGCGTTGTCTGGAGTCGGGAATGGACAGCTGTTTGTCCAAGCCGGTGACGTTAGACGTGCTGAAGCAGACGTTGACCGTCTATGCGGAACGCGTGAGAAAAACGCGGGGATAAAAGAGGCTGGGTAGTGGTGTTTGCCTTATCCGGCCTACAGAACATACACAACGCTGTATTGTTCGTAGGCCAGATAAACGCGATGCCTTCAGGCAGATGATATGAAAACGAATTACTCTTTGTCTGACGGGCTTAACGTCACGGATGACAGGTAATTCAGCAGGGCGATATCGTTTTCCACGCCGAGCTTCATCATTGCAGACTTTTTCTGGCTACTGATGGTTTTAATACTGCGATTGAGCTTCTTAGCGATTTCAGTCACCAGGAAACCTTCGGCAAACAGGCGCAGAACTTCACTTTCTTTCGGTGACAGGCGTTTGTCGCCATAGCCGCTGGCGCTGATTTTTTCCAGCAGGCGAGAGACACTTTCCGGGGTGAATTTCTTACCTTTTTGCAGCGCCGCCAGCGCCTTAGGCAGGTCAGTTGGCGCACCTTGTTTCAGCACGATCCCTTCAATGTCGAGATCCAGCACCGCGCTTAGGATGGCCGGGTTGTTGTTCATGGTCAAAACGATGATCGACAGACTCGGGAAATGGCGTTTGATATATTTAATTAACGTGATCCCATCACCATATTTATCTCCCGGCATTGAGAGATCGGTAATCAACACATGAGCATCTAATTTAGGCAAATTGTTGATCAGTGCAGTGGAGTCTTCAAATTCGCCGACAACGTTCACCCACTCGATTTGTTCAAGTGATTTACGAATACCGAACAGTACAATCGGATGGTCATCGGCAATAATTACGTTCATAGTGTTCATGTATTGGGCTACCTTGCTACAGCAAGCTCTTGACGTAAACGTCAATGTCGCTGATGTACTTTTCTATACCTGGAGCATCTTTCTCTTGAATAAGATGTTCCAGCGCTTCACATAACTGCTTGCCGGGTACCAGATTAAGCATGGCAAACACGCCTTTCAGGCGATGGGCCGTTTGGGCTAACGCAGCGAAATCGCTGGTTGCTGCCTCAGTATACAACCTCTTAACATCATCCGGTACTGTGTCTACAAAGAGTGCATAGTAACCACTGGCATGAAGTTCGGCGTTTTCATCACCGCCGAGGGGGAGTTCCTGGATCTCTTCTTGCGCCAGTTGTTCTTCTATTAGCTCCAGGACAGCTTCCTGCATAGCATTGCTCATATTAAAGTTGACGCGCAGCTGACCGGGGCCAATTTTTCGCACGCCAGACTCATCATCGCTTAAAAGCAAGCCTGAGGCAGTAAGATTAGACGGATTATCAGTGATAAAGAGATCATATTCTTGACTATTCAGTCGCTCATCGGGGGTGATGCAGGTTGCTCCCCAGTTTTCCAGCTGACGCAATACAATGCTGCGTACGTCATTCGAGGTGACGTCAACCATCACGCAGACGTCATCCAACAACCGTTCTTCATTATCAGCATGTTGGTCATGTAGCGGCATCTTAACATGGACGATATAACGCGTTCCAAGTTCTTCCCGCGCTTTAATATTCAGATGTCCACCCAATTTGCGTGCTAGCTGATCGCACAACCAGAACGTGAGTGGATTCGCTTTGCCATATCGATCGCTCTGCGTGTCATTGATGAACGGGAAGTGCAGATTATCAATTTCATTCAGCGCGACGCCTTCCCCCGTATCCAGAATACGGAAGGTCAGACGCTCTGCCTCCGATTCATCCTGGTCGACATCCAGCGTAATTTTGCCAATCTGCGTCGTGGTCACGGCATATTGGATGAGCAGCAGCAAAATACGACGCAGGGCATCGCGGTCGCCGCGGCGCTCATCATTGGCGCTCAGGTGATTTTTAATCAGCAGTTGTAACCCTTTACGCTTGATGGCTGGCAGTACTTCAGGCACGACGTAGTCAATTAACGCCTGCACGGAAAACAGCGTTGATTCACTTTTCCAGTCATCGCTTTCCAGAAGATTGGCCAACTGAATCTCATCGACCATACGTACCAGCACGTCTGCCTGGTTTGCCAGTTTCTGGCTGTCGGGCGTATTGAGTGCAGCAGCATTTATGGCCAGCGTTTTGGCAGGATCTTTCAGTGCGCTACCAATGTTTTGCATAAAGGCGGCGCGAGCCTGTTGGTTTTTCTCATACAGTCGCTGTGCTTGTTTCAGCTTTTTATTGACCAGTACTTCGCGATCCTGGTCGCGAATGATAAAGATCTGCGTGCGGGCTGAGATCTGGCTGCGGAACAGCCTGATCTCATACAATTCATTATTGATTGTGGCCTGGATGACCCCCTGATGCTGTTCCGCCATACTGGTGATATTTTGCAGATTTAAATGTGGCAGCAGATGGTCGGCAATTTTATTGCTGATAACCGTGCGGTTGGATTCCTGGTCGTGTACCAATAATCCCAGCGGCAGCAGCGAAACAATTTCTTCATTGATTGCGCGAAGCACCCGGAGTTCATTATTTGCGACAAGGTTTGGCGCCACTTCGTTTGAACGGGCAGGAAGGTGGCGGAAAGTGGTATAGCCAAACAGCGCCAGCGCCAGCAGAGCGATATTCAGTAACAACGGCAGCAGAATGCTTTGCAGCGTATCAAGCAGTAATGACCCAAAGGGAACCTGCCAGACCAGTCGCATATCCGTTGAATTTAGCGCTGAGGAGATCTCAATCTTGCTATTGTTAAAGTTGATGCTGACGCTGTCAGGTGACTCTTTTTCACTGAGATGTTCAGCCGTAGACGTGGCATCAGGCTCCAGGTGAAAGCTGTCCAACTGCATGCCCGGGGGGATCAAATCATTAATCGGCAGGTCAAACGCGACCACGGTTGCCAGATGTCCCGGTTGATTAAAGGTTGTGCGTAACGTGAAGTAATGGCCGTTTTGCCAGACCAACCGGCGAAGGGATGAGAAGCTTTCACGTTCATCGAGCGCATTGGCCTGCTGTAACATTTCAGCGCGGCGCGAATCGACAATATTGCCAATTGTCGACTCTTTAAAGCCGGAGGTGAGATCTTTCAGCGGCAGCGTTGAGATAAGAATCAGGCTATTGTCCTGACCATTCAGATAATACATTGACCACGGGACATTCTCCGCGCCCCACAGTGTATCCAGATAGGTTGAGATACGTTGGGTCATTTCCAACGTAGAGCTGTCATGCGAGCCGAAAATCAGTGCTTCAGTCTTTCTACGGGGTTTTTCAAGATAGTAGACATCTTGCTTGAGTCGGGTTTCCTGTAACCCGTCGGCAGTCGATGAGTTGGCTGTCGCTGCAATATTGTCATAGATTTGCCAGGTCACGTATCGCCAGGTATCCACCCTTTTATGAATTGCGTGGGTGATATCGACAATCTGATAGCTCTTATCTTTTAGCCAGGTGTTGACCGCGCTCTGGACCATCACGCCCATCATCACCAACAGCACCACGATCAGTAATAAGAAGAAACGGGTAATACTTCCCGGAAGCAGGGAGAATCGGGTAGAAGCCGTTGTGTCAGACTGACTCATTCGTGTTTATGACCTGTTAAAACGACGCTAAAGATGAAGGGGCAGTATAAAGGGTAATGTATGAATTGCCATACTTACGCAACATCCGGTGAGCTGCATTTTTTATTGTTGTGTATCGTTGCCAGGCAGGCAATGCAAACGTGTACAGCCGGTCACTACCAGTACAAATAGAGGTATGAAACCTACAGATTTAGCATTAAATAACAAGAAATTATTTGCCTGATTTATAAGCGATGGTGAACAGGTGAGATAGTTAATAGTCGTTATAGTTTTTCATCGGTAGCACAGAACAGTGATGTTTGTGTAAAGAAGGGTAAAAAAAAACCGAACGCAGAGCATTCGGTTGAAATAGGGGTAAACAGACATTCATGAATGAATGACGGTAATAAATAAAGTTAATGATGATAGCGAGTCTATTTTAGTTGCGAGTGAAGATTTTTTTTTATCATTCAGTGCTATGGTTGTGTTTTGTACAAGTGGTTGATTTAGATGTATTTTATAAT